>NZ_JCAXEJ010000030.1:0-33495 GCF_059759005.1 Paenarthrobacter sp. GQ52
TTGGCCGGGTAGTTGCGCTCCGGCTCCCCTGTGTAGAGCTGCCGCGGACGGCCGATCTTGGTCTGGGGATCGTTGATCATTTCGCGCCACTGGGCAATCCAGCCCGGGAGGCGTCCAATGGCGAACAATACAGTGAACATCTTCTCCGGGAAGCCCATGGCCTTGTAGATGAGGCCGGTGTAGAAGTCGACGTTCGGGTACAGCTTGCGCTGGATGAAGTAGTCGTCAGCCAGTGCTTTCTCTTCGAGGCGCATGGCAATGTCCAGCAGTTCGTCATTGCCGCCGAGCTTGCCCAGAACTTCGTGTGCCGTTGCCTTGATGATCTTGGCGCGGGGATCGTAGTTCTTGTAGACGCGGTGTCCGAAGCCCATGAGGCGGACGCCGTCTTCCTTGTTCTTGACCTTCTCCATGTAGTCCTCGGGCTTGATGCCGTCGGCCTGGATCTGGCGCAGCATCTTCAGCACGGCCTCGTTGGCGCCACCGTGAGCGGGGCCGAAGAGGGCATTGATGCCGGCGGACACCGACGCGAAGAGGTTCGCATTGGACGAGCCCACCAGTCGCACGGTGGACGTGGAACAGTTCTGCTCGTGATCCGCATGCAGGATGAGCAGGAGGTCCAGGGCCTTCACAACCACAGGATCCATTTCGTACTGCTCGGCGGGCAGGCCGAAGCTAAGGCGCAGGAAGTTCTCCACCAGGTTCTGGGAGTTATCCGGGTAGAGCATCGGCTGGCCGATGGACTTCTTGTGCGCGTAAGCAGCGATGACCGGCAGCTTTGCCATCAGGCGGATGGTGGAAACTTCCACGTGTTCCGCGTTGAAGGGATCCAGCGAGTCCTGGTAGAAGGTGGACAGCGCAGAAACAGCCGAGGAAAGCACCGGCATGGGGTGGGCGTCACGCGGGAACCCGCCGAAGAAGCCCTTAAGCTCTTCGTGCAGGAGCGTGTGACGGCGGATCTTCTGATCAAACTCTTCCAACTCTGTGGGAGAAGGGAGGTTGCCGTAGATCAGCAGGTAGGAAACTTCGAGGAAGCTCGAGTGCTGCGCGAGCTGCTCAATGGGGTAACCGCGGTAACGCAGTACGCCTGCGTCGCCGTCGATGTAGGTGATGGCCGAGGTGGTGGCCGCTGTGTTCATGAAGCCGGGGTCATAGGCGACGGCGCCCGTCTGCTTCAGCAGCTTGGAAACGTCATAACCTTCGTTTCCTTCTACAACCTTGATGCGCGGCAGTTCGAGTTCGCCGCCGGCATGGCGCAGTGTCGCGCTGGTGGTCTCAGTCATGGAGTCCCCTTCATGAGGCCTCAGGGCCTCTATCGAACGCTTGTCCAACAACCTTCTGGTGTCGCCGCCTTCGGCCCTACTGTTGCAGGGCTCCAACGGCCGAAGTGCTTTCTTAGAGAAGGCCACCATTGATAGTCAGTTAAAAAGCTACCGCCAGTAACCCTACGGAACTAATCCGTATCGTCCGGTTACTGGCGGAATAACGCTATTAGTGGTGCAAGTCACAGCATTGTTATGAGGCCGTGCCAAGCCGCTCTACGGCGGCATCAATTCGTTCGTCGGTGCCGGTGAGCGCCACGCGGATGAAGCCATTGCCGGCATCGCCATAGAAAACGCCCGGGCCAACCACGATGCCGAGTTCCGCGAAGCGCGCCACCGTATCCCACGTGGCTTCGCCGGCCGTGGACCACAGGTACAGGCCGGCCTTGGATTCGTGGATCTTCAGTCCGAAGTTCTCCAGCGCCGGCACGATCCTTTCGCGGCGTCCGCGGTACAGGTCCTTCTGGGCCAGGACATGGCCGGCATCGCCCAAAGCGACGCGCATGGCTTCCTGCACAGGGTAGGGAACGATCATGCCCGCATGTTTGCGGCTGTTGACCAGATTGGCCATGATCGCCGAATCTCCGGCCACGAACGCGGCACGGTACCCGGCAAGGTTGGACTGCTTGCTGAGCGAGTAGACGCACAGCAAGCCATCGGTGGAACCTCCGGTAACCCGGGGATCCAAGATGCTGGGGACAGCTTCGCCGCCACGCTGGGCATCCCATTCGCCCCAGCCCAGCTCCGCGTAGCACTCGTCGGAGGCCACTACTGCTCCGAGCTCACGGGCCTGGCCGACGATCCGTTGCAGCGACTCGATGTCACGGACGCTTCCTGTGGGATTGCCCGGCGAGTTGATCCAGATCAACCGAACCCTCGCGCGGGTGGCGGGATCGAGGTCATCCAGATCGTCAGCGGCAACTGCCGTGGCACCTGCCAATGAGGCGCCGATGTCGTAGGTTGGGTACGCAACGGTGGGACGCACAACGACGTCGCCTGCGCTCAAGCCCAGCAGGAACGGCAACCACGCCACGAGCTCCTTTGAACCCACGGTAGGCATGACGTCCTTGGGGTCCAGCCCCGGGACACCGCGACGGCTGGCGAACCAGTGGACAACCGCCTCCCGCAAGGCCTCCGTACCGTGAACCGTGGGATAGCCGTGGGCATCGGCAGCGTTGGCCAGAGCCTCGCGGATCAACCCGGGGGTGGGATCCACCGGAGTTCCGATGGAGAGATTCACTGCGCCACCGGGGTGCGTGGAAGCCGTGGCGACATACGGCGCCATGGCCTCCCAAGGGTAGTCAGGCAGGTTCAGGCCGAAAGCCGGCGCCGCTGAAATCACCGAAACTACCGCCTAGTGGTCTTGGTTCTGCGGGGGCAGCGCGGAAATGAACGGGTGATCCTTACCTGTGTTGCCGATCTTGGCTGCTCCACCTGGGGAACCGAGGTCGTCGAAGAATTCAACATTGGCCTTGTAGTAGTCGGCCCATTCCTCCGGGGTGTCATCCTCGTAGTAGATGGCCTCAACCGGGCACACGGGTTCGCAGGCTCCACAGTCGACACATTCATCGGGGTGGATGTAGAGGGAACGCTCACCTTCGTAAATGCAGTCGACAGGGCATTCTTCAATACATGCCTTGTCCTTGACATCTACACACGGCTGCGCGATTACGTACGTCACGTCCCAGACCTCTCCACGGTTTGTCCCGGCGATGGCCGGGGTAATACGGCCGGCATCATGCCGGGCACTCAACTTCCGAGCCTATTATCCAACAGTGCGCTGACGCCAACCTAGCCCGCGTCTTAGTATGAAACGGTGACTCCCCTGAACTTGCCGCCCCGACAATTCCTCCTCGCCGCAGAACCAGGCATCCGGGTGGTGGTCAGGTACAGGATCGAGGACGGGTTGACGGACGCCTTGGGCTATCTGGTGGGAACTACGGAAGGTTCCTGCACCATCAGGACCCGTACGGCCGACGTCGAGATTCCGTTGGCAATGGTTATCGCGGCGAAAGAGGTTCCACCGCTACCGCCGCGTCGGCAGTCCGTCCGCGCCGCAGCGGACTGACAACCAGCAGTTTAACAGCCATAAGCATGATTAACGTCACTACGCCGATGCCGAAGACCCACACGTTGCCCACGAGGTCGCCGAGTATCAACTGCTTGGCGGAGCCGGCTGAAGACAGGACGCCGACGACGGCATAGCTCACCACGCCTGCCACCGCCGTCGGTATCACCGAGCGGGACCATGCAGCGAGCCACAACTGCACGGACGCCAGCAGCAGCAAGGCTGCGACCACGCCCCAAGGGAGTTCGACGCCGGACCAGAGTACGGTCTGCCGGTGCAATGCGGTGCCCGCCAGGGCAACGAAAAGAGCCGCCAGCACGGCCGTGGCAATTCCACGGACCGAACCGGCGGCTCCTCTCTTCATTCAGCTGTTCCGAACTGGTTCAGGCCAGTTAGGACTAGGACTTGGCGCGGGCGCGGTTGGCCTTGGCGCGCTCGTTGGAGTCCAGGATGACCTTACGGATACGGATGGCATCCGGGGTTACCTCGACGCACTCGTCTTCGCGGGCGAATTCGAGGGACTCTTCGAGGGTGAGATCGCGCGGCGGCGTCAGGTTTTCGAAGGTGTCGGAGGAAGCGGCACGCATGTTGGTGAGCTTCTTTTCCTTGGTGATGTTGACGTCCATGTCATCAGCGCGGGAGTTCTCGCCAACAATCATGCCTTCGTAAACCTCGGAGGTGGGCTTCACGAAGAAGGAACCGCGCTCCTGCAGGTTGATCATGGCGAACGGCGTAACAACACCGGCGCGGTCGGCAATCATCGAACCGTTGGTACGGTATTCGATCGGTCCTGCCCACGGCTCGTAACCTTCCGAGATGGAGGCAGCGATACCGGCGCCACGGGTGTCCGTCAGGAACCGGGTACGGAAACCAATCAGGCCACGCGCAGGGACGATGAACTCCATGCGGCACCAGCCGGTGCCGTGGTTGGCCATGTTGGTCATGCGGCCCTTGCGGGCAGCCATGAGCTGCGTGACGGCGCCGAGGTATTCCTCGGGCACATCGATGGTCATGTGTTCCATCGGCTCGTGCAGCTTGCCGTCGATGGTCTTGGTGACAACCTGCGGCTTGCCCACGGTCAGCTCGAAGCCTTCGCGGCGCATCTGCTCAACGAGGATGGCCAGCGCGAGCTCGCCACGACCCTGGACTTCCCAAGCGTCAGGACGCTCGGTGGGGAGCACCTTGATGGAGACGTTACCGATCAGTTCCTTGTCCAGGCGATCCTTCACCTGGCGGGCCGTGACCTTGGCACCCTTGACCTTGCCGGCCAGCGGCGAGGTGTTGATACCGATGGTCATGGAGATCGCGGGATCGTCCACGGTGATCAACGGCAACGGCTGCGGGTTCTCGGCGTCCGTGAGGGTTTCACCGATGGTGATTTCCTCGATGCCGGCAACAGCAACGATTTCACCCGGGCCAGCGGACTCGGCAGGAACACGGGTCAGGGCCTTTGTAGCAAGCAGCTCGGTGATCTTGACGTTCTTGAGCTCGCCGTTAGCACGCGCCCAGGCAACGGTCTGGCCCTTGCGGAGCGTGCCGTTGTAGATGCGAAGCAGTGCGAGGCGGCCAAGGAACGGGGATGCGTCCAGGTTGGTCACGTGTGCCTGCAGCACGCCGTCCGGGTTGTACGTCGGAGCGGGGATGTGCTCGATGATGGTCTTGAAGAGAGGCTCAAGGTCCTCGTTCTCCGGAGCAGAGCCGTTGGCCGGCTGATCCAGGGACGCGCGGCCAACCTTGGCAGCAGCGTAGACGACGGGAACTTCGAGAACCTTGTCCAGGTCCAGGTCCGGAACTTCGTCGGCGAGGTCCGAAGCGAGGCCCAGGAGCAGGTCCATGGACTCGTGAACAACTTCGTCGATGCGGGCGTCGGGACGGTCGGTCTTGTTGACCAGGAGGATGACCGGAAGGTGCGCGGCAAGGGCCTTGCGGAGCACGAAGCGGGTCTGGGGCAGGGGGCCCTCGGAGGAGTCGACCAGCAGGACGACGCCGTCAACCATGGAGAGACCGCGCTCTACCTCGCCACCGAAGTCGGCGTGGCCGGGGGTGTCGATGACGTTGATGGTGATGGTCTCGCCGTTGGACGACGGGCCGTTGTAGGCAACCGTGGTGTTCTTCGCGAGGATGGTGATGCCCTTTTCGCGCTCCAGGTCACCGGAGTCCATGACACGGTCCTCAACCTCACCATGGGAAGCGAAGGAGTTGGTCTGCTTGAGCATGGCGTCGACCAAGGTGGTCTTACCGTGGTCAACGTGTGCGACGATCGCGACGTTGCGCAGATCGCTCCGCGACGCAGTGTTGGTGATGGTTTCAGACATGCGTTAATGACTCGATTCAGTGGTGAAGTCAGCTGTTTGTATCCGCGCGCATACCTGATCGACTTGATCGGAACACACAGCGAAAAGACCCCGGGACACAGGGCACCTGCATCCAGTCTAAACGCAGTTGCATTTCTGAGCCTAAAAAGCAAGCTATTCAGTGCTCGGATGTGGCCCTGCTCACACTGTTGTGTTGTTACGTAAACGCAAGTCCAGATGCTGGATTTTCCCCGCGCTGTGCACCATGATGGGCTGCAGAACCAGTGCCACGTGGAGAACAACGATGCGACAAGCTCCGGCCGTGTTCCGTATGCTCGCACCATTGATCGCCATTGGCGTTCTAACGGTAGGCTGCGGACCAAGCCCAGCACCAATGACCGCCCCCTCTGGATCGACCGCGCCCGGGCCTGCGCAGACAGCCGCCGCAGACAAACCGCTCAGGATTGCACCTGCCCCCAGTTCACTCAACCTGCCCGTGGGATCCCTGTATAAGAACCCCGCGAACAACCGCAGCGAACTGGTTCTCGCCGACGTGCGGCACACCGCGGTTCTTATTGGCGATTCCCAGTCCATGCCGAACGATTCCTGGCCGCAGCAGGGCATCGCAGCCATGGGCTACAAATTGCACGTAGTCGGTATGGGCGGCACCGGGTACGTGGCCACCAACGGAAAGACCGGCAACTACATGGACGCGTTGCAGCGCGGCGACTGGGTATTGCCCTTCGGGGATCCACCGCTGATCGTGGTCCAGGGGGGCGGCAACGATGCCACCCAACGCGCCACCGACGCCCAGATCACCAGCAACGCCGAGCGGCTTCTCGCAGCCCTGAAGAAACGCTACCCGGGCACCACCCTGGCCATGATTGGAACCCTTGCCAGGGGCGTGAGTAACGGAGGCGGACGCCGCACTGAAATCGATGCCCTTCTAGGCCGTATTGCCGCCAAGCACGGCATACCTTTCGTCAGCGCGGGCGACTGGCTCACCCGCTATAACGCAATCGGGGATCTCCAGGACGGCGTGCACTTGAAGCCGGCCGGGCATGCAAAGTTAGGCGCCGCACTGGCTCGCGAATTCACTTCACTTGGCCTCACGGCCCGCCCGGACAGCTCCGCCTCAGCACCTGCACCTGCACCTGAATCTGCACCTGCGCAGTAGAGCGTGCGTTGTGAGGCCCGCTCTGCACGCTTCGCGAGCTTTATGACGTGCACAGCAGGCCTCACAACACGAAGTTAACGGCAAGAGCCGGTGGTTCCCTTCTCGGGGAACCACCGGCTCTTCTGCTAAACAGCCGTCAAACGCTCGACGCCGGTCAGGCCACCGCGGGTGGCAACAACAGCGAACCGCCCGGAATGGCATCCAGGAGTGCTTGCGTGTAGGCCTCGCGCGGGTTGTCGAAGACGTCATCCGTGCTGCCCGTCTCCACGAGCTTGCCCTTTTCCATGACGCAGACATGATCCGCGATCTGACGCACCACCGCGAGGTCGTGCGTGATGAACAGGTACGTGAGGCCAAGGTTGTCCTGAAGGTCAGCCAGCAGGTTCAGCACCTGAGCTTGGACAAGGACGTCCAAAGCCGAGACCGCCTCATCGCAGATGATGACTTCCGGATCCAAGGCCAGGGCACGTGCAATGGCAATGCGCTGCCGCTGGCCACCGGAGAGCTCGTTGGGGTATCGCTGCATCATGGACTGTGGCAGGGCCACTTGGTCCAGAAGCTCCCGGACCTTCTTCTCACGGCTAGCTGCGTTGCCGATCTTGTGTACGCGCAGCGGCTCTTCAATGGTCCTGAAGATGTTGTACATCGGATCCAAGGAACCGTAGGGGTCCTGGAAGATGGGCTGCACGCGGCGACGGAATTTGAAGAGTTCCTTACCCTTCAGCCCCGCAGTATCCACGCCGTCAAAGATGATCTGGCCCTCAGTCGGCTTTTCCAGCTGGAGAACCATTTTGGCCACAGTGGACTTGCCCGATCCGGACTCCCCCACGATAGCCGTGGTGGTCCCGCGCTTTACGGAGAAGCTGACATCGTCAACAGCAGCGAAATCGGAGGTCTGACCCAGCCCCTGACGCAGTTTGTAGATTTTACGCAGGTTCTTGATCTGGAGGATCTCGTCCTGGACGCGGCTTTGCGCTGCTGCCACAGGTGCCAACAGGTCACCGGCATCCACGCCCTGCTCCTTAGCCACTTGAATGCGGCGTGATGCCAGGGACGGCGCCGACTCCACCAAGCGGCGGGTATACGGGTGCTGCGGATTGCGGAGGAGCTCCAAAGAGGGACCCGCCTCAACAACATTGCCTTGGTACATGACAATGACTTTGTCAGCCCGTTCGGCAGCCAAGCCGAGGTCGTGCGTGATGAGCAGCACGGAAGTGCCAAGCTCAGTGGTCATCTTGTCCAAGTGGTCCAGGATCCTGCGCTGCACAGTCACGTCCAGCGCCGACGTGGGTTCGTCGGCGATCAGGAGCTTGGGCTGGCAGCTCAGGCCGATGGCGATCAGGGCGCGTTGACGCATGCCGCCGGAGAACTCGTGCGGATACTGCTTGGCACGCCGGGCAGCGTCCGGGAGGCCGGCTTCAGCAAGCACCCTGGCCACGTCGTCCGGGCCATCCGGCCGCCCGTTGGCTTTGAGCGTTTCACGAACCTGGTAGCCGATCTTCCATACAGGGTTCAGGTTGGACATGGGGTCCTGGGGAACCATGCCGATATGGCTGCCACGGAGCTCGATCATGCGCTTCTCCGAAGCGTGGGCGATGTCTTCGCCGTCGAGCAGTATCTGCCCGGCGGAGACGCGTCCGTTGTTGGGCAACAAGCCGATGGCGGCTAGCGCCGTCGTCGACTTTCCTGAACCCGACTCCCCCACAATGGCGACCGTTTCGCCCGGCATGATGGACAAGTGGGCGTTCTTTACCGCCTTGACCTCCCCGGAACCGGTCTTGAACGTGATGGCCAGATCCTTGATTTCCAAGATGGGCCGTACCGGTGCTGTGGCTTCATCAATTCTGATGTTGGCAGAAGTCATGTTCGCCTCCTTAGCGCTGACGGCTCTTGGGATCAAGAGCATCGCGGACGGCGTCGCCAAGCATGATGAAGCTCAGGACGGTGATGGACAGGGCGGCTGCCGGGTAAAGCAGGATTCCCGGGTTGGTACGAATGGATGCATTGGCCGCGGAGATGTCGTTACCCCACGACATGACGCTGCCAGGCAACCCGACACCCAGGAAGGACAGGGTGGCCTCCAGGACGATGAAGACGCCCAATTCCAGGGTGGCAAGGACGATGACGGGTGCCAGGGCGTTCGGCAGCGCATGCTTGACCAAGGCGCCAAACTTGGAAACACCCAGTGATCGGGCGGCCGTCACAAAGTCCGCGTTGCGCACTTCGATAACCGCGCCTCTGGTGATGCGTGCCATTTGCGGCCACGCAAGCAGGGATATTGTCAGGACCACGGTCCAGACGCTCCGGTTCTCACGGAACAACGGGAGCTGCGTGATAACAAGGGCACCGAGGATAATCGGCAACGCGAAGAAGATGTCGCCCAGTCGGGCCAGGACGGAATCCAACCAGCCACCGTAATAGCCGGCAAGCGCACCGAGGGTGACACCAATGATGACGACGGCAAGCACGGACAGGACACCGACGGAAAGTGAAGCCTGCGTACCGTGGATTACGCGGGAATAGACATCGCAACCCTGCAGGGTGAATCCCAGCGGGTGGCCGGCTGTGGGCGAGCCCTCGGAGTTGGCCAACTGGCAGTCGTTGTTGGGTTCGACGCTGGTGAACAGCCCCGGGAACACGGCAACAATAACCAGGAGCAGAATCAGCAGCGAGGAGACGATGAACAGGGGGCGGCGGCGAAGCTTGCGCCAGGCATCAGCCCAGAGGCTTAGGGGCGCCTGATCAGTTTTGACAGCGTCAGTGGCCAGAAGCGGTGTCTCCTCGACGGGAGCCACAAAGTGTTCATTATTACTGGTCATAGCGGATCCTCGGGTCAAGCCAGGCGTACAGGAGGTCAACCAAGAGGTTGGTGATAACGAAAACCAGGACCAGGACGCTCACAATGGCGACGATGGTAGGTCCCTCGCTGCGTGCGATTGCCTGGAAGAGTTTGTTACCCACTCCGGGGACGTTGAAGATGCCCTCGGTAACAATGGCACCACCCATGAGGCCACCAAGGTTGGCGCCTAGGTAGGTCACCACCGGGATCAACGAGTTCCTGAGGATGTGGGCCACCACGACGCGGGGCCGGGACAGTCCCTTTGCCGTAGCAGTGCGTACGTAGTCCGCGTTCATGTTCTCACTGACAGAGGCTCGAGTCAGGCGGAGGACATAGGCGAAGGACACTAGTCCCAGCACGACTGCCGGGAGGATCAGGTTGCCCCAATCGGCGTTGGCGCCCACTGTAGGTTTGGCCCAGCCGAGCTGGACACCGAACACGAGCTGGAAGACGAAGCCCAGAACGAAGGTGGGAACTGCGATCACCAGGAGGGAAACGACCAGAACCGTGGAGTCGAAAAGCTTGCCCTTCTTCAGACCGGCGAAGACACCGAAGGCAATACCGAAGACGGCCTGAATGATGAGGGCTTCAATGGCAAGCATTGCTGTGACAGGGAAAGCCCTCGCCAGGGAGTCCGCAATGGGTTGCTGGGTGAAGTCAACGCCTAGGTTAAAGGTGAAAAGGTTCTTGATGAAGAGCCCGTACTGGACCCAGAAGGGCTGGTCCAGGTTGTACTGGGCCCGTAGGGCGTCGATGACGCTCTGCGGGGGCTGGCGATCTCCGAAGAGGGCTGCAATCGGGTCGCCAGGTAGTGCGAAGACCATGTAGTAAACGAGGAGCGTTGTCCCCAGGAATACCGGGATGACCTGCAGGAGCCTACGGAAAATAAAGCGAACCACGGGTCACCCCTCTCCGGTGGTCGGGCATTGGTGTGTCATGTGTGCCTTCCTGCCAAGCAAGCAAGGGGGGCCCGGCGCTTTGGCCGGACCCCCGCTGCCCTAAGGCAAGTTCAGATCCTGAGGACTACTTGGCCTCGATGTCGAAGTAACGAATGCCGCCGTTCCAGCCGGTTTCAGCTGAGACAACGTTGTTGCTCCAAACGATCGGGGTTGCCCGGTACCACAAGGGCAGACCGGGGAGGTCCTTGAACAGGATCTCCTGTGCCTCGTTGAACTTCTTGTTGGCATCTTCCGGAGTCTTGGCTGCAAGGCCTTCCTTGAGGAGCTTGTCGAAGTCGGGGTTCGAGTACTTCTCGTAGTTGGACGATGCGTTGGTTGCCCAAACAGGTCCGAGGAAGTTGTAGAGCGACGGGTAGTCACCCTGCCAGCCGGCGCGGGTCAGGCCCGGGAGGGACTGCGACTTACGCAGGTCCAGAACTTCAGCGAACTTCGCGAACGGCTGGATTTCAGCCTGGATGCCGAGGTTGTTCTTGAAACCGTTGGCAACGGCGTCGATCCATTCCTTGTTGCCGCCATCGGTGTTGGAGGCGATGAGGAGGGGCTTGGAACCGTCGTAAGGCTTGATCTTCTCGGCCTGCTCCCAAAGATCCTTGGCCTTGGCGGCGTCGAACTTCAGGACATCGCTGCCGGGGATGGCGTCGTTGTAGCCGTCGAGCACGGGAGCCGTGAACTCGGTGGCCGGGGTACGCGTGCCGTTGAAGATGACCTTGGTGATCTCTTCTCGGTTGATGGCGTGGGACAGAGCCTGGCGACGCAGCAGACCGGCTTCACCCTGGAAGTTCGGGTTGTAGCCCGGGATGTTCAACGTTGCGTTGTTGGCGTTCGGGCGCGTGGAGTTACGGTCCGGGAAGTCCGTGGTGTAAGTCTTCAAAGCGTTCGAGGGAACAACGTCAGTGATGTCGAGGTTGTCGGCCTGGAGATCCGTGTATGCGGGGCCCGGATCCGTGTAGAACTTGAAGGTCACGCCGCCGTTCTTGGCAGCACGCGGGCCGGTGTAGTCAGCGTTCTTGACCAGGGAGATGGACTGGTCGTGTACCCAGGCACCTTCCTTCTCGAACTTGTACGGGCCGTTGCCGATCGGGTTCTCGCCGAACTTCTTCGGGTCCTTCAGAGCCTCGGAAGGCAGCGGGTAGAAGGCGGAGTATCCAAGGCGCAGTGACCAGTCAGCTTCGGGCTGAGCGAGCTTGACCGTGATGGTCTGGTCGTCAGTCGCGGCCAGGCCGGACATGGTCTGGGCCGTAGGAGCAGGCGTCGAGGTCTTCTTGCCGTCGGCGCTGGTGGTCTCCGTGACGGCGCTGACGTCGGCGTAGCCTTCGATGGACTCGAAGAAGAAGCCGTTGTTCTGGAGGTTGGTGCTCAGTGCGGCGAAGTTCCAGGAATCAACGAACGTCTTGGCCGTAATGGCCTCACCGTTGGTGAACTTGGCGCCGGACTTGACCTTGATGGTCCAGTTCTGTGAATCGGTGGTTTCGATCGACTCCGCCAGCGCGTTGACGGGCTTACCGTCCGAGTCGTAGGCACGAAGGCCTTCAAACAGCAGCTCGACGACGCGGCCACCGTACACCTCATTGGTGTTGGCGGGGAGCAGCGGGTTCTGCGGTTCGTTGCTGTATGCGGAAATGACCTTGTTCGGGTCAGTTGCGGCTGAGCTGTTCGTATTGCTGCCGCCACCGCCGCCGCAACCGGTCACTGCGAGGGCGATGATCGCCGCTACGCCTAGAGCTTTGGAAGTGCGCGAGAAACGCATTCCGCCTCCTATGAGTCGTGGAGTTGAGCAGGGGAAATTCGTGATTTCCCCCAGGCACAGGCACAGTTTCCTACTGTGACGTTGCCTACATGTGTGTGTAAGCCTACCCACATTGTGTCCAGATGTTGGGACATGCTGGCCAAACTGTAACCGTTCCGCAACCTCCACATGCCTAAACTGGCGCGGATTTCAAGTCAAACCCTACTCGGTGGTAATATTCGCTGTCTGACAGCAGGACAGGACCTCTCTTCTCCGGGAACAGCCCGGTTCACCTCACCCTCACCGGCTGGATCACGACGGCATCCAACGCCATCTCTTGGCACCTTCAGGGGCCTCCTGGTGGCTTACGAACCAGTGCCGGCGAGATCCCGCTCTAGGACTTCCGCGCGGAACCCTGGCGCATCATGAAGTTGCCGTCTAGAAGGTGTCCGGAGTCTTCGGCTGGAACAGTGTTCGACGGCGGCCACCGCGTCAGCGCCGCACTCGAGGATGAGTAGGGTCGGGACTTGGAAAACTGATTAAGCCAGCAGAAGCCGAGGCGCTTGCCGCCCGGTGCGGCGTGTTGCTCTAAGAGGGGCAGTTCCCGCCTCCCGGCGGCGAATCGTCAGCTGTTCCGTGGCCGCTTTTCAGATGCGCCGTCCATAAAACCCCCAAGATCTTCATAAAGCTGAGGCCCTTACCGGGTCGCCGGGAAGGGCCTCAACTTTATGGATTCTGATGTCAGCGAAACTTCGGTAGTGTCAGAGACCCCGCCATAGCGCCACGGGTCCTAGTAGCTGTTGAAAGACAGCTTCACTTTGCCATCCTCCACGCTGATATTGGCGCTCAGGGACACTGAGGTGGTGTCCGTTGTAGTTTTCCAATCAGAAGTCCCGAATCCATATGAGTTGTCCTTCTCATAGGTGACGGTCGCTTTACCGGGAGTCTCCGTGCGGACACGCCAAGGGGAAGTGCCGTAACCCTTGCTCACAACGAACGTGGGCTTGGTGGTGAGTGCCCAGCGGAAGTTCTTTGTATAGCGCGACGAACTGTAGCTGTTCAACGGGCAGTTGGCCGGCCTGGCCTCGGTGGACTTCACACATTCAGCTAGGTAGGCGTCGATTTGGGCCATCGCCTCCGACTTCAAGGTCTCGGAAGCTTCCACCTCAAGGCTGGCCGCGGGGGAAGTTGAAACAGTTCCGATGTTCACCATCGCCGTCAGCTTCGGGGCCGTCAGGTATTTCTCCGAGGACGGCAACTCCACCGTGTACTCGCCGGGCAAGGCAGGGTAGGTCACGGAGCGATTGTCGGCAAGGTTAACGTCAACTGGCTGTCCGTTGATCAGGACCGTCTTCACCGGGGTGTCCGAGGAGATACGCAGGTTCCGGGGAGGCGCAGACTCCATGACCCAGTGGTCATCCAAAAACTCCGGGTTGGACTTACGCAAACTATAGGTCGTTTGCTGTTTCCGGCCGTCCTGATACATATCGGCAACCACGTTGGCTTTGTCGTTGGAGATATTCGTCGACACGATGTCGAACCTGTCGATGCGCTTGGCCGCCTTGGAATAGACCTCGTCAGAGAGAAGAACCCGCTGATCATTGGCAACGCCGGGATCGGCGATGGCCATCGCTTTGGACGCCTCGCCATTCTGCAGCGCCTGGAGGTAGCTGGCAACGGCCTTGTCGGGTCCATTGTTTCCCTTGATCACATCGACAGCGATAAACCCACCGACAACCAGTACGACGACGAGACCGGCTGCCCCCAAAATCAGGCCAAGCTTGCGCTTTGCCTGGGCAGTCATGGGCTCTCTCGGTGACAGTGCCGGGTAGGCTCCAGCGGCAGCCGTCCCGTTTGGATCGTCAACGGCCGCAGTGGCAACCTGTTCCGCGACGACTGGCTGGGCAGGAGCGATCTTGTACGCCAAGGGCAAAGGCACGTACCTGCTCAACTGGGGCGCCAGATAGCGTGCTGAAACTTCCGTTGCGCCGCCCCACAGCAGCAGGAAGAACGGCGTCCACCACGCCAGCGTCATGCTGACGGCGCCCGAAGCCAACGACCCGGCGTCGAAAGTCCCCGTCACGCCGCTGAGCCACGTCATCAGCGTCCCGACAACGAGGAAGGCTGCAGGGAGCATTACCCAGTCGGCGATCTTGTTGCTCACCACCGGCCCCCGGCGGAGGTACCAGAAGACGGAAGCCACCACGACGGAAATTAGCGCCAGGAGAAGCATCAACCACCCTGCCCAACCCGGGACACCGAACTGGGTGAGCGCGTTTCCAAATCCAAAGCTGATGTCTGAACCTGAAGAATTGGACGATGAAGACATGCTTGAACCGGAATTCCAGGTGCGGCTGACGGCACTCAGGTGGCCCAGGCCGAACATGAAAAAGCCTGCCGTTGGCGCCCACAAGGGCGATGAGAGTGAGGCCTGCCATCCGGACTTTATGCCGATGGCAATCACCAGGACGGGAATCGCAATGGCAAGGAATACACCATAGTGAACCGCCACAGTTTCAAAGGCCCGGCCAATTGCAGCACGCAGCCCGCTGCGGACGGAGAAACGTGGCGTACCTGACACGCGCCCCAAATATGCGGCGAGAGTTCCGAGGATCAATGCAAACGCCACAGAGCCAAAAGTCACTGCCCCGATCGGGCTGATCTTCACATTGGGAATCGGCAGGCTTACAGCAAAGATCGCCCCGATGATGTTGACCAAGAGAGTGAAAACGAGGCCTGCTGTCGCTGCCTCGATCCAGAATCCGGCTGTGGATTGGGCCGCGGACCGCTTGGCGGCAAACCGTGCGGCAAAAAACAGGACCGCAACCGAGATGGCAGTCAGCAACAGTGGAACAGCAAAGAATGACGCCGAACCGTGCACGCTACCGACGAACGGAATGGTTGCGTCGATGCTTGAGCCAAGCGCGCCAAGCTGGCTCATGACCACCAACTGAACAGCGAATTGGCCTAGCAGGGACCACGGAGACGGCATTGTGCTGTCGCCGGACACCATTGAATTGGACGGTATCTCGGTGTTGCCGCCGTTGCTGACGGCTACACCTATCAAAGCCAGAATCAGAAAGAGAAGTGCCGTGATGAGAACGGCCATATAGGAAACGGCCCCCACTAGGGCCCCGGGAATCAGCGATTTGAAGTCAAAGGAACTGAAAAGAGTGGACACCTGTGTACTTTTTGCCCCGGCTTCGTTGTGGCCGGCGTTCTCCGTGCCAGCGGCCGGTGGGCTGTCCGGCGCAGCATTGTGCGGGCCGGTATTTTGCGGCGGCCCGCCGGGCGTGGCAGGTGGTTGATGTGGTTCGGTCATAACAATTTCCCCCTTATTGTTCTTTCCTGCTCATGGTGTCATATCCCGATACATCCCACGCGGTTGTCGTATCGCGTGGAATGCCTCGGCATTCACACTACGAAAAATGCCGCCCTCCGTTCTGCAGGTGCGGCATTCTTCCATCAAACAAAAATCTAGACGTTGAAGCGGAATGTACCTTATATACCTGCGTGGTGTCATGAGTTGTTGGGATCGTTGATTTCTAGGGGTTCTTGCGGTTGGCTGTTCCTGCGTGAAGTCGCCCCCTTGTGGACCTGCTGCGGACTCTTTGCGGACTGAGCCTTGGCCCGTGCACGATCTGCCTTGGTGCCTACATTCGGCCTGCTTCGGTGCATCTTAGGGGTCACCTCTGGCTTGCGGTACAACCTTTGGATTGCCTCGAAGTCCTCCGGGGTAAACCGCAGCTCAGACCCGATCTGCAAATGGGGCCAGTTGTCTTGCTTGCGTCTGCGGTAGACCGTTGACCGCGACAGCTTCAAGATCGCCGCCAGATCATCGAGAGTATAGAACTCTGGTTGTTCGCTTCCTAGTGTCATCTGCGGAGCATAGACATTCTGTGACACTCCGCAGCAACCTTGCGCGTAAGAAGCACTGCATTCAGTGACACATATACCTGAACCCACCCCAAGATACTTGATTAGACAGCAGAAAGGCCCGTAGCCACCACAGCTACGGGCCTTTCGAAAAGCTTCATCAATTACCAAGTTGATCTGGTATTAGATTAACAGAAATGCAGATCAGCGCAAGTCCTCCGTCGGACTATCTGCAAAAATGTGCAGTTAGTCATCACTCTTGGCTGCTGCTTCAAGCTCAGTAACTTTAGCCGCAACAAGATGCAGAGACTCCCAGATCCCCTCGAACTCCGCAAGCAACCGTTCTCCCAGATTCAACTCGTCCTTATCGTTCAGGACGGCTGTTGTTGCCCTAACCCGGTCATCGATGGCTTTGATGTCTTCTTTGAGCGTTCCCATGCTGGCCCCTCCCTAGTTGGAGGGGCCAGCATATCGGGGCTACCTCCCGACGCGCATGAACGGCGCCGCTGAATCGGCGGACTTGATAGCACCATTCGCCACAGCGTCAACTTGAGCGAGCAAGTAAGCACCAGTGAACGGGTTCTGCACGTACACAGGAGGGGCGGCAGCAGGAGCCGCAGCAACCGCGGCAGGACGAGCTGTTACAGCAGGAGCCCCAGCCGGCGCATACTGGTAACCCATTGGAGTCGCACCAGAACGCAACTGCCTGCGGAAGTCATACACCGCAGCCTGCCCGCCCATAGCATCCACGTCACTGTCAGACAGGACGTGCTCACCAGGAGCCAACAAGCGAAGCTCAGAGTCAACGCCCTTTTGACCGCGCCCAATCACCGCACCACCAACAGCCATCGGAGCCGCCTGCGGCCCACCCAAAGTTCCGGCGCCGTTCGTGGACTCGTAGTTCCGCTGGATTCGTTCAATCGTGGTGATCGTGATCGTTGATTGCTTACCATCCAACGCATCAGCCTTAGCGCCAACAGCGTCCAACTGCGAAGACGCGAAATCCTTCAAGTACGCCTCGATGTCAACGTTGTCCGGGATACCCAAGGCCTTCCTAGCGAGGGCCTCAGCAGCATTCCCAGTGACACCGAACTGACCAGCAGCAGCAATCAGATCGTTGTAAGTCGTGACCATCTTCGTGTGGAGCTGATCAGAAGAATAGATCTGGTTCCCGTAAGCGTCAGTAGCCCGCCCCATCGCTTCCACCTCAGCCAGGCCAGCAGCAGCGACACCCAACAGGGCAGCCTCGTTAGCGCGGCCCTTCTCGGTATGAATATCAAGGGTGGTGCCGTTAGCCTGCACAGAAGCAGTGACAGCATCCAACGCAGCATAGTAGTTACGGGCAGCGTCAGCAGTGGAAAGGTTCGACAAGCCTGCCCGAACCAAAGCCGCAGCGTACTTATCCAAAGCCACGACAGTGCCCTCAGCGGTAAGCCCCAGTTCCTCCAAAGCCTTCTTGACCTCATCAGTCACCGGCACGCTCTGACCCATCGAAGTCGTCAGCCGGTCCTGACCCTGTGAGACTATTTCTGCGTCCGCGGCGGCTTGCTTCAAGGCTTCGCTGTACTCAGGGAACTTCTCCTTGAGCTGGTCCACGCTGATGCCCTGATCCTTTGCCTTCAAGGCGATCTGCTCGAAAGCCCTGGCTGCAACGTCTGGGCTCCCGGAAGACACAAACGACGCAAGTTGATCGTCAATGGTCTTGAAAGACTCCTCAAGCTGCTGAGAAGCTCCCTTAACCGCGGGAACCATGCCGTGAATGATCCCCTCACCCCAGTCACTGAAAGACTGCTGCCAGTCCTTCTTGAACATCCGGGTCAACGCCGAATCCAGTCCGGTCACGCCGCTGATGAGCTGTGAACCGTCCTTCTTCTGAAACAGGTGGTCGAGGGCCTGCGAGGTGTCCTGGATGTTTGCCCGCTGCTTCGCCATGTCAATCAGCGCTGAAGTTGTCCGCCCAATGGAGCGCTCAATCTCGCTGTCATCAGCAACGGTCTGCATGGTCGCAAGAACGGTAACGATGGCAGCCAATCCGGCAACCAGACCGGCACCCTTGATAGCTGCGCCGGCTTTACCAGAGGTCTTCTCCAGGTTCTTGAAAGCCTCAACACCTTCTTGGATCTTCGGCAACGCTGACAGGAAAGCGCCGCCCAGCAGAAGCGCACCACCAGTGACAGCGGCGATACCCAGCCCAGCGGAAAGCATCGGCGCGGGGATCTTGCCGATAGCGTCAACCAAATCCTCGGCGCCCTGAACAATGTCCCGAAGAACCTCGTTCACGCCAGACCCAGACTTGAGGAACACCGAATCAATGGAACCGGTCAGCTTCTCAAAATCGCCGGCAAGGTTGTTCTGCTTCAGTGCCGCAGTCTCAGCCGCATACCCCGCATCGTTGACCTTCTCAGTCCACGCCTCGATACCAGACGCGCCCTGCTCATACAGAACATTCGCCGCACGCACAGCATCCGAACCGAAGATAACACCCATCGCCGCGTTACGCGCCTCAGGGGTGAGGTCCTGCATGGAGGTCTTCAAGTTCTCCGAGAACTTCGACAACCCAATGAACTGCCCCTGAGCGTCATAAGCGCTAATGCCCAGTTCGGCCATCTTCTCTTTAGCCTCAACCGACTGTGGAGTGAGGCGCTGCAACATCGTCTTGAACGACGTACCAGCATCAGAACCAGTCAAACCAGCAGAAGCAAAAGCAGCCAAACCACCAGTGGTTTCCTCAATGCTCAAACCGGTCTGGTTAGCGATCAAACCAGTCTGGTTCAACGCCATACCCATGTCCTGAACAGAACCCTGTGCCTTACCAGCACCAGCCGCCAGAAGGTCAGCGATATGCGGCAAGTCCTGGCCGTTCAACTTGAACTGGGTCATAGCCGAAGCTGCTATCTCAGCCGCCTCGCCAACCTCCAACGACCCAGCAGCCGCTAAAGACAACGCACCCTTCAAGCCGCCACCAAGAATGTCAGCAGTCGAAACGCCAGCCTTAGCCATCTCATCAATAGCCTTAGCAGCCTCTGTCGCAGAAAACGACGTATCAGCCCCAGCCTCAATAGCAGCCTGCCGCATCAAATCCATATCAGCAGAAGTCGCATGGGTGCTCGCTTGCACCGCAGACATCTGCTTATCGAACTCCGCATAAGACTTAATCGCCAAAGCAACACCCGCCAAAAGCGTGGTGCCCATGACCATCCCAGCCTTACCAACCCGGTCCAAATCATCCGCGTTACGTTTAGCGAAGTCACCGACGCGGGATGCGAAGTCTTCGGCTGACCTCGCTGCTGTTTTCATTCCGGACACAAAGTCCGTTACCTTCGCCTCTAGGGCGATACTGATAGATCGATCCGCGATGGGGACCACCTCTTCCTGAGCCCCAAGCCGCACACGCAGCCTGTTCTGGGCATGAAAAAACCCGCCATGAGCGGGCTTTCTTGTGTGCCGAAATCAGCCGGCGTTAGTCAATCGGTACTGCTTCAAGGGAAGAATCAGGGTGCGCTGACAGGGCGCCAATCGTTCAACGCCTGATATGTGAAGAACTCAGAGTGACGGGCCAAGATATAGCCGCGCCCGTAACCACGCCATATCCCTAGATCTTTGAGTTTCTGGCCGTTCACGTTCCCCCACTTGTTCACGAACCCTTGCCGACGAGCCCAAGCGTCAATGCACCACTGCCGCAGACCCGGAGGATGCCGGAAATAGGAATCTGGTGGGCAGCCCAGCCGCTCCCGTTCGCACCATTTCTCTACGTCGGCCCTGGAATCCCAGAAGCCCCCTGTTTCGGCGTATTCCAGGAGCACTTTCGGGATCTTGCCAGCAGGGGCCTTGGATCCGCTCCGTTCAAGCCTCCTACGACTCATGTCGGATCACCCAACCCAGGGCCAACATGCCGGCAGGGGTAAGACCGAGCTGCCCGCCAAGGTGGCGCATCTCCTGCGCTTGCCAAGCACTAGCCGAACCCTCATAAATGGCCCGCGCGTGGCACACGTATGCGGCAACGGCAGGTATAAAACTGTCGTCCCACTCGTTCGCTTGCGGTGATTTCCATAGATTTCGCCACAATTTCTTGTCTTCTGGGGACCAATTCCCCGATTTAGGTAGCGGAGGAACGGACAAACTACAGCCTTCTGCTGGCAGTTCGATAAGCCCAGAACGCGCGCCAGGACTGCGATGCCGCGAATTCGGCTTGGATGGGTTAGGTTTCGGGCCAGGCACTCTGGCCTCCTTTCAGTTGGGTCTATCCGCTTGCCAAACACCTTTTCGCCCTCACCGGCGGGCTGGAGTTGCCGCCCCCTTCGGTCGGGGTGGGTGGGGGTGTGTGCCCTCTATTGGTGGGCTGCTTTGCCTGCTGCGCTTCTGTTGCAGCGCGGGTGTTCTGGGCCTCTGACTATGCTTCGGTCATGGTCGTCGTGCCCTAGGTCGAATGGTTCGCCGGGATGTATCGGGGTTAGGCAGCGCCAGCAGTTGACTTCGCCTGTGGCTACCATGCGTACCCACATCTTGCGTTCGGCTTGGAACTCTTTGCCGTACCCGCGTTCGGTCTTGGTGCCTCTTGCTTTGTCTGCTGCACGCTTGTGCATTGTGCAGTAGGTGCCGTCTGCGATAGCGGGACAACCGGGCTTAGCGCATATCTTCTTGGCTCTCGGCAATGCGTCTCCTTCTTTTAGTCGTAGAGGTGGGGTGTTGGTTAGGGTGATGTGGTGAGTGATGATGCTGAGCTGGAACGCCCGAAAAAGCATGCCTGGATCCACAGTGGTTGGGCGTCGGTTCTGGTTCCAGCAGCCTTCGGTTTGGCAGGCGTGCTTGTCGGAGGGGTGGTCACCGCGTACACGGCAAACCTCGGCATCACAGCCCAGCGGGAACTTCAGGCTGCACAGTTTGACCGCGATCAAGACCGTCTCTTGAGGGAGAAGCGTCAGCCGTATTACGACGCCTACAACAAGGCAGTGCAGGTGTACGCAACGCATGTAGCGGCCCGCCATGAGTGCGAGACTCGGCGGTCAGAAACCTGCCGATATTCACGTGATGACATGCAAACGGCTCGCCACAACCTTCAGGGCGCCGTGAATGACATTTTCGTTTTCGGAAGTGCGGAGATGCAGTCCGCGGTGGTTGCGGTCGGTGAGACTATGCCGAGCCCGCTAGTAGGTCTCACAGGCGAGCTTGACGTGAGCCCAGTGGATTTGCCGGGTTTCAACCGCAGTACAGCACTGGCTTTGAAAGTCACTTGCATCGACTTATCACCGGCTCCACAAACCTGTTCCAATTTCTCTCCCTAAATTGTTGTGCCCGTAGCTGCCTTAACACGGCTACGGGCACAACAGCCGTCTGCGCAGATTTGCACAGACCGACTCGTACACTTGTTCTAATGCGAGCAGTCTAGGAGGCACAATGAACGACACCCGAGTCAATGGTTTGCGTAACGGAGACGTTTTTCCTGAGGACCTTATTGTCGGTAAGGCAACCTGCCCCGAACGTGGCCCTAGGCTTACGTTCCAAGCAACATGTGTCTTTACCAAGGGGCATGCTGGTCAGCACGTCGCTATCAACGCTAATGACAAGGTTATTGAAGTTTGGGACTAGGCGACACTTGAGTTCGTCACCTAGTCACTGATGTTCTGCGTGCGGACAACGCTCCCGCCGATGGTTCCGCCAACACCGTCTAGACCGGCCCCATAACCACGTGTCACATTGCCATAGATGATCGTGTCATTTTTGGGTGACAGAACACTGTTAGGCTGCGCTACTGACTTAGGGATGATGTTGCCGGGGCCGATTACGTTACCGCCAGTCGTGACTGTGGACTGGTCGTGTACCCCGTAGCCGGTGGTCAACTGTGCGTTGTCTTCGATTCGGCATCCGGTCACGTGAGCCTTGCTCGCCCGCGCCCCGAGGATGATGCCAGTGGCGCCGTTGTGGTGGACCCAGGCGCCCTTGATTCGGGTCGAATCTGATGCCGTGACTCCGAAGCCTTCTGAATAGGCGAACTCTCCACCAACGATGTCCACGTTGGAAGCCATCGTGTGGATCCGCGCGCCGCCTGCCCCCATTCGCTGAGTTACGCCGTTAATGATCTGGGTCTTCACTGATCGAATCTGAAACCCGCAAGAATCACCCGAGCCCGCGACGCCACCAGTCGCGTGACAATTCTCAAACGTGACGTCATAGCCGTGAGGGTGGGTATCCCAAACGGTGAAGCTTCCGGGGAAAGCCTCGCCAACACCATCCCGCACCCGGATGTTTCGAGGACCACCCCAGTGCACGCCTGTGCGCTCGTCCGACAGCGTAGTGAATACGTGGCGTGTTCCATGACCGCGGAGGTTGTCTACGAGAATGTTGGCGGAGCGTCCCGCAACGCAGACGCCGTAGCCCAGGAAGTTGCTGTAGTTCGGCAACCGTTCTGCCTTTACGTTCTGCACAATCGCGTCAAGGCAGTCGTAGAGAAACAGCCCGCCACCGGCATCGCGGAAGGTGACGTTGCTGACGACGAGGTTGGTGGACTTGGCAATTTGGATGCCTTTCCACTTGTAGGTGAGCGGGTCGGCGGAGGTGATCACAAAATCGCGGAGCTTGAGCCCTTTCACAGGATTCATTTTCCACACCACAGCGGATTGGGACATCGTATAATCCCAGATCGTTGGGGCATCAAAGGTCACTGTAGTTCCGCTGACCGACGCGACGTAACGCAGTTCGGAGGCGTACCCGAGCATGCCCGCTTCGTTGTTCACGTCGAACACCGGCAAGGTGGACTCGAACCCGATGACATCACCTTTTGTGAGGGTGGATGCCACAGCCGAAGGGAACGTTGCCGAGCGGCTTCCGGCGGGCACGTCAACAGCCAGGGCAACCTTCGAACTGTCCGTGCCGAGAGCATGAATGAATGCCAAGTCCGAGGAACCTCCCGTGTGCCTGAACACTGTTGCCTCGCCGAGGCCTCTGACCTCAAGGCCGGCGTTTGATGTGCCCATGTTCAGGAACCAGCGAAGCTGATAATCGAACGTGCCGGCTGGTAGTTGAAGAACTTTGATGCCGTTCGCGATGCAGTAGTCAGATGCTGCGCGGAGGCTTGGGGTGACATTCGTGAGCCCTGTCAGTTCCTCCTTGGTAACAAAAAGCGTGTCACCACGAACAATCCACCAGTTGGCGGGGTTGTAGCTAGCGACAGACGTGAAATTGGTCCGCGCTATAACCACATCCCCAGACGGGTTCAGGACACGGCTTCCAGCCGTATAGGCGGTGGACGGCTTCCACTTCTGCATCGCGTCTGTCTTGTCCAGCTTGGTTTCCTCGATGGACTTGGGCGCATATGTCGCGTCAAGAACAGCCACGGTGGCAGATCCCTGATCCGAGACTAAGCCCTGGACAACCTCGTCCGCGAGAATGATCGGATCCTCAGGGAAGCCCGCTGCTTGCTCTAAGAGCGACAGCCTAGCTTTAGTGCCAGCAAGAAGCTCTTGCGCCTTCTGGGCGTTAGCGGAAATGACATCGTTTCCTTGCCGGAACGGTTCGTTGCCGTCCGGTTTCTGGAAACCGAGAGGGGTGGTCGTGATAGCCACAGAGAGCTCCTTGCTTTGGTTTTCGGTACAAAAAAGCCCGCCATTAGCGGGCTTTTCTGTGTGGTTCGTATTGCGGCGGGAGCCGCGTGTGATTCTGCCTATAATTTCCGAATGGCATCTGAAACTGCACCAACGTCCCGCATCTTCCTCAGCCACGCGACCGAAGATAAGCCTCGTGTGTTGCAGGTGTACGCACAATTACTCGTGAAGTATCCGGAAATCACTTCATGGCTGGACATGTTCGAGATCGTTGCCGGCGATAGTTTGATCGACAAGATCGCTGAGGGTATGGATCGATCAGAAAAGTTCTTCATTTTTCTGTCGCCCACCTCTGTAACCAAACCGTGGGTGCAGGCCGAGCTTAAACGTGCTTTGAGCCAGGAAATAGGTGGCATCAAGCCCGGATACGTGGTCCCCGTTAAGTTCGGCGGTTTGGAGCACGTACCTGCCTTCCTTGAAGACAAGAAGTACATAGACCTGGACAAGTTGACTCTGGATGAATGGCTAGCCGAGATCAAGGCCTCCATCGACGGCGCCGTCTCTCACAAGGATGTATCTGCTGTTCCCAACATTCAGACCGTCCCGCTCGTCAACCCCGCGCCGGGGATGGGCCATGAAGGGCAAATAGCATTTGTAGTGAAATCGTGGGCGGAGGACATTTCTTTTGCCGTCACGACGACCGAGCCGGCTGTCTCGGTGGGCGCATCCTGGGAGGGGCCGGGTTCGTCCAGCTCCACCCACAATTTTTCAGAGCTTCTTTCGGAAACACGGGTTGGTTACGCCATGCCGGGGAGGCGGCTGAGCCCAGGTCAGGTATTTCGGCTGACCGTTCGATTCGCTGAGGGTGTCAACTTCCTCGAAAGCATCAAAGCACCGACTCGCTGGGATGGTAAGGGCCAGACAATGAGTGGCTTACGGTTCTAGGCACCCAGCCCGCATGTCAAGCCTGCTCGGCGATGGCTTCGATCTGTGATTCGAGGTGGACGTTGCCGATTTCGGCGGGCTTTTCGAGGTGGAAGGCTGAATAGTTCTCAAGTGCCCGTCCGATGTTGGTTTCGTTCTCTGGGCTGTCCTGGTTGAGGTACCAGAGTTCTTCGACCATGGCACCGTAGTAAGGATGGGCTTCGATGTAGGTGTTAGCTACGTTCACCCAGCCCGCTTCGAGGGCGCGGTTCACGACGGCTGCGGCAAGGATGTTGTCACCGGAGAGCTGGGCGCGGTCGAAAAGTTGCGCGGCTTTGGCTTCGTCATCTGGCCCGAGGTTGCCTACGCGGTCCTGGGCGTCGCGGTATGAGATGACATCCTGCGGACCGGGGTTTCCTGAGAGGCCGAAAACGGTTTTGCGGATGTGATTGATCCGGTCTGCCCTTCCTGTGGCTTCCTGCGTCTGAAGCTTGGTTACCTCTGCCTTGTTGCGGAGGTAGAGCGCTGCGATCTGTGCCCGTTTGCCCTCAGGGCTGAGGTTGCGGTTCTGCCGGATGTTTTCGATCTGTTGACGGTGGTCGCCCCTGAGCTTTTCGGCTGCGAGGGCTTCGGTGGTTTGTTTGATGTCGTACTTCGCCATGGTGGTTCTCCTATGCCGCTTTGGCGGCTTTGAAATGTTCGATGTCTTCGGTGGTGATGCGCCAGCGTCCGTCCAGGTTGGTGGCGTGCAGGCGTTTCTCTTGGATGGCTAGTCGTACAGCCCTGTCGGTGATGCCAAGCCGTTCGGCGGCGTCTGTGGTGCTGTACCACTTTGATTCTCGCGTGGCTTCCGGTTCGGGCGCTTGGCTGCTTCCGGTGGCGGCAGTACGCCATGTGAGGGCCGCGAGTCGGAGAGCGTTCAGGACGCTATCCACTTCCGGATCCGTCCCGCGGGCATTGATTCGGATCTGGTTGAGGCCGGCGTTCCGCTCAAGCCACGCAGCGATTCGGGCCGGCACAATGACTACTGGCGCGCTGATGCCGTGGACGTAGGCGGCGGGTGGGCGAACCTCACCTCGTGGTCGGTTCAATGGCGCCCCTCAACGTAGGTCCGCAGTTCAGCCTCAACCTGGTCGTACTCCTGCTGCAAGAGAGTGAGCTTCTTATGGGCTCGCAGGATGATGGTCTGCCGCGTCTCGGCCATCTTCTTCCAGTACTCAAGGGAGCCGTAGGGGTGGTGGGTCACGCGTCTGCCTCCAATTCTCTTACTCGCTGCTTGAGGTCGCGGATTTGTTGGAGCAGCGCAACTGTGTGGGCGATCCAATGCCCTGCCTCCACGTCCGTGCTGGTGCCGGCAGGTGGCTGGTTGGCTTTGAGGTAGGCCAGTATCTCCGGGTCAAGGTGTTCAGCCACCCGCGGATCATCAAAGAATCCGCTCATGCTGCGACCTCTGCGCGCGCTTCGTACTGGGTGGCTTTGCGCTGGTAGAAGGCTGCGCGTCGTGCTTCGTGCTCTGCTTTTTCCTTCCAGGCTGCGGCTTGCGCAGCCCAATCCCACTGGTTTAGTTGACGTTCGCTGTATTCGTAGGCCATTGAGCTACTTCCTGTTCTTGCGTTCTTTTTCGACGGCGTTCACTGCTGCGGCGCCCGTTGGGTCACGGTGAAGTGTGGTTTTCCCGTAGTGGCGCTCCGGGCGGTTTTTGGTAGCCAGTAATTGCTGGTGATACAGAATCGCCAAGTTCTTCCAATGGAGGGCCTGAAATCGGTAGTAGGCGGCCATTTCCGAATCATTCATGCGGCGACTCCTTGGACCTGGATGATGTCGTGCCGTCCTGTGCAGCGACCACCGCAACCAACGGCGTCTATGAAATCCTTGGAGGCTTCCGCGTCTTCGGCTTTGGTCCAGAGCGAGATGCTGGGGGCATCGCACCAAGCGATGAGCGCTATGTTGCCCTTGCCCCGGATCCAGTGGTGCCGGGGTATGGCGCAGGCCAGAAAGGTCTTGGAGGTTCGGTGTTGGCGGATGCATTTGTGGTTCCGGTAGGTCTTCACGCTGCACACTCCTGATGGTTTCCGTGTTCGTTGTCGTCCAACATGTCGCCGCAGACCGTGCAGGGCTCCGGGCCAGTGTTCCTAGGAGCAGAGGCGTGTATGTAGGAAGTAAGAACTCTAGGGAGACTAGGAACAGTGGAAGATTCCGAATCAGTGTTCCTAGTGTTCTCAGTGTTCCTAGACTCCTGACATAGACCCCCTTGGTAGGAAGACTGATTCAAGGAGTAGATCCAGGGCTGTCCCGGCCCGGTTGGTGCCGATGTTCCCAAGGTCTTCATCGCCTTCTCCGCTGCGGTCTTGCCATATCCTTCGTCACGCAGATAGTCCTTCACGTCCGCAGCCGGCGCGGATCCACCCGCATCTTCCACGAACACCCTTACCAAGGCTTCTGCTTCTTCGGACTTCGACGGCTTACGTTCAGCCTCAGTCTCAGCCTGCTTCCACTGAGAAAGAAGGTGAGCGATGGGCATTAGCGCAGAAGCAGGGGACGTTAGTAGGGCCGTTGTTCCGGGATCATCGTCCGTCTGGTCCCGCACCTGCTCCACACGAACTTGGAACTTCACCGCATCCACGATCCCTGTTGTGTTGGCTTTGTCAGGACCTACCCAGAGGTACTGACCGCTGTCGTCTTGTCCTGGTGGTCGTGCCGCGAACAGCACCATCCGGGCTTTCTGCCGCAGTGCTGCCGTGCCACCCATAAGGTCACGGGTGCTAGTCGTATCCATACGGTTCGTGTGGGTCACGAGCAAAACGGCTAGATCATGCCGGGTTGCCAGATCTTTCCATGGGTGGAGTGCTGAGCGGGCCTGTTGCGTGTCCCTGATGTTCAAGTTCCCCGCCACGGTGTCTAGCCATGCGTCTACTACAAGGAATGCTGGTTTCTCGTCCATCTGTTCGATGAGGCCATGAAGTAGGAGCATGTCCCCGTTGTTGCCGGTGGAAAATACGGGGGTGCCTGTGCCGTCGTCTTCGGCGCAGTAGAAGTGGATCCTGCTGATGTCGGCGCCGGCTGTTAGTAGACGTGCTTCGACTTCGCTTGCCGAGTCTTCGGTGACGATGACGATAACGTCAGCCGGTTTCCTCGCTGCCCAGTTGAACATTGGGAAGGCTTTGCCTGTTGTGACGAGCATTGCCATCAGGATCCATAGCAGGCTCTTGCCGATGCCCTCGGCGCCGACTAGGACGGTTATCTCTCTACGAGGTAGCCAACCGCGACCTAGCCACTTTGTGTGAGGCGGCAGCTTTAGGTCTGTAGCCCTCCGCAGTTTCAGCCCAGCCTTGGGCGGTGCATCCTGGGCCGGTGCCGAGTCGTCTTCGTAGAGTTCTTTGCTGAACCATGGCTTGTCGTTCACTCGGCCACCTCGCCAAAGTAGCCATGGAGCCCTGGCGTTTCGGTGGCTTCGATGTGCCGCTTCATCTCCAAGCTGATGTAGCGGCTAGTGCTAATGAATGGCTGCGCGCTTGCGCTGCTTGGTCGATATGGTTTGAGCCTGTGCATGGTGTCCTTGGTTTCGGTCGGGACAAAGGATGTGGGGGTGCTGCCTTGTGCCGGCTGGGTTGCTCAGGCCCAGCCGGCAGGTGTCAGTTTTAGCTGAGCACCTCAAAGAATTCGTGGTCAGGCTGGTGGGCGAGCCTGAACAGCTCGGCCCACTGACCGCCAGCGAACGTATGCTTTGGATTTTCGGATGCCAGCCATGCCGAATATGTGGCATCTGCTAGGACCTCGGGCCGAAGCTTTCCGGCGCGGGCCAAGTCAAGAACGGCCTGCGCGTAGCGGGTGTTTGTGACCTCAGAGCGGTAGCGTTCCAGCTCGTCTGCGGTGACGGTGGGCTGCTCTTTGAATCGGTCAAGGATGTGCGTGAGTGACTGCATGATTTAAGACCTGTCTCTTCTTGGTAATTGATGGATTTTCTTGGTGCTGCTGCCTGAACAGGCATTCCCCGTGCCTGCGCTGTCCAGGTTCTCTACCCGCGGCAAGTGGTGATTGCAGCGGGAAGTCTTGAGTCGGGTGAGCATCAGCCTTCGAAGATGCTCAGGTCTTCCGGGTGGTGTTGTTCGCGGTGTCCGTCTGGGTAGGTAACCCAGACGCCGTGCTTAGTCACGCGCCACACCTTCCCTGCCGGGCCACGGGTGTGGCCGTTCATCCCAACAAACTGCACCCGTTTGCCCGCAAACTTCGCTTTCATTTCTTCGAGGCTCATCAGGCTGCGCTTTCGAACGCCTGGTTGATGTAGTCGGCTACATCGGATTCCCGAAACATGCGGCGTCCACCGATCTTGGCCGAACGAGGCGCCGTGCCGTTGTGGATCATCCATCGAAGCTGAGATTCCGTCTTCCGTAACCGGTCCGCTGTCTCACCTAACGTGAGCAAGGTGGCGATTGCCAGTGTCATCTTCACCCTCCCTCCCATAAGGAATTCTTGTAATTCCTTACCTGATTCCATTATGACCATTGTTTCTTGTTGTAGTCAACTATGGATTCTTGTAGGGTTTCACTCATGGCAACAAGAGATGAGCAGATAGGCCAAAACATCGCACGATTGCGCGGCGACCGTTCTCAGCAATGGGTTGCGGACCGCATGCGTGAGAAGGGCTGGAAGTGGGCGCAGGCAACAGTGTGGAACATTGAAAAGGGCGAACGACCGCTGCGACTAGCCGAGGCAGAAGACATTGCCAAGATTGTGGAAGCTGGCATAGAGCGAATCCTTCAAGCCCCAGATGTTCTTGGCCACGAGGATCAGCTTCAAATTTGGACGAAGGACATAGACGCTTCGTTCCTCAAGATTGCTGACCTAACGGAAGAGCTTCTTGGGCAACTGGAGCTACTTGGATATGCCTTGGAAGACCTCCCTGACAGCATGGATAGGTCCAACTATTGGGTGGATCTAGCGATGAAAGCGAAGCTCAAGACGCCTGAAAAGGCCGTTGCTAGAGGTCGGGCCGAGCGCGAAATGCAGGCAAGGGGCCTGAAGGCAGCAGACGTGATCGGCCAACACGGATCCATTGAAGACTGGTTCAGTAGTAGCTCTGCACCAGGGAGGGACCAAGATGGCGAGCATACAGAAGCGTGAAAATGGTTCTTGGCGGGCTCGCTACAGGGACGAGGCTGGCAAGGAGCATGCCAGACACTTCCCCCGCAAGATAGACGCCCAGCGATGGCTGGATGAGGTCACTGCTTCTGTCGTTACAGGTAGCTACGTGGATCCCAAGTCAGGCCGCGTCACCTTGGCGTCCTTCTTTGAAGACTGGTCCACTAGGCAGCTCTGGGCAACTGGAACGTCAAAAGCCATGAGCCTAGCTGTACGCTCGTGCACCTTCGCAGATGTCGAGTTTCGGAATCTGAAACGTTCACACGTTGAGACGTGGGTAAAGAAGATGAGTCAGGACGGGTTGGCGCCCGGTACGGTCAAAACTCGCTTCAATAATGTCCGCTCGGTACTGCGCGGGGCACGCAATGATCGGATGCTCGCTACTGACCCTGCTGACGGCGTTTCCCTGCCCCGTGCGCGCAAAGCTGAGCACGCTATGAGCATCCCCTCCCCCGCGGACGTTGGAGCACTCTTAGGGGCGTCTGAGCCCTGGTTCAAGCCGTTTATTGCCATGTGCGCTTTCGCGGGCTTGCGGCTGGGTGAAGCAGCAGCCGTACAGCTCGGGGATATTGATTTTCTACGTCGCACCCTAGCTGTCCAGCGGCAGGTCCAAAGGGCAGGGAAGGGCGAAGTCACTATCACCCTGCCGAAGTATGGATCTGAGCGCTTGGTGCACATCCCTGACGGTCTCGTGCAAATTCTCGCCGCCCACGTACAGCATGTCGGAGTACACGGGGAGCAGCAATGGCTGTTCATCGGGGATCAGGGTTTGCCGCCGCATCAGAACACTTCGGGCTATTGGTGGCGTAAAACAGTAAAGGCCGCAGGTCTTGAAGCTGTGAGACTTCATGACCTGCGGCACTTCTATGCATCGGGCTTGATAGCTGCGGGCTGCGATGTCGTCACTGTGCAGCGGGCACTAGGCCACTCGAAAGCAACCACCACACTAAATACCTACGCGCACCTGTGGCCGACTGCCGAGGACCGCACAAGGACCGCTGCCAGCGCCATGATGGATGACGCTCTCGGCATTTCTGCGGACTCCCTGCGGACTCACCAAGCCTGACCCCATCAAACAAGCGGGAAAACGGCCCTGATCACACGTTGAAGCGGAACTCCACCACGTCGCCGTCGGCCATCACGTACTCTTTGCCTTCGATGCGGACCTTGCCACGGGACTTTGCCTCGGCCATGGAACCGGCGTCGATGAGGTCGTCGAAGGAGACAACCTCGGCCTTGATGAATCCGCGCTGGAAGTCAGAGTGGATCACGCCGGCTGCCTGCGGTGCGGTATCGCCCTGGCGAATGGTCCAGGCGCGGGTTTCCTTGGGACCGGCCGTGAGGTAGGTCTGCAGGCCAAGGGTGTGGAAACCGACGCGCGCCAGCTGATCCAGGCCGGATTCGCTCTGGCCGTTCATTTCCAACATCTCGCGGGCTTCTTCCTCGTCCAGTTCGACGAGGTCGGCTTCGAGCTTGGCGTCGAGGAATACGGCATCGGCGGGAGCAACCAGGGCACGCAACTCGTCCTGCTTTTCCTGGTCGCCGAGGATGCCTTCATCGGCGTTGAAGACATAGATGAAGGGCTTTGCGGTGAGAAGTCCGAGCTCCTTAAGATGCCCCATCTCCAACTTGTCGCTCTTGATGGAGGAGAAGACGGTGTCGCCGCGTTCCAGAACTGCCTGGGCTGCCTTGATGGCGGCGAGTTCGGCTGCTTCGCGCTTCTTGATCTTGACTTCTTTTTCGATGCGCGGGATCGCGTTTTCGATGGTCTGAAGGTCTGCCAGGATCAGCTCGGTGTTGATGGTCTCCATGTCGGAGCGCGGATCAACCTTGCCGTCGACGTGAATCACGTCGGGGTCGTCAAATACGCGGACGACCTGCGCGATAGCCTCTGCCTCGCGGATGTTGGCAAGGAACTTGTTGCCCAGGCCTTCGCCCTCGGAGGCGCCCTTCACGATGCCGGCGATGTCCACGAAGGACACGGGAGCGGGAAGCAACTTCTGCGAACCGAAGATTTCCGCCAGCTTCGCCAGGCGGGGGTCCGGGAGGTTGACCACTCCGACGTTCGGTTCAATCGTTGCGAACGGATAGTTCGCGGCGAGCACCTGATTACGGGTCAGTGCGTTGAAAAGAGTTGATTTGCCGACGTTGGGCAGTCCGACGATGCCAATAGTAAGAGCCACGAGCATTGATTCTACCCGTTGCAACCGTGTCCGCGGTTGTTCACTCCCCCATTCGACGCCCCCAGCGGCAACCTCGCTAAAACTGTCGTACCCCTGTGACAGGGTTGCCACATGGATGGATTTGGATTGGTATTGGCCCTGCTCATGCTGCTGATTGGCGCTGCGGTTGGCCTCGCGGCCGGCTATGTTGTCTTCCGACGCCGGGGCGCCGGCCTGGAAGAAGACTTCGACGCCGTTTCGTCACGGCTTTCGGAGGTGACGGCACAGCTGGCAGCGGCCGACGCCGAACGCCGGCTCTTGTTTACACAGAACCGTGAGCTGAACGCAGCAAGGAATTCTGACGGCAGCGTCCTGCGTGCGCTCGCTCCCGTGGCGGAAAAGCTGACGGCAGTCCAGCAACAGGTTTCGCTCCTCGAACGGGACCGGGTGGAGCAGTACGGGCAACTCGCCCAGCAACTTCAGGATGCGCGTTCGTCCGACGAACAGCTCTTGCGGTCAACCCATGCTTTGGCCTCAGCGCTCCGTTCCAATAGCGCCCGCGGCCAGTGGGGCGAGGTGCAGCTGCGCAGGGTGGTGGAGGCCTCCGGGATGCTCCGGCACGTGGATTTCCATGAGCAGGTTCATTCCGGACGTAGTGACAACACCCTGCGGCCGGACCTGGTGGTCCAACTTCCCGGGGGCAAGCAACTGGTGGTGGATGCCAAGGTACCGCTGGCTTCCTACCTCGCCGCGCAGGAACAACTCCACGGAGACGGCTCGTTCGGCGAGTCGGTGGGACCTACCGTCAACCATGACTCCAAGACCCTGCTGGCACAACATGCAAAGGCGCTCAAGGCCCACATCGACGCTTTGGCGGCCAAGAAATACTGGGACATTCCGGGGAACTCGCCTGAGCTGGTGATCTGCTTCCTTCCGGCGGAATCCATTCTGGCGTCAGCCCTCGAAGCCGATCCGGCCTTGCTTGAACATGCCTTGTCCAGGAACGTGGTTCTGGCGTCGCCCGGGACTTTGCTGGCGGTCCTCAAGTCGGTTGCCTTCACCTGGCGACAGGACGTCCTAACGGACAGCGCCCACGAGCTGTTCGAGCTCGCCAAGCAACTGTACGAGCGCATGGGCACACTTGGCGAGAACGTCGGCAAGTTGGGAAGCTCACTGAAGACATCCGTGGATCGCTACAACGCCATGGTGGGCACGCTGGAGGCTCGGGTACTCCCGACCGCGCGCAAGCTCAACACCATGGACGATGCGGGTCTTGCCGCTCCCATGTCTGTGGAGGCTGTCCCCCGCGCCTTGGCAGCCCCTGAACTGCTCGCCGTAGACACCCTCGGGCACCAGGACTCGACCAGCGAACACGAGGACAGCGAAGACCAGGAGTCAGCCGCTTAGGACGTAACCCCTCCTAACGAAACTGGCCCGTCGTGGAAGCTTTCCCGAAGGAAGGCGACCATGGCGA
>NZ_JCAXEJ010000031.1:0-22776 GCF_059759005.1 Paenarthrobacter sp. GQ52
CCTTAGTGCCTCATCCGAACCGACGACCGCGGCTTGACAGACATAGAAGAGTCTGAGTCGCAGCAGTGCGCGTTTTGAGAGCTCAAAACGCGCACTGCTGCGACTTACTTGGGTGCGGCTAGAAGTGCGCGGGGTCAGTGTTGGCGCCGCAGAGAATGACGGCAACGGTTTCGCCCGCTCGTGGGGTGTAGGCGCCGGACAGCAGCGCGGCGTAGGCTGCGGCTGCGCCGTGCTCCACCACGATGCGGTGCGTCTCCCACAGGGCCCTGCGGGCTTGGACAATATCCTCGTCGGTGACCAGCAGGCTTTGGACACCCGTACGCCGGGCAACTCCGAAGCCGATCTCTCCGATCCGCCGGGCTCCGAGGGAGTCCGCGGCAATCCCGGAGACTGCCACGTCCACTGGCTCGCCCTTAGCCAACGCGGTGTGCAGGGTGGGAACCGTTTCGGGTTCGACGCCCACCACGCGAGCCTTGCCCTCTACCGCCGCTGCGATGCCGCCCATCAGCCCGCCGCCGCCTACAGCAACGAGGATCGTATCGACGTCGGGCAGTTCGTCCAGGAGCTCAAGCCCGACGCCACCTGCGCCAGCCACGATCTCGGGCTGATCATAGGCATGGCAGTACACCGCCCCCTTCTCGTCGGCGAAGCGGATCGCAGCGGCATAAGCCTCTGCGTACTCAGCGCCGCCTTGGACTACCTTCGCGCCACTTGCGTAGAGCTTGTGGACCTTGTTTGCCGGAGCCGATTCTGGAACGAAAACTGTTGCAGGGACTCCCAGCTTGGCTGCGGCGTAAGCGTTGGCAAGGCCGGCGTTGCCACCGGAAGCCACCACGATGCCCACCTCCGGATTGAGCTCCCCGCTTTCCTTCGCCGTGAGCAGGCGGTTGAAGGCGCCACGGGCCTTGAAGGAGCCCGTGTGCTGCATATACTCGCACTTGAACCACAGGTGGTACGGTTCCTGGTTGCCACTCTCGGCCAGCGGCGTATGGCGAACCCAGCCGGCTGTCCGTGAGTACGCTGCTTCTACTTCTTCGCGTGTGACCATCGTGGCTGCACCTTTCGTCCGTTTCATCCTATGGTTTTCGTGGGCGGCCTCGAACTGGGCGGCATAGGCTTGATGGCATGTCCGCTGACTTTGTCCTCCGCCCCTCTGTAGCCACCGACGCCGCCTGGATTGCCGAACTGCGCGCTGTAGTGATGCGCCCGGACCTTGAGCGGTTGCAGCGTTTCGATCCTGTGCGGGTCCGCGAGCGCTTCTTGAACGGCTTCCAGCCCGAACATACGTACGTCATTCATTCGGACGGCGTAGATGCAGGTGTGATCGCTATCCGACCTGAGCCGGACAGCCGGTGGATCGAACACTTCTATGTGGCTCCCGCGCATCAGGGCAGAGGCCTGGGCAGTGCCGTGCTTCACCACGTATTGTCGGCTTCCTTGGACGAACGCCCGTTCCGTTTGAACGTGCTTCAGGGCAGCGCCGCCCGTCGCCTGTATGAACGTCACGGCTTTGTGCTGGAATCCGAGGACCCCATCGATGTGTTCATGGTGGCCCCCGTCAACCCCTGACCTCACGGACGGAAGTGCGGTAGCCTCAGCACACACCACGCGGCAACGACGCGATACTTTCCGGGGGGAAAAATGGGGATCTTTCGATCGCGCTCGTTGAGGCGCTCTGTCACGACCGTAATGGCGGTAGGACTCCTGGGTTCCGGGCTGCCGGTGGCCGGGCTGCTCGGGGCCGGCCCAGCCACAGCAGCGTCCCAGCCGACACCGTACATCGACGGCGTCCCTTACGTCGGTTCTGAAATGAGACGCCAGTACAACTACGACTACTGGGGCTGCAGGAACCCCGACGGTTCCGGGGACGCGATTACCTTGGAATGGTTGCGCAATGGTCAACCACTCCCCGCCGAGCGCCAAGGTGAAACCCTGCGTGTCCTCCCTGAGGACCAGGGCAGCCGCATCTCCTTGAGGGTTTATCCGCTGACACCCGGCGAGCCAGGCTGCCCCACCGGGTCACAGTTGAGCGCAGAGACCAAAGCCATCAAGGCCTCCAGCCGTGCCATGGGTTGGACCGGCCGCGGCAACTTTGAGCCCCTCGCCCGCACGCATGATGGCCGGCTCATCCTGTACCCGCGGACCTACACCTACTACAAAGGCATGTGCGAGGGTCCGTGCCCGGTCTATTTCGGTTCCTGGGATGAGCCCCGGCAGGTGGGGGCGGGCTGGAACATGTTCAACATCGTCTTCTCCCCCGGGGATTTCGATGGCGACGGATTCAACGATCTGCTCGCCAGGAACACATCCGGCCAGCTATTCCTGTACCCGGGAGATGGCGACGGCGGCTGGCTTCCAACCCGGCAAGTCGGTGCCGGCTGGAACGTCTTCGACTCGATCCTGGGACCCGGAGATTTCAATGGCGACGGCACCAACGACGTCCTGGCGCGGAACGCGGCCGGCGATCTGTTCCTGTACCCGGGCAATGGAAACGGCGGTTGGTTCGCCCCGTCCAAGGTGGGTTGGGGTTGGCAGATCATGAACAAGATCATCCCTGGCGGCGACATGAACGGTGACGGCACGGTGGAAATCTTCGGCCGGGACCATAGTGGTGGCCTTCAGCTGTACTCCGCCGACGGTCAGGGCGGCTGGGGCGCCCAAGCGTTCATGGGGGGTGGCTGGAACGACTTCCAGGATGTGGCGGGGCTGGGCAGTTACGCCCATCAGAAATACAACAACCTTGCCGCCGTCAATGGCAACGGCGACCTTGTCCTCTATTCCACGGGCGCCATGACCACCGGCCTCTACGGGCCCCAAGGGCCGGTTGGCAGCGGCTGGAACGTGTTCCGGGAACTCCTCTAGCACCGCTAAAGCGCCTGCCCCCACACCGTCAGCTGCAAGCTGACCGTTCCGCGCGAAACGTCGACGACGGCGGCACTCGAGCCGCCGCCGTCGGGCCCTGTCCCGCGTCGGCCCGGCAGTAAGCCAAGCCGACGCAGCAAGTTCTTCAGCAGGCGTTCTGCCCTCATCAGACGTGCACCGAATCTTCGGACCGCACCGGCGTCTCGAGTCCCAGGTTTTCGCGGAGCGTAGTGCCCCGGTATTCCGTCGGGTAGACGCCGCGTTCCTGGAGCTCGGGCACCAAGTGGTTCACGATGTCGTCCAAACCCGTGGGGATGAGCCATGGCGAGATGTTGAATCCATCCACGGCGCCCACCCGGGCGTATTCGGCGAGGTGGTCGGCCACAGCCGTGTAGGAACCGGTAAAAGTGGCGTCGATGCGTGCCGTCTTGGAGGTGACGAACTGGCGGATGGAGAGGCCCTTGTCCTTGGCTTCGGCTCTCCACTGATCAGCAAGCTGGCGGGCCTTGGCGCCATGGAAGCCGCTGCCGCGGGTTTCGGAAGTTTCCTCCACCGCGGGATCGATCTCCGGAAGAGGGCCATCGGGATCGTAGGACGAGAGTTCGCGGCCCCAGAACTGTTCCAGATAAGCAATGGCCTGCTGCGGACCGATCTGCAGGCTCCGCACCCAGGCCTTCTTCTCCTGGGCTTCCTGGTCCGTGGCGGCGAGGATGAACTCGCTTGCCGGCATGATCTGCACGGCGTTGGCACCGCGGCCGGCTGCGATGGAGCGTGCCACGATGTCGCGACGGAACTCCACGGCGTCGTCGAATTTGGGGTGGGCGGAGAAGATCACGTCTGCCTGGCGGGCTGCGAAGTCACGGCCATCCGGTGAATCGCCGGCCTGGAAGAGCACGGGGCGGTACTGGGCGCTACGCGGCAGGCGCGGAGTGACGTCAACGGTGTAGTGCTGGCCTTCGTGAAGTACTCGCCGCGCAGGTCCGGTGGGGGTTTCCCATGAGTCCCAGATACGTTTGGCGGTTTCCACGAACGCTTCTGCATGCTTGTAACGGTCAGCATGGTCCAGGTAGCCACCGCGGCGGAAGTTCGCACCCGTCCAGGCGTTGTCTGTGGTGACGATGTTCCACGCGGCCCGGCCACCGGAGATCAGGTCCAGGGATGACAAGCGATGTGCGAGGTCCGCGGGGTCGTTGTACGTGGTGTTCTGCGTAGCCACCAAGCCGATGTTCCTGGTGACTGCTGCCAATGCGGCAAGCATGGTCTGGGCGTCGGGCCGGCCCACAACATCGAGCGCGTGGGGACGCCCAAGATGTTCGCGGAGGCGGAGCCCTTCACCCAGGAAGAAGGCTGCGAACTTGCCTCGCTCCGCGGTCTGGGCGATGTGGCGGAACGACTCGAAGTCCGTCTGCGAGCCCGCTTGGGGTGCTTTCCAGATGGTGCCGGAGTTGACGCCCTGGAAGAAGATTCCAAACTGGATCTGGCCGCTTGGCTGGAAAATGTGGCGTGTCATGGTGTTCCCCTACTTTCCGGCGGCGACAGTAGCCGCGGCAGTGGTCGAATAGCGGTTCTCCGCCGGAGCAAGGCCCAGCACATTACGGAACGTGCCGTCCTGGATGGGCGCCCTCAGTGAACCTCGGCGGCGCAGCTCCGGGAGCACAAGCCGTGAAAGTTCTTCCAGCTCAACGTCCAGGGTGGCCGGGTGGATTCGAACGCCGTCGGCTTCCCTGAGGAGCGAGTCGAGCAGGTCGGTGAGACCCGCAGCAGAGCCGACAAACCGCGCCTGTCCGGTCTCCCCTGCGGCTCCGGAACGCGAAGCCGCAGCCTGCCCACGCGCGTCCAGGACGACGTCGAGCTCTGCAACAATCGCTACCGAGGAACCAAGCCGCGCCCGCACGTCGCGGATTTCGGCAGCGAGCAGCTCCGGCGTCGGCGCGGTCACCAGCACGGCGTCCACCGCCTCTACCGGCACTAAGCCCTCCCCCACCAGCGATGCCACGGCCAACACGGGCAACTGACCCTGCAACGGCCGGGGAATGATGGAAGGGCCTTTCACCGAATAGGCCGGTCCTGCAAAGTCCGCGGGAGTTTCGAAGTCCGCGTAGTGCAGCTTGTCGACGTCGATATAACGCCCGGTGGCAACGTCGCGGATCACGGCGTCGTCCTCCCAGGAGTCCCACAACCTCCGGCTAACCTCGATGGACGCCGCTGCTTCCTGTGCCAGCGCCTCGCCCTGGACAAAAGAGCGTCCGACGGCGGCAGCAGCCTCGGGTGACTCTGCCGCGGTCGCGATCCACCCGGCCCGGCCGCCCGCCACGTAGTCCAGGCTCGCGAGCTGAGTGGAGACGTGGAAAGGCTCCGTATAGACGGTATCCACCTCGGGGACCACGGCGATGGTCCGGGTCACTGGTCCGGCGAAAGCCGCACGCTGCAGGGCGTTGACCCTTCCGGCGTCCGGCGTGTCCTTGAAGGTTGCCACGTGGAAACCGGCCGACTCGGCCGCGAGTACGGCGGAGGCAATGTTCCCATACCCCGCGTCGTCGAGTTCAATGGCAAGGAATCCGGCCTTGCGCTCTTCGAAGGTGCTCACTGCTGGTCCTGACGTTCGTAGGGAATCTTCTCGCCCGCTTCGATAGCCACCGGAAGACGGTTTTCCGCGGGCGGCAACGGGCAGGTGGCAAGGTCGGTGTAGGCGCACGGCAGGTTGACGGCTCTGTTGAAGTCGAGCTGCACGGAGCCGTCGGCGGCGGGCACCACGGAGAGTGAGCGGTTGGCCGCGTAGGTGGTCTTGCCGGAGGTTTGGTCCGTGAACAGCACGGACAGCGAACCCGGTGCGTGGCCGTTGAACGCCGTCAGCGCCAGTTCCTCACCGGCCAGTTTGAAACGAATCTCGCCGGGAGCTTCGTAGACGTGTTGGATGCCCTCGACGGCGGCACCCACCGTGGTGGGGCGCGGAGCCTCGAACGGGACGAACGTACCGGCGGCAACGCGTACGACGTCGTCGTCCGCACTCCAGCTGCCGGGCACGCCTTCCAGCGGCGTTGCCTCGTTGCTAAGCCAATGCCGGTGGGTCACGGCGAGGAAACCGTGCGGGTGGGCACGGTGCCGCTCATGGGCGTCGGGTTCGGTGGCTCCGGCGAATTCTGGTCGGCCGCCAAAGGGATCGCTGGCTTCCCACAGGCTGCTCGGCGCAGAAGCCCGGACGGCCGGAATGACCTCCAGCGCGAAGCGCTCCAGGATATCCAGCTGCTGTTCGAAAGGCAGCGTGGTGGGCAAGGAGATCGACTGAAGGTCGTGTTGATACAGGGAGTGGTAGCTGAGGATCTTGTCGATCACTTGCTCCGGGCTGCCCACAAGTGCGGGCCCTTCGGCTACTGCGTGCCCGATATCCCTGAACGGCGAGTTGTTGCCGGGGACGTTCCGGCTGGCGGTCAGCCCTTCATAAACAGGCCCGTACTGACGGATGGCTTCCTGAGTGGTGTCCGCGATGAAAACACCTCCGGCGCCACTGCCCGCGCCGAGGTATTGGTGTCGCGGATCGTGCCCGTGACGCTCGTACTCTTCGCGGTAATGGTCGATCAAGACCTTGTAGTTTCCGCGGGGCTGGATGGCGTTGGCCGTAAACAGTGGGTCACCCCATTTGGCGGCGAGCGCAGCGGACGTCAGGGTTGTAGCCGAGCCGTGCCAAATCCGCGGCGACCCCGCAAAGGGGCGGGGCGTCGTCGTGGTTGGCTCGGTGAGCGGTGACCTGAAGCGGCCGGACCAAGTGACGCTTTCCTTGCGCCACAGGGTGCGGAGGAGCGTGTACTTCTCGGCCAGGAGGTCCCATTGGTCGTCCAGGGACAGCCCGAAGAGCGGGTACTGCAGGACTTCGTTGCCTTTGCCGATCACCAGTTCCAAACGGCCCCGGCTCATTTGGTCGATGGTGGCGTAATCTTCGGCCACGCGCACCGGGTCAAGCACAGAGAGCACGGTGACCCCTGTTTGGAGCCGGATTCGGCTGGTTACAGCGGCAATCGCGGCGAGTACCGTCGTCGGGGATGACGAAACGAACTCGCCTGCGTGGCGTTCCCCTACGGAGAAGCTGTCGAAGCCGAGTTTCTCGGCACGGCGGGCTGTCTCCACCACCTGGTTCAATCGGTCAGCGGTGGAGACGATCTCCCCCGTGACCGGGTTCTTCACGTGGGGAATGATGTCCAGGACTTGGAACTTCATTTGCCGGTCCCGAACGTGGCCTCTGTGACCGTCTTGGATTCCGGGATGGCTTCTTCGGAGAGCCCCCACCGTTCCAGGACCTTGCCGTAGGAGCCGTCCTTGATGGTGGAGTTCAGGGCATCGGTGATGGCCGGAGCCAGCCCGTTGCCCTTGAGGGTGGTGGCGGCAACGAGCGTTTCTGCAGGCCATCCGGCGTTGACCTTGCCCACTACCTTGAGGTCGTCACGCGTGTTCTCCCGGTAGGTCACCGAGGGGAACGGTGCCAGGTTCAGGTCCGTGCGGCCCGAGGAGAGCGCCAGGATGGTGTCGGCGTCAGAGGAGTAGTACTGCAGTGTGGCCGGCGCCTTGCCCTTGGCTTCGAGTTCCTTGTTCCAGGCCAGGAGGATCTTCTCCTGGTTGGTGCCCGAGCCCACGGAGATCTTCAAGCCGGAGATGTCGTCAGAACCCTTGATGTCGTACGTGGAGCTCTTCTTCGCTTCGAAGCCCATGTAGGCAGCCCGGTAGGTTGAGAAATCGAACAGCTTCACGCGGGCGGCGTTGATGCCTACGTTGGAGAAGACTGCCTCGAAATCACCTGACTGGGTCTTCAGCGGCCAGTTCTCCCACGATGTCACCTGAAGATCCAGCTCCAGCCCGAGTTTGTCGGCCACAAGCTGGGCGATGTCCACTTCGACACCGATCGGCGTCTTGTCGTCGGTCGCGTGGAAGGACAGCGGGATTGAACCAGCTGTGGTGGCAACGGTCAGCTTGCCGTCCTTGGCGATGGCTTCGGGAACGGCTCCCGCCGCAGCAGCGTCTTTCTCGGCGTGGATGCGGTTCTGGTCCACTGACGTGTTGTAGACGATCCCGTTCTTGGCAGCCTCGGACTCCGGTTGGGCTGCCGACGCCCCAGGATCGGAGCACCCGGCCAGCACTGGAAGCACGACGGCGGGAAGTACAGCGAGTGCCAGGAGCTTGGTCTTTGTAGTGCGAAGCATGGGATGTCCTAGATGTTGAAAGCTGGTTCGATGACTTTGGAGAAGAAACTGCGGGTGCGTTCCTCGCGGGGGTTGGCGAAGATCTCCTGAGGAGTGCCGGACTCGACGATCTGGCCCTGGTCCATGAACACCACGGTGTCCGCGACATCCCTGGCGAAGCCCATCTCGTGCGTCACCACAATGAGCGTGGTGCCGGACTTGGCGAGTTCACGGATGACGTCCAGGACTTCGTTGACGAGCTCCGGGTCCAGCGCCGAGGTTGGCTCGTCGAAGAGCAGGATTTTGGGATCAAGTGCCAGCGCCCGGGCAATCGCGACCCTCTGCTGCTGGCCGCCGGAAAGCTGTCGAGGGTAAGCGTCGGCGCGATCCTTCAGGCCCACTCTGTCCAAGAGCTCAAGACCGCGTTTACGGGCTTCGGCCTTGGACCGCTTCTGAGCCACGATGGGCGCCTCGATGACGTTCTCCAAGGCAGTGAGGTGCGGGAACAGGTTGAAGCTCTGAAACACCATGCCAATATGGGTGCGCTGCTTGAGGATGTCCTTCTCACGAAGCTCGTGAAGCTTGTTGCCGCGGACCTCGTAGCCCACCAGTTCGCCGTCGATGGTGATGTAACCGCCGTCGACTTTTTCCAAGTGGTTGATAGTGCGCAACAGGGTGGACTTCCCGGAGCCGGAGGGTCCGACGATCACGGCAACGCCTCCGGGCGGCACTGACAACGAGACGCCTTTGAGGACCTCGGTAGCGCCGAAGGATTTCCGGACGTTGGTGATGTCCACCTGACCGCGGGTTGCTGTCCTTTCCGCCGAGGCGGGGCGTGCCGTCGTCGTGCTGGCAGGAGTGCCGGCCGGAGCGCCGGCTGAACCGCCAGTCTGGGCCGTCTTCGTGGATTCTTTGCGTGCAGCGATGATGCTCATCGGGCGTCCTTGGTGGGAGTGGCAGCAACGTGGGTGGTGAAGAACTTCCGGGCCTTCTGCAACGGCGTGAGCGGCAGGATCCGCAGGGCGCCCTTGGAGAAGTGGCGTTCAATGTAGTACTGGAAAACGCTGAGCACCGAGGTGATCACCACGTACCAGAGCGTGGCGACGAGCAGCAGCGGAAGCACTTGCTGGGTCCGGTTGTAGATGACCTGGACCGTGTAGAAGAGTTCGGAGTAGGCCAGGACGTACACAATGGAGGTGCCCTTGACCAGGCCGATGATCTCGTTGAACGCGTTGGGCAGGATAGCGCGCATGGCTTGCGGCAGCACGATCCTGGTGGACCTCTTCCACGCCGGGATACCCAAGGCGGAGGCAGCTTCCAGCTGGCCTTGGTCCACGGAGAGGATGCCGCCGCGGATAATTTCGGCGGAGTAGGCCGCCTGATTCAGGGTGAGTCCCAGGACGGCCGCGGCGAACTGGCTGATGAGCGTGGTGGTCTGTGCCTCGAAGAAGCGGACGTCCGTGAAAGGGATGCCCAGGCTGATCTTCTCGTACAGGTAACCGAGGTTGTACCAAAGCAGGAGTTGGACCAGCAGCGGCGTGGAGCGGAAGATCCAGGAGAACGTCCAGGACACCGAGACCAGCAGCGGCGAGGCGGACAGGCGCATGAGGGCCAGGATGAACCCGAGGACGAAGCCAAGGACACCGGAAATGGCTGTGAGCTTGAGTGTCTCAATGAGTCCGTTGACCACCGACTGGGCCGTGAACCATTCAGCCACCACTCCCCACTCCCAGCGCGGGTTGGTGACCAGCGACCATGCAATGGCTGCGACGCCGGCAGCAACCAGTACGGTGCCCACCCATCGCCATGGATGCCGGGCCGGAACCAGCTTGTACTCGGAGTAGTCCGGGGTGGGCGGTGACGTTTCCGCCGTGGCAGGCGGTGCGATTGCACTCATGCGCCACCTCATTTCAGATCGGTTGTTGTCTATCGGATGGCTGCCAATCTAGGGCCGCGCGAAACCCGGCAGCAAGGCGGGAATTTGCACTTCTTCACTGGACTTCGCGCGGCTTCGCAGGAGTTCGCACAGCGTCACAATTTCCTTCCCGAACCGTTAAATGAGACGTGGTTTTGCGCGTCTTAACGCTGCGTGACGTGTGGTGAACGGCGGTTACCGCCGCCTCGACCGGCAGCCTGCTTCGTCCTTAGATTGGGCATCACCAATCACTGCTTTTCAGGAGATCCCATGCCGTCACGAGTACCCGCTATCGCGTTCATCGGCGGCGGCCCGCGCACGGCCGGCGTCCTGGAACGGCTCGCGGCCAACCGTCCCGCACTGTTCCACGGTCCCCTGCACGTCCATGTCATCGAACCGCATGAACCCGGCTCCGGGAGGATCTGGCGCTATGACCAGGATCCCGGGCTACTGCTGAACTCCACGGCTGCGGACGTCACCATGTTCACGGATGCCTCGGTTGCCTGCGACGGGCCTTCGATTGACGGACCAGGGCTTTCCACGTGGGCTGCGGGGGTGCTGGATGGCAGCATCCGGGACGTTCCAGCTTTCGAGCCGCACCTGCTCGCCCAACTCCGCGCACTGACTCCCGCGTCATTCCCCACCCGGCAACTGCAGAGCAAGTACCTTGAGTGGTTCTTCCGCCGGGCCGTGAGCGCCCTTGGCCCGGACGTGACCGTGACAGTGCATCGCGACACGGCCACCGGCGTCGTGCGCTCTTCGGGCGGTGGTGCTTCAGCTGGCGGTGCTTCAGCTGCGTCGGGTGGCGAGCCCGACGACGGTGCGCACCATGTGCGGCTGGCTTCCGGCACCGAGGTGGTTGCCGACGTCGTGGTTTACGCGCTTGGCCACACCGATTCCTTGCCTGGCCCCGAATCTGCCGGACTCAGTGAGTTCGCAGCCCGGCACGGCGGGTTCCATGCGCCGCCGTCGTACACCACGGACGTGGACTACTCCGCCATTGAGCCCGGGCAGGACGTGATTGTTTCCGGTATGGGCCTCGCCTTTGTGGATCTGATGGTGCTGTTGTTCGAAGGCCGCGACGGCCGCTTTGAAGAAAGGTCCGACGGCGAACTCGAGTACGTGCCGTCCGGTGCCGAGCCGCGGGTCTGGGCCGGGTCACGACGCGGTGTGCCGTACCACTCCAAGATCTCTTCCGTTTTGCGCGGCGAGCCGATCGCCCGTCCGCGCTACTTCACGGCCGAGGCCATTGATGCCCTGCTCGCAGAGCACCAGGAACTCGACTTCCGTGCACACTTGTGGCCGTTGATCGCCAAAGATGCAGGCTACGCGTATTACCGGGAGCTGTTCACCGGCTACCCGTCGCGGGTGCTCGGGACGTGGGCCAGCTTCGAGGCGAGGTTCGACGCCGTCGATTGGTACAGCGCCGCCCGGGAAGAACTGGTGGCGTTTTCCGTGCCGGATCCTGCGCTGCGCTTGGACCTCGAAAAATTGGACCACCCGCTGAGCGGCTGCGCCTTCGCCAGCCATGAATCGGTCCAGCGCTCCGTGGCCGCCTATATCCAGAACGACCTTGACCTCCGGACCAGCCCCGACCATTCCGAGACCCTGGCCCTGTTCACCGCTTTGTTGTTCGTGTATATGGACCTGGGCCGCCTGGTCCCCCAGGAGCGGCTCAACGCGCGCTCCCAGCAGACCATCCATGGTTGGTGGCATGGCTTCTTCAGTTTCGTGGATTCGGGACCGCCGGCGCATCGGCTTCGCGAGATGCTCGCGCTGCACAGGGCCGGGCTCCTGAAGTTCCTGGGACCGGGCATGTGGGTTCGTGCTGACGACTCCGTTGGCAGGTTCGTGGCCGGGACGTTCCAGTCGCCCGTGGTGGTGGACGCGTCCGCTTTCATCGAGGCGCGGCTGCCCGCCGCTTCAGTCGAGCGTTCAGCGAATCCCGCTCTGACTGACCTGCACGACGCCGGATGGGGCACCGAACAGAGGCTCCTCACCTCCGACGGTGCCCACTCCACCGGCAAACTTCTGGTCTCCGGGAATCACGAGGTCCTGTCCCCTGTTGATACTCCTCAGAAGGGTCTGTTCGCGGTGGGCCCGTGGACGTCCGGGTGGGGCGCAGGGGCGTTCGCCCGTCCCAACACCAACGCTGCACCCTTCCGGGAGAACGACGCCCTGGCGCGACGGATCCTGTCCACGGTTGCCGCCACGCACCCAACTGAGTCGCAGTTAACGTCGTTATGAGCCCTCAAAACGACGTTAACTGCTACCTACTTGGGTTCCACCTACGAAAGGCCTGACATGACCGCAACGCCAACCCTCCCGACGTCGGGCCTTACCGTCCTCAGCCTGCCCATGCGCGATCCCCGCGTCCGCCCGCTCCTGGACGAGCTCGCCGTCGAATACGAAACGCGCTACGGCAACCTGTTCGGAACCGGCGGCGCTGCGGAGGAACTGAACAGGTACCCGGCCGAGGAATTCGAAGCTCCGCACGGGGCACTGATCATCATTCAGGAGAACGGCGAGTCCGTGGCTGGCGGCGCATTCCGCCGATACGACCAGCACACCGCCGAACTGAAGCGGATCTGGACGCACTCAGCGCATCGTCGTCGAGGTTTGGCGCGACTGGTGCTGGCCGAACTGGAAAATGAGGCTCGACAGCGGGGCTACCGGAAGCTGTACCTGACCACCGGTCCGCGCCAGCCCGAGGCGAAAAACCTCTACCTCGCCACAGGTTACAAAGCGCTGTTCGACCTCGCCGCAGACCCCGAGGACATCAAGCATCTGGCCTTCAGCAAGGATCTTGCCGTGCACAGCTAAGCTATGCGCATGGCCAACAAACCCACCGCAACAACTGCCGAAAAACTCGCCACCATCCAGCAGGGCTACACCCTGGAAGGTGCCACCATCGAGCTGGGTGCCGCGATCGTCGACGGCGAAATCCACAAAGAGGCACAGGTCCGCTTGCCACTGGCCATGATGAATCGGCATGGACTGGTTGCCGGTGCCACGGGCACCGGCAAGACGGTTACGCTGCACATGATCGCCGAACAGCTGTGCACGGCGGGTGTTCCGGTCTTCCTCGCGGACATCAAGGGTGACCTGTCAGGGTTGGCAACGCCGGCCACTGGCAGTGAAAAGCTGACGGCACGCACCTCGGCGCTGGGTCAGGAGTGGTCTGCGAAGAATTTTCCGGTTGAGTTCCTCTCGCTCGGTGGGGACGGCCACGGGATCCCCGTCCGCGCCACAATTACCTCGTTCGGCCCCATCCTGCTGTCCCGCATCACGGACCTCAACGACACCCAGGAATCCAGCCTCCAGTTGATCTTCCACTTCGCGGACAAGAACAACCTGGAGCTGATCGACCTCAAGGACCTCCGCGCCGTCATCCAGTTCCTCACCTCGGATGAAGGCAAGGCCGAACTCGCAAACCTTGGCGGACTGTCCAAGGCCACAGCCGGTGTGATCCTGCGTGAGCTGGTCACGCTGGAGGCACAGGGCATGGAGAAGTTCTTCGGCGAGCCCGAGTTCGACACCGCTGAACTCCTCCGCACCGCACCGGACGGCCGCGGCGTCATCAGCTGCTTGGAGCTGCCCACGCTCCAGACCAAGCCGCTGCTGTTCTCTACGTTCCTCATGTGGCTCCTTGCCGACCTGTTCGAGGACCTGCCCGAAGCCGGTGACCTGGACAAGCCCAAGCTCGTCTTCTTCCTTGACGAGGCGCACCTGCTGTTCAACGGCGCGTCCAAGGCCTTCCTGGAAGCCATCACCACCACCGTCCGGCTCATTCGTTCCAAGGGTGTGGGCATCTTCTTCGTCACCCAGACACCCAAGGATGTTCCGGCCGACGTCCTCGGCCAGCTGGCCAACCGCGTGCAGCATGCCCTCCGAGCCTTCACCCCGGAGGATGCCAAGGCGTTGAAGGCCACGGTGTCCACATTCCCTGTCAGCGACTACGACCTCGAAGAGACCCTCACCTCCGCTGGCATCGGCGAGGCCGTCATCACTGTGATGAACGAGAAGGGAGCACCCACCCCCGTTGCCTTGACCCGCCTCCGTGCTCCCGAGTCGGTGATGGGGCCCAGCGCTGACGAGCTCATTCGCAGCACGGTTGCTGCGTCCTCGCTGCTGGTCAAGTACGGCACCGCGGTGGACAACCTCTCCGCCTACGAAAAACTCAATGGCCAAGCAGCCGTTCCTACCGGAGACGCAGCGCCCGGGCTGCCGCCGGTGCCGGCGTCTACCTCGTCGTCTTCCGGTAATTCGCAGGCCGACATCGACGCCGAAGCCCGCCGTATTGAGGAAGAAATCCTGGGCCGTCCCAGCTCCCGGTCCTCGTCGCCTGAGTCTTTCCCTGCACCGCCTGCGCCGGTTCCAGCGCCGCAGTCTTCCCCCCAGGACGGCATGTTCGGGGACATCGCCGGCGCCCTCGGTGGAGCGCTGGGTGGCGGGCTGAAGAGCATGGTCCGATCCATGGGAACACAGCTTGGCCGCGATCTCATGCGTGGGGTCTTCGGCACGTCTTCGCGGCGTCGCCGCTAGTCCTGTTTTACTACTGTTTTGCCAGCGGAACCACGACGGCGGGCGGCAGCAGCGTCTGCTGCCAGCCGGCGTCGGGCCTTCTCCAATCGGTGGATATAAGTCGCTCCGAGGCCTTCCTGCACGGTGATAGCGGCCGCGGCAGGTAACGTAAAGGGCGTGCAGTTGAGTCAAGCTTTCGTCAAGACCGCAGCCGGATGGCTGCTCGGTCTGATGCTTGCTGCCGCCGGAGCCATCGTGTGCATCAACCTGGTGAGCTCCTCGGTGGCCAGTCCTCAACAGCCTGTCAAGGAATATCTGGAGGCCCTGCAGAAGGGTGAAGGTGAAGAAGCCCTAGGCTTGCTGCGCGCCAAAGTTCCCAGCGCGAACCCCGCCATGTTGGACGGCACAGCCTTGCAAACGGCCGCTTCCAAGATGTCCGATATCAAGGTGGGAAACCCCGAACCCCGGGGCAGCAACCGCATGGCCGTGCCGGTGGACTACACCTTGGACGGCAGCCGTCTCCACACGGAATTCCTGATGGAACGGACCGGGACCCAGTGGCTGTTCTTCGCTAAATGGGCGTTCGTGCCCACAACGCTTCCCACCATAGAAGTCACCGTGGTCAATTCCAGCGAGGCCACACTCAACGGCGTACCCGTGAACATGCCCAACGGCCGCAACAACTTTGCCGTGTTCTTCCCCGGCAAGTACGAGGCAAGCCTGAATGGCACCTACTTCGAAGCCCCTACGGCATCGGCCCTTGTTTCAACACGCGACGGCGGCCAGGCACCCCTGAACCTGCAGACACGGTCCACCGCTGCCATGAACGAGGCAGTGGCTGGCAAGGTCCGGGAATTCCTGGACACGTGCGCGGCCCAGGCCACCGAGCAACAGCGCCTGCAGCCGGACTGCCCGTTCTATCATGCAAGCAACGCCCGGGTGGTGGACGGAACCATCAAGTGGGCAATCACCGAGTACCCCAAGATCACCATTGAACCGTTCAGCGGTAAATGGGTGGTGGCTCCGCTCAACGGGAAGGCCACCCTGACTGCCCGGGAGATCAACCTTTTCACCGGGCTGGTCAACGACCTCAACGTGGAGCACGACTTCAGCTTCACCACCCAGCTGGACGTAGGGGCAGACACTGTGACCGTCACCCCCATGCTGACCTTCTGATTTTTGCCCTCGCGCTGAACTGGCCCAGCTTCCACCCCCCCTCCCGCGATCATGGCCCGTGGTGCCATGAGAGCCACCCTAAACTGGGCTGGTCCGACCACATTCGGGGCCGGCCCACGAAGAAGGACTTCACGCACATGCCGGAGCATCTTCTCCGGCGAGTACACGATGTCGTCATGGAAGAACCTCAGCACCAGCATTCCTTGCCTGATTGCTTCGTTGTCCCGCCGGCGGTCTCTCTTGAACTGACGCGGCTCCAGATGAAAAGCAAGGCACGCTCGATGCGCTGAATACTGGACAAACCACTCACCCGGGCTGGCCCGGTTTTGAACAGTCCAACGGCACGAAAAGGCCCGGGCCAACTCCTGAAGGAGTCAGACCCGGGCCATTTCAGTTTGCAAGGCTTAGTCCATGCCGCGCAGGTCCAGCACCAGTTCGGACTCACCGTCAGCCTGCAAGACTACCGGGATGCCCCAGTCCTGTTGGTAGAGATGGCAAGCAGCGTGATCGGGGATTTCGCCGTCTTCGGTCTCGGGGCCATCGCAGGCCGCCGCGCGGGCGGTGATGTGAAGGATGCCCTCGGGAACGTCAGCAGACAGTTCAAGGGTGCGCAGCAAGCCCACCGACGTGCCTCCACCGGAGACCAGCAGTTCCGGCGGCGTCGAGGAAATCTTCAGCTGTGTAGGATCGCCCCAACGGTCGTCCAGTTTCTGGCCGGTGGGGGCCTGGAAACGCACTGCGAGCTCAAGGTTCCCGGGAGTTACCGGGCTCTTGGGACGGTGAGTCTGCGATGCTCCCTCGTCCACCTGCTGGGCTTCCTTGGGAATGGGAACCAGGACCAGTTGGTGCTTGTTCGACTCCACAACTACCAGCAGCGGATCGCTGCCTTCTACCTGAACCACGACGACGTCGCTCGGCTCAGCGAGGCCCCTCGCCAAGGTGGATACAGACTTGGTGGCAGGATCGTAGCGACGAACGGCACCGTTGTAGGTATCAGCGATGGCCACGGAATTGTCCGGCAGAACCGTGACACCCAAGGGGTGCTGCAGGCGTGCTTCAGCAGCCTCGCCATCACGGAACCCGAAATCAAACAGGCCCTTGCCGATGGCGGTTTCCACGCTCACACCGGAATCGCTGACCACCAGGCGACGCAAGGAGGATGTTTCCGAGTCAGCCACCCAGATGTTGTCTTCACCATCGATGGCCAGGCCGGAGGACTGGGCGAACCAGGCTTCCTCCGCCTTGCCGTCCAGAAGGCCTTCAAGTCCGGAACCGGCAAGGATGGAAACCTCGTTGGCCAGGGGGTCGAAGGCGAAAATCTGGTGGGTTCCGGCCATGGCGATCACAACCCGCTGCAGCTTTTCGCTCCAGACCACGTCCCACGGGGAGGACAGTGAAACCTCGGTTCCCAGACCCAGCGCCCCAACATCGATCGCGTCGGCAGCGAAGTCAGCAGGGCCGCCGTCGTGGTGTTCGGACCAAGTGCCGGCGCCGGTGTCCGTCACCCGGGCAGGACCGGCGTCGAGCAGCCGCTGGACACCATTGCCGGCGAGCGTCTGAACGTAGCCGGAACTCAGGGTGACGCCGCGCAGGCGATGGTTGACGGTATCGGCAACCACCGCGTCGTAGCCGAGCTTCCACGCCAGTTCCGACGGCAGCAGGGTCACGCCCTGGGGTTCGTTGAACTGGGCGATCTCCGACTGTCCGTCGAGGTACCCCTTGGTGCCGGAGCCGATGACGCGCTCCACAGTTTCAAGATCGGGGCGGAGTTCCACCAAGCGGTGATGGCCCGAGTCCACTACCAGGTAGTTGCCGTTGGCGAGCTGAGTCGCTTTACCAGGGAAGCGCAAGGTGCCCGACGTCGGCACGGGAGCCACATACGGGCCGTTACCGCGGTGGAGGGTCCCCTTGGCTTCGTGCTCGGCCACGAGTTCCTCAAGGAGGACGGCCAAGCCGTCGGCATGGCCCTCGCCGGAGAGGTGGGCAACAATGTAGCCCTCGGGGTCAACGACCACCAGTGTGGGCCATGCGCGGGCGGTGTACGCCTTCCACGTTGCGAGTTCAGGATCGTCCAGGACAGGGTGGTGGATCTCGTAACGTTCCACGGCGGATGCCAGAGCTACGGGATCCGCTTCGTGTTCGAACTTGGGCGAATGCACGCCGACCGTCACCAGTACGTCCGAGTACTTTTCCTCAAGCGGGCGCAGCTCGTCCAGCACGTGCAGGCAGTTGATGCAGCAGAAGGTCCAAAAATCCAGCAGCACGATCTTGCCGCGCAAGGACTCGAGGTCAAGGGATTTCCCGCCCGTGTTGAGCCAGCCGCGGCCCTCCAGTTCGGAGGCCCGGACCCGGTGTTGGGTACGTACGGTTTCGCTCATCAGCGTCCTTCCAGCTTGGTGTTCGGTTCAGTTTGCCCGGCAGAGTCTGTGGTGGGGCGTTCGGCGTTGCTGCGTTCCGCCTGCGCTGTCGTGGATGCTTGGGGCGTCCTGGGTGCTTGGGTGGTGCGGTTCGCCATCTTGGCATCGCGGTCAGCGAGCCGGGCAAACATATCGTTGTAAGCACTGAGATCGGCGTCATTATTCCTGTCGGCCGCACGATCAACCCGTCGGGTCTCCCGCTCGTCCGATCGCGACCACAAGACAGCCACGCCGATTGCCACCAGCAACGTGGGAACTTCGCCGATACCCCACGCCACGGCACCGCCCAGTTGCTGGTCCCCGATGGCCGACGGACCCCAGGCCCGGCCCAGGTTGCCGAAGTAGTCAGCGGCCAGCAGCCCGGTCCCGCCCATGATGGCCACACCAAAGAATGCGTGGAAACCCATGGTGGCCAGCAATAGAAGCAGGCGCATGGGGAAGGGGGCGCGGCGGGGAAGGGGATCGCTACCGATCATGCTCAGCACAAAGATGTAGCCGGTCAGAAGGAAGTGCACGTTCATGAGCTCGTGGCCCACATGCTCGCGCATCGCCAAGCTGAACAGGTCCGAGTAATAGAACAGGACGATGGAGCCCGCGAAGTTGGCAGCGGCGAACAGCGGGTGCGTCACAATCTGCGAGAACTTGGAGTGCACAAACAGCAGCAGCCACTCGCGCAAGCCACGTGAGCCGTGGGCGCCTTCGCCCCTGGCGGGCAGGGCTCGCAAGGCAAGGGTTACGGGGGCGCCAAGGACAAGGAAGATCGGCGCCACCATGGTCAGGGCCATGTGGTCCACCATGTGCGCAGAGAAAAGGACGCGGCCGTAGACAGCGGGTGGGCCCGAGGTGATGTAAGTGAGTACCAGCAGTCCGATGATCCAGTTGACTGCCCGGAACCAGGACCATTTGTCTCCACGCCGGCGGACCTTGATGATGCCAAGGATGTAGGTGACCGCGCCGAACAGCGCCACTCCCACCCACAGCCAGTCGAAGCGCCATTCCGTGAGCCAGCGCTCCGGCGTCAGCTCGGGCGGAAGCTCGTAACCGGAGAGGATGAACGACGGCGATGCATCAGGTGCGTAGGTGGTGGGCTGGGGCGGGGCTGAGCGTCCCAACGCGACGGCGAGTCCCGACGTCGCGCCCATCACCAGAAGCTCAACCAACACAAGCTGCCACAGCACGCGGCGGGACGACATGGAGCCGTTCTTGCCAAGCTGGGGGATAACCCACTGTCGGTGCATGAAGCCGATGCCACCCAACACCAACGTGGCCAAGGACTTCGCGACGATGAGTTGACCGTACGGAGACCCGAACAGGTCCGCGGGGTTGGTCACTCGGATGGCGGCATTGATGACGCCGGAGGCAAACACGAGGACAAAGGCGAAGCCGGCAAGCGTCGAGAAGCGGCTCAGGGTCTGCTCGGTGATGTCTGGTGTGCCCTTGCTCCTGGAACCCGTGAGGATGCCGGAGAGGACCGCAAGCATGATGATGCCGCCAACCCACGTGGAGACCCCTACAAGGTGGAGCCCCAGCGAGTTGATGGCGCCTTCGTGGTCGCTGGAACTGGAGGAGTGTCCGATCAATGCGGTGGGAATGAGGCCGATCAAGGCCAGCAGCAGAGTGAACGCCAGCCCGGTCAAGGATCTCACCCCGAACAGCGCAGTGGTGACGACAGCGGCAATGATGGTGACCGCGAGCCAAGCCTTGCCGGTCTCGATGTCCGTCATGAAGTAGACCAGGGAGCGCGTAAACTCCGCGTCTCCCGAGAGCCCCTGCCCCGCGACATCTGCGTAAGTGAGTACAAGGACCGCCACCGCGGACAAAGTCCAGGCTGCGCCGGCTGCCGCAGCAACTGCCAAGGCCCGGGCGAAGGCCGGATGTTCGGGCGCGTCAGCATCCTTCTCACGGGACCGCGAGCCGCCGAGGTTCTTGGGCAGGATGCCGACGGCAAAGATCAGGCCACCAACCACTGTTGCCACTGACACGTTGTGGATTGCTTTCGCGAAAGGAAGGCCCCAACGGACCAATGCGCCTGGATCAGAAACCTGCCGGGCAGCTGAGGCGCCGGAGAAGATGAGGGCCGCCGCAAGAGTCAGGAACAGCACCGCCAGGCCGGCCAGTTGCCACGGCAAGGAAATGCCCGCGACTGTAGTGCCTCCCCGCGCTCCCGGCTTGGGAACAGGCGAAGGGGCAGTAGCGGAGCTTCTTGCTGATGGCACTTATCCATTGTCCGCTACCTGCCGCCGGGCTGCGAATCGGATAATGCGCTATGTGCATTAACTAACAGCAATAACGGCAAAGGGACGGCAACCAAAGGTTGCCGTCCCTTCAAGGCGTTCGCCGAAGAGTAGTTACTTCTTCTTGGCGACAGCAGCCTTCAGCTTGGAGCCAGCGGTCAGCTTGACGCTGTGGCCGGCTGCGATCTGGATGGTTTCGCCGGTCTGCGGGTTGCGGCCCGTGCGAGCTGCACGGTCGGTGCGCTCAACTGCGAGCCAGCCCGGGATGGTGATCTTTTCGCCGGCGGCGACAGAAGTCTCGAAAACTTCGAACAGTGCATCGAGCACGGAGTTGACTGCTGCCTGGCTGGTGCCAGCCTTGCCTGCTACCTCTGCAACGAGTTCACTACGGTTCTTAGCCATTTACGTCCTCCTGGACTCATACGTTTTTGAGCTTTCAAGCGGAATGCGAGCAAGCCACTGTTCGAAAACTTACCAGCTTGGGCTGACATGGCCAGCAAATTCCGCGTGTTTCCGCGCCTTTTTGACCAAAATCACCGGATTTTCGGGGTTTTTAGGGGTGCTTTACGCCCTTGGCGTACCCTACGGCATCGGCAGTAGGGACAGCCGCCGCCCTGCCGGGCCTCCCCGGCTAGAACAGAATGCGCTGGAATAGTACGTGGTCCTGCCACTCCCCCGCGATCTGCAGGTAGGAGGGCGCCATCCCGATCCGCTCGAAACCAGACCGCTTCAAGACGGCTTGGGAGCCCGCATTGTGGACCAGCGTAGCGGCTTGGATACGGTGCAGACAGAGCTCATTTTCGGCCATATCCACGACGGCGGCCACCGCGCCTGATGCTATGCCCTTGCCCGTCCAGGCCGCATCCACCCAGTAGCCGAGGTTGGCATTCAAGAAGGGTCCCCGGACAATCCCGGAGAGAGTGATCATCCCGATGATGCCTTTTGCTGTCGTCAACACCCAAGGCACCTCAGTGCCTTGTTCGTAGAGATTCAGTTTCGCCTGGATCACCGCCGACTGGCCTGTAGTGGTGTAGAACTCATCAGCCCGGGTTGGTTCCCACGGTGCCAGGTGCTCACGGTTTCGCCGGTAGGCAGCGGCCAGGGCGGCCGCGTCTGTGTGTTCCAGCGGGCGCAGGAGAAGCTGACCAGCCTCTTCGCCCGCTAAGACGTGGTCCAGGCTTCGGGTGAGAATCATCTCCAGACTCTACCTGCCACCATCCCGGCGATTGCGTGTGAGTCGGCTGAATGATAGTTTTCGGGTGATCGTGAACCAAGACCAGGAGGTGAGACCCATGTACGCAGTATCCATAGTGGGCGCTCCCCTGCAGTCCACGATCTCGCGACTGAGTTAGTCGCCACTGGGAGTGCCCGTCAGGCAATTCGCGAAAGGCGACTCCCATGAACACAACATCTTCTTCTCCCCTGACCTCCGCCTCGGCTTCCGACCAACCTCGGTCGCACCAGCCTCAGCTAAGGGTTGACGCCTCACACCGGGTGCCCGACGGCGAGAGGGCTCTAATCCTCGGTGGCGGCGGCTCCACCGGTAACGCGTGGCTGATCGGCGTCGTCGCTGGACTGTTCGACGCCGGGTTGGACGTGACCGCCGCGGACCTCACCGTCGGCACGTCTGCTGGATCGACGGCGGCGGCCCAGCTTGCTTGGGCAAACCCCGCCGAGCTCTTTGACGCCATCCTTGCAGCCGCTCCGACAAGACCCTCCGGCTTGGTTGATACCGTTGGGGCCACAAACTGAGCCCGGCCCGTGTCCGACCACATGGAGCGAACAGGCAAAAATCCTGGAGTCCTCTACGGATATGGCGGATATGCGCTGCAGGATGGGCGCCGCCGTAATAGACATGGCTGCAGCTATGGACGACTCCAATGCGCGGTGGCACGCAACCGTTGCAGCCCGGCTGCCTCATCAGGAGTGGCCGGAACGACTGGTGTTGCTCACAGCAGTTGATGCCGGAACCGGTGAACCTGTGGTGTTCCACCGCCATAGCGGAGTGGAATTGGTTGACGCCGTGGCGGCCAGCTGCGACAGTGGCTTCGCCTACGCTATCGGCAGCAATCAATATATCGACGGCGGCTACCGGGCCAACGCTGAGAATGCGGACCTGGCAGCCGGGTACAGCCGCGTACTGGTGCTGTCTCCGTTTGGCGGCCGGACTCGGACTCCGTTGGAGTGGGGCATGCACTTATCCGGGCAAGTCGACGAACTGCGGCGCAGCGGGAGCCTGGTTGAGACAATCTTCCCCGACAGCGAGGCGGAGCACCTGTTCGGCATCAATGCGATGGATCTGACGCTGCGGCCGGCTGCTGCCCAAGCCGGCTTCGGCCAGGGCAGGGTCCTCGCCGAGCACCTCACCGAGTTCTGGCGCTAGTGAGTGTTGCCCGGCTGAGTCTTAGCTCAGCCGGGTTTCAGCCCGGGTGAGGAACAGTGCGGTGTGGGTTTTGTTGTTAAATGCGGGAGACCCCCCG
>NZ_JCAXEJ010000032.1:0-22729 GCF_059759005.1 Paenarthrobacter sp. GQ52
CCGCCGCATCTACCGGACCCTTAGTGCCTCATCCGAACTGACAACCGCGGCTTGACAGACATAGAAGAGTCTGAGTCGCAGCAGAGGCCGTTTTGAACGCTCAAAACGGCCTCAACTGCGACTCAGCTGGGTTTGCTGCGCCCGGTCTTGGATCAGCGCACTTCGAGGATCAGCTGCAGCAAGCGGGCGGCGGCTGGACGGGCGGCGTGTTCCTCTGCCCACTGCGCGCGTGCCAAGGCTTTGCTCACGGCTTGGGTAGTAATGCCGAGCTCCTGGGCGACGGCTTTCTGTTGGCCCCGGACACCCGGAGTAAGCAGATCCAGCACACGCCATTCAGCCGCGCTCCTATGAAGCACGATGTGCCCGAGGAGCCGCAGCACGGCTTCGGCTTCAGAAGCCAGTGCCGGGAGGGGGCCATCAACTGCTACGGGAATACGTTCCTTGCCGCTACGCAGTCGATCGACAGCCCGCCGGGCGTAAACGAGGCTATGCCCCGAGGCATCCTTGACCAGGTTGGGCAGCGGCTCATTGATGGGCCCCACGCCGATTCCCACGTACCACTGGCCTGTCCGGAGTGCGATCAGGGCCGTCTCCACAGCCTGGTGGCTGCATTCGACGATTCCCTGCACCTCATCCTCAACCGAGCGGTCAAAGTCGAGCCTCGCGGGAATGTGCCGCAGGTCCTTGAGCAGCTGCGGTACGAGGTCGCCGTCGCGGCGGCTATCGCGTTGGTTGATGGTGAGAGTGAACATAGTTGATCACATGCTACCGGCTGGTAGCAGCTCTGCAAGGGCAAAATTTGCCTGCTGTTCAGTCAAGCGCCGTTCGCCCGGTCAGTACGACGGCGGGCAACGCACCTGATGTGGCGCGGACGGCATCGGCCATTCCTGCCTGACGAAGACTTTCCTGGACTGCCATGACCAAGGGCCGCGGATCCTCGTCGGAGGCGAAGACCCAGAAGGTTTCCCGGGCTTGGAAAACCAAGGCATTGCGTCCGCCGGCACCCAACGAAACCTTCTGGCGGGCCACCAATCGGCGGTCGGGATCACTGCCGTCAGCCGTGGTCAGCGCTTTGAGGCTCCCGGGCGCGATGTCACTCCAGGGAATTAGCACCTGTGTCTGCTTTTGGGAGTACTTGGCCACCATCCCGCGGTCAAAAACCAGCAGTTTGCGGAAGCTCCCAAGAAAAGTCATGCCCCACAGCAACAAGCCGGTGAGGACGCTTGCGGTGACGAACAGTACCGGATCGTTGAAGTGCCCGGCCTCCCTGGTGGAGCGAATTGGGCTGACGAATTCGGCAACGGTCCCGAAAACGAAGCCCACTACCAAGCAGGGGATGAACGCCTTCCAGAAGATCCTGCGAGAGGATGCGACGTAGCGAAGCTGGCCAAGCTCAGGCTCGAGCCTGCGCTCCACCCGGCGAACCAGCCAATTACGGCCGCGCATCCGGACGCTGGCCGTAGAGGTTGGGCAGGTTCCGCCGCTCCGCTTCGGCTGCCTGATCTGCGGCCGTCACCTTGGGGTCCGGGACTGGAGGCTGGCCTTGGGCGATTCCCGAGCGCCGGTCAATAGCTGCGAACTTCGGGTCCCAAGTGTCGTCTCCGCCGCCGCTTACTGCGGAGGCAATGAGCATCACCACGAAGAACGGGAAGAAGGACCAGCAGATGGCACGCCAACCGCCCAACCAAGCTCCCGCCGTCGTGCCGTTCTTGATCCGAACTGAGCGCATGCCGGCTGCGGCGTCGCCAACGCTGCCCGCGGAGCCCCAGATCATGCCGTAAGCGAATAGACCCACGAACCACAGGACAACATACAGCGTCAGCCACAAACCGTCGTTGTACCCGAGTGCCGAGCCGCTGTTCATCATGGATTCCCTGACCACCGCGAGGATCACGGCCAGAATGATGTAGCCAACAAGGAACACCAAGGCGTCCAGCACTCGGCCCCAGAAGTGGGCGCCTCCCGAGGCCTTGACGAAGTACGCGCCGGTTTCAGGATGGCGGCGAACGGGGCGGCCGTTGACAGCGTCAAGCAGGCCTGTGAGGGTGGTGGACTTCGAAGTGCTCATGAGGGGCTTTCAGCTCGACGGCGGTGTACGGCTTGGGTGCTTAGCGTCAGGCCAGTCCCGCAAGCCCACCGAGGACGCGGGCCAACGATGGTGCTGAGGTTTCCTGCAGCTCGAAGGACACCGATTCGGTCTGCTCCGAGAGGCCTGATTGCGGGGAACCCTCCACACGCGGTGTCAGCACGTGAACGCCGGAGGGGCCGGTGTACACGGTAACCGTGGGGAACTCGTTGGTATTGGAGTTGAAGGCCACTACGTTGCTGGCGGCCTGGGTGTCGGCCAAGGCCGTGGCGGCGTGCGCCTCGAACTGGGCTTCCGTGTAGAGGGTAGGTTCGGTGTCGCGGGCTGCAGCCTGCTGGGGGTCTACGAACTCGGCCAGGCGCGGAACCAGCTGATCGCGGGTGACAACGGTGAAGCCGTGCAGGCCACTTTCGTCCACTTCTTCGAGCAGAACGCCTTCATCGTGCAGGTAGCCGTAGAGCCAGCGCTTGCCGGTGGACACGGTGCGTTCCACGGAGACTACGCTGCTGCCGCTGCGGCGCAGGGTGAGTGCGCCCGTGATTTCTTCGGTGGCGTGCAAACGCGAGGGCTCGGTTTCACCCTCGAAGACCACCGGGTAAACGAGTTCCTTGGCGAGCAGGCCACGCAACGCGATAGCGCACATCAGTTCCTTGCTTGCGTCCTGGGCAGAAAGCCACGGCAGGGCAACAAGCTGCTCATGCTGAACACCGTCCAGGGCCACAACTTCTTCATCGGTCAGCGTTGGCAAAGGGGCGCCGATCGCGCTGGCCGAGGCAAGGACCTTGGCCGCGGCCTCAATGTCCCGCTGGGTCCATTTCATGGTGCTGGTGGTCATCCGAATATCCCTCCGACAAAGTTTCCGACTGACTTGGCGGCGTCACTGACCCCGTCTGCCACCTTACTGCCTACGTCCTTGGCGAAGCCTGCCACCTCTTTGGCCCCGTCAGCGATGTAACTGCCGGGGTTGCGGGCGAAGTTGCTGATGGAGTCCCAGTTGTCGGCTACGAGGTTACCCAACGCCCAAGCGCCCGCAACGATGCCGGCGCCGATCACGATGGGAGCGCCGATCGGCCCCAGGAGTGCCGCGCCGCCGGCTGTCATGAGCATGATGCTGCCAACGCCGCCGACCACGGATAAGCCGCCGGCGACGCGGTCACCAGTGCCACGCCAGCCATCGTGCTCGGGGTTGATCATGTCGCTGATGCCGCCCACGATGTTGAGCGGCGCCGCCAGGGCTCCGGCAATGCGAAGGCCTTTGGAGAACTTGCTCGCCTCCTGGAAGGCCTGGCTGTACGGGATGTTGGCTTTGAGGTCGGTGAGGACATCAGTGACTTTCTCACCGTTACGCAGCGCGGTCATGGCGTCACGGACCACTGTCCCGCCGGCCCGCCAATTGGTCAGGACTTCGCGGGTCTTCACCCATTCTGCGTTGCCGAGCTTGAGGTACTTGTACGCCGTCCACAGCGGAGCGGCCAAACCCTTGACGCCCATGGCGGTGTCGTAGACGTCCTTGAGGACACCAACCGAGGTGCCTGAACCATCATTGTGGCTGGCGAACTCCTGCTGGTTGGCGTGCTTCTTCAGCTGGCCCGCATTTTCGCGCAGCATGTTGGCGGCCTTCATAAGGCTCTGCCGGTGCTGGCTGTTCCAGTCGCCCTTGAATACCGTGGCATCCCGGCCTTGCCACGCCGTGGTGGAGTTGATGGCGTTGGACAACTGCGTGCTTTGCAGGCTGATGGCGTCGGCGGCTTTGCCCATCACACCCGCCAGACTGCGAAGCTGCGCGATGTCCGCGCCGTAGAACCCAGCCATATGGAACCCCCTGTGAACATGCATCGAAAAGTCTGGTCCCAGCCTAGGCGGACCCGCAAGCTGCCGCGATGGGGAGACATGCCCATGTGCATAAACCGTTAAAGAACGACGGCGGCAGGTGGGTCCCTGAGGAACCGCACCAGCCGCCGTCGAGCGTCAGGCGTTTAGAGCCTGTAAATCAGTGGCCTTCGGCCGAGAAGCGCTTGATGGAAGCTTCCAGCTCGGCTTCGGCAGCGGCGCGGTCGCCCCAGCCCTCAGCCTTGACCCACTTGCCGGGCTCCAAGTCCTTGTAGCGTGTGAAGAAGTGCTCGATTTCCTTGACCAGGAATTCGCTGACATCGCTGACTTCCTGGATGTGGTCGAAACGTGCGTCAACGGGGACGCAGAGCACCTTGGCGTCTCCGCCTCCGTCGTCGGTCATGTTGAAGACGCCGATGGGGCGCGATTCAACGATGACGCCCGGGTGCAGGTCGAAGTCCTGCAGGAGCACCAATGCGTCCAGCGGGTCGCCGTCTTCGCCCAAGGTGTTCTCAAAGAAACCGTAGTGCGTGGGGTACTGCATGGAGGTGAACAGGACGCGGTCCAGGCGGACACGGCCGGTTTCGTGGTCAACTTCGTACTTGACGCGCGATCCCTTGGGGATCTCGATGGTCACGTCGTGTTTCATGGAATGCTCCTTGACGGGTGTGGGTGGGGCGCGGCAGGCAAAAGCGCAGCCAGCGCCGCCGACTACTATTGAGGATATAGCGAGAGGCCCGGGTTTCTTGAACCGGCGGGGACATTTCAGGACTGACAGGACCAAGCAACTTCCATGATGGGCGTTAAAAACGGGGGTGCCCGCAAACGGGTGCCCGCGGCGTGGGGGCGCTTTACATGGCCGGTGCTACTGACCACCGTTTTGCTGTGCCTCGGCGCCGTTGTGGCTGCGGGGATGTTTCCGAACCTGCTCAGTTTCCCCAAGCCCCCACCACCCATTCCCTCCTGGCAGCAGGTGCCGGACCGCCTCTCGGGGGCTGACAGTGTGCTCCCGTTGGATGCGTCGGCGCCTATCCCCGTTGCGGGTGAGGTCGCAAAGCTGCTCGACGCCACGCTCAAGCCGGACGGTGCGGGCAGTATCAGCGGCGTGGTGATGGACGCGTCCACGGGCCAGATCCTTTTCGATCGCGAAGCCAACGCCAACCGCATCCCGGCCTCGAACATGAAGCTGTTGACCGCAGCCGCTGCGTTGAAGGCGCTCGGTCCCGAGTCGCGGTTCACCACCCGCGTGCTCGCCTCTGACAATCCCTCCACAGTGGTGCTGACCGGGGGAGGAGACGTTCTACTGGGCGCTTCCGCTTCCGAGCCCACAGCTGTTCTTGGCCGGGCCGGACTCGCGTCTTTGGCTGCGGACACGGCTGCTGCTTTGGCGTCGGCCGGAGTGCAGGGACCAATCATCGTACAAGTTGACGACTCGCTTTTCAGCGGCGCGCCCCTTAACCCCGCATGGAGTCTGGACGATGTCGCCGCCGGCGAAACCGCGCCATTGTTCTCCCTGGCGTTGAACTCCGGCCGTTACGCCCCGGACGTCCTGACCGGTCCCCGACCGCAGGATTCCGCAATCACCACCGCCCAGGCCTTCGCCGAGCAGTTGGCGGCGGCCGGCGCGACGGTGAGTCCCGGCGTCGAACGCGGTAAGGGCCTCCCCGCCCAAGAGTTGGCTGCTGCCGAATCCGCCACTGTGAACGAGCAAGTGGACCTCATGCTTGAGTCCTCGGACAACTTCCTCGCCGAAGCGCTGGGACGGATGACCGCTTTGGCGTCCGGACAAAAGGCCACGTACGACGGCGCTACTGCGGCCGTGCGGCAAAAGCTGGCGGAGTTGGGGATCGCCACGGATTCGATGCAGTTGGCTGACGTCTCCGGCCTTGCCTTGGAGAATCAGGTCACGGCCCGCCAGTTTGCCGAGGTTGTCCGGGCTATCACCAGCGGGCCGGACCTTGCCTTGCGCGCCGCCCTCGACGGTTTCCCCGTGGCTGGACTCACCGGAACCCTGAATGACCGGTACGGCGAGGCAGGTACGTCGGAGGGCGCAGGGCTGGTGCGCGCCAAGACCGGGACATTGAATACCGTGATCGCGTTGAGTGGCTACGTGGTGGATACAGATGGCCGGTTGCTGGTGTTCTCCTTTATAGGCAACGGCCTGGACCCGGGAGCCGCGGGCAACAAGGTGGCCATGGACCGTTCGGCGTCGGTGTTGGCCTCGTGCGGGTGCCGGGCCTAGCCCTCCGCGTGGAGCGAACTTAAGGCACACTGTCAGCCTGGTGTGGTGTGATGGACCGTATGGTGTCTTCTGCCCGAGAATCGTCAGCAGGGGCCCCGTCCCTGATCAATTGGGACTTGGCCGCCTCTACGGCTGCCCGGCTTGCCCCTCCCGGTCCGGAGCTTAGCGCCGGGGAGATCGGCAAAGCCGTGGACAATCTGCGCTTCAACGCGGATATCTCCGTCCCGCACGTGCACGACATTACCGGCTTGGATGCCGCGAGGGACCTGCGGGATTCGCACGTTCTGGTGGTGGATCGTGCCTCATGGTCCAAGGCGAATACCCAGAGCTTCTCCGTGATGCTCCAGCCCGCGCTGAAGAAGATGGTGGAGAGCCGCAGTGGAGCCGCGATGACCCCGGCCGCGGCCGCTGCCAGCGGTGCCATCACCGGCACCCAACTTGGCGCCGTGCTCGCGTTCCTCTCCAGCAAAGTCCTCGGCCAGTACGACCCCTTTGCTGCGCTGGCCCCGGATTCCAACGTTCCCGCGGGCGGCCGGCTCCTGTTGGTTGCGCCGAACATCATCTCCGTGGAGCGCGAACTCAACGTTCACCCGGACGACTTCCGCCTCTGGGTTTGCCTGCACGAACAAACCCACCGGGTCCAGTTCGCCGCCGCGCCTTGGCTCCGGCACCACATGCTGGATGAAATCGAGAAGCTCAGCGGCAATCTTCTGGGCAACATGGATACGTTGGTTGAACGCGCCGGCGCTGTAGCCAAGTCCCTGCGCGACCGTAACCCCTCCGAGAAAACTCCGGGCCGTGGCGCCATCCTGGACCTCCTCCAGAACCCGGAGGAAAAGGCGTCCCTGTCCCACATCACGGCCGTCATGAGCCTCCTCGAAGGTCACGCCAACGTGGTGATGGATGCCGTGGATTCGAGCATTGTTCCCTCCGTGAAGACCATCCGCCAGCGCTTCAACGAACGTGGCAAGGACCGTGGCGTGGTGGAGAAGTTCATCCGCAACCTCCTCGGCCTGGACGCCAAGATGCGCCAGTACACAGATGGCGCCAAGTTCGTCCGTGAAGTTGTTGCCGTCGCTGGTATGGAGGGCTTCAACCGGGTGTGGGAATCCGCTGACTACCTGCCCACCGAGGAAGAGATTCACAACTCCAGGCTTTGGCTTGAGCGGATGGGGCTTTGAGCGTACCTGCCGGTTCCGCCGTCGGTTCTTCAGGTAAGGGTCGACGGCGGCCCGGGCGTTTGGCCCCGGTCGTCGGCAAGGCCCGCAAGCAGTTGCAGAACGGGTTGGCTTCTGCGGGTTACCCATCACATGTGCTTGTAGCCTGCAGCGGAGGCCCGGATTCCTTGGCTTTGGCGGCCATCGCGGCCTACTTCGCCAGACGAGGCCATGTGGACGGACACCCAGTGTCTGTGGCAGGCGTAGTGGTGGATCATCAACTCCAACCTGGTTCCGGGGAAGTTGCTTCCCGGACTGCTGCCGTGTTGCGCGAACTGGGACTATTTCCGGTGGAAGTGCGCACTGTGGAAGTCGCTGCCACCGGATTTGGGCCCGAGGCTGCGGCCCGGGATGCCCGTCATGCTGCCTTGGAGTCCGCCGCTGACCAGTTGGGTTGTGACGCGATCCTGCTCGGCCACACCCTGGACGACCAAGCCGAACAAGTACTCCTGGGCTTGGCTCGTGGGTCCGGAACGCGGTCCCTTGCTGGCATGCGGCCCGTTCGCGGACGCCTGCTCCGGCCCTTCCTCGGCCTTCGTCGGGAGGAGACCTTGGAAATCTGCCGGGTGGAGGAGTTGTCTCCCTGGCATGATCCCAGCAATACCGATCCCGCGTTCGCCAGGTCCCGAACGCGTGTTGAAGTGATGCCCGTGTTGGAAGAGAAGCTGGGCCCCGGCGTCGCCGAATCTCTGGCACGGACCGCTGCCATCCTGCAGCAAGATGCCGATTTCCTCGAAGATCTGGCCAAGGAGACCTATCTCTCACTTGTCCAGCGGGAAGGCGGTGACGCCTGGCTTCCCGAGGACGCCCTTCGTGAACTGCCCGCAGCGCTCAGGTTCCGTGTCATCGCTAAGGCGGCGGCCGACGTCGGGGGTCAACAACCCGGCTACGGACGCCTCCAAGCTGCGGAAGCGCTGCTTCGCCGGCAAGGATCGGCAGGGCCCGTTGAGCTTCCCGGCCACGTGAGTGTGTACCGTTTGTCCCTCAGCGATTTGGAGCAGGAACGGTCTGATACATCAGGTGGTTCAGCTGCAGATGCGACTGGAGATCCAGCCAAGGGCGGTCCCCGCGAAGCCGCGCGCTGTGGGAAGCTAGTATTCCGGCATCAGAAACCGTCCCAACAGTAGCCGCACCCGAGCATCAAAACAGGAGCCATTGGTGGATTCAAACGACGTCCAGGCAGATCTCAAGCACGTTCTTTACACCAAAGAGCAGATCCAAACGCGTATCGCGGAACTCGCGGCGCAGATCGACAAGGACTATGAAGGACGCGACATCCTCATCGTCGGTGTCCTCAAGGGCGCTGTCATGGTCATGGCCGACCTCGCCCGTGCACTGCACAGCCACGTCAGCATGGACTGGATGGCTGTCTCGTCCTACGGCTCGGGCACCCAGTCCTCCGGTGTTGTCCGGATCCTCAAGGACCTCGACACCGACCTCATGGGCAAGGACGTCCTGATCGTCGAGGACATCATTGACTCCGGCCTCACCTTGTCCTGGCTCAAGTCCAACCTCGAATCCCGTGGCACGGCCAGCGTCGAAATCTGCACGGCTTTCCGCAAGCCGACCGCTGCCAAGGTGGAAATCGACGTCAAGTACGTCGGCTACGACATCCCCAACGAATTCGTCGTAGGTTACGGTCTCGACTACGCCGAGAAGTACCGCAACCTGGACTTCGTGGGCACCCTGGCCCCGCACGTTTACGAGTAAGCCCGCTCTTTACGTTTACCCGTACACGCCGGGCCCTTTTCCGCCGTTTGCACCTGTAACCTCTGGTGCGCCTGGCGGGAGTGGGTGCGGCGTTGGGGTTTAAGGGGTGCGTTCGGGGGGAGTGGGTGCGGTAAGCGGGTAGCGGGAACTTGAACGCCTGAACCTGCCCGTGCGCTAAGCCCTCGCGCTAAACTGGACCATGACCGGTGCACCTGCCCGTCTTTTGACGTGGCTCGCCGTCATGGCGACGCTCCTCACGGCCTGCACTCCTGCGGTCGATGTCACCGAGACCGATGCCGGCCCACCAATTGCGAGCTCTTCCGTCGCTCCAACCCCGAGTGACGTCGTCACGGTCCCGACAACGACTGCCACGCAGTCGGCGGTTGCCGAACCGCCGGCACCGCCACCGCCACCGCCCGCACCACCTGCCGCGCCCCAGGCTTTCGCCATTAACCTCTACCAAGAGGGGGACTTCGTTCCGCAGTACACCTTTGACTGGTGTGTTGCTGCAAGCATTCAGATGGCGCACAACCTCATCGACGATACCGGGGGCGGTTCGTGGGCATCCTCCGCGCAGCAGAGCGAACTGTGGGAGATGGCCCGCGCGCGGTCATCCAACTCCTTCAACGGCGCCAACCCGCGGGGCTGGGCGCAGGTGCTGACCGAAGTTGGAATGGGGCCATATACCGTGGTCAGCATCGCCACCTATGAGGACACGCTGCAGACGGCGGCCCGCGCCATCGCTGAGACTGGCCGACCAGTGGGGTTGGTCATGTGGAGTGGTCGTCATGCCTGGGTCATGAGTGGTTTTCAGTCGATAGGTGATCCCGCGCAGTTCCCGGAGTTTCAAGTCACCGGGGTACACGTCCTGGATCCGCTCTACCCTTATGGCAGCGGACAGTGGGGTCCGTCCCCAGAGCCCAACAGCCTGCTCTCCCCGGAGCAGCTGGCCGCACAGTTCGTAGTCCGGGAGCCGCGTCGCTGGAGCACTGACCTGCCCACGGGCTATCTACTGGTGCTCCCGGTAACGTCGGCCTGACGCGGCCCTGACCGAACCCTTCATGCCGCACGCAGGGACCGCAGCCCTCCATCGTTCAAAATCCGTGCGAACGACCTTGGATTCATCATGTCGGACCAATCCCAGCGAACAACGGTAAGCCCCAGTGCCCGCAAGCCATTCTCCCGGGTTTTCTCGGCCATGACTGCCTCCTGGATGGTCTGGGTTCGGCGCAATTTTTTCCTCAGGTACTTCCCGTACCCATCAAATTCCCCCACCAGATCGAGTTCAGGCCACCAGAAATCTGTTCGGGCAGTTCGTCCGGTCCTCAAGGCAAAAGAGCCTTGAAGACTGGGTACGGGAAAGTTGAGCAGAATCATCTGCGCTCGACTCATGGATTCACCCACCGACTCGGACTTGTCCGAGGACAATTCGAGAATCGCGCCAGCACGTCGTCTTCTTGATTGGCTGATGAGAGAGGAGACACCTCCAGCCAGGTCGCCCACGCCCACCGGAGGACCCCATGGCTTGTCCTTGTTCCAATCGTTTGCTTCAAGAGCGTCCCCCCACCCTTGGTCGCGACGGCTGGAATCAAGAACCGCCAAGGCCTCAGCAAAGTTCAGGGAAGCGGCCAGCTCTATTGTCGTGCGAACCTTATCCGTGACCCGGAATCCGCCGAGCTGGGCTATCCCGCTGTCACAGGCGCCGAAACTTCTGCGGATCCCATGTTTTGATCGACCACCGCTTGGGTCCGCAGTCACAGTGCACAGATGCTTCGGCACGCCCACGACGCCGAGCCCCCAGAGGAGCGCCGCCGTCTGGAAATTAAAGACGGGAGGGGTCCTGGTGGTATTGACCAGGGCAGCTGCTTGAAGTCCGTGCCGTTGGCGCTCGTTCAATTCCGCCCAATAAGCAGAACGGGCGTAGGTGCCCCGTCGGACTCGGACCAATTCGCCGCGTTTGGCCTGCTTCGCGAGTTGGCGCGCATCCTGTCCAATCCGTGTCGCGTCAGAGGCGAGTATGAGTTCTTGAAAGGCCATGGGTCTACGCTCCCCGGTCCCGGGCGAAGCCGAAAGCTCCAGTCTGAGCTATGTGGAAAACAACATTCGCACCACGCAACAAACCAGCTGCGCTGATTCCAATCAGCGCAGCTGGGGCCTATATGCAATTGCGCGCTCGCACCCGTTCCCGCCGTTCGCACCTAGGAGTGGCCACGCCCGCACCCTTTTCCGCCGTTCGCACCAGTGGTTACGGGTGCGGATGGCGTGAATGGGTGCGCGGGTGGGTGTTTGGTGGTGTTGGCCAAGGGGAGTGGGAGCTTAGACCGACCCGTGCATGCCCGCACCCGTTTCCCCCGCTCGCACCCGGTAGTGGCCATGGCCGCACCCTTTGCCGCCCTTCGCAGCTAGGAGTGGCCACGCCCGCACCCTTTGCCGCCGTTCGCACCAGTGGTTACGGGGGCGATTGGCGTGAATGGGTGCGCCCGCCCTCGCCAGTACGCGCCGCGCCGAAGCCCCCAACGCAGCACAAAACCCTGTTCCAGCACGCACAACGCGAGTATCCTGTGTACGCCCAGAGGGAACTTTTGGACTTTCCGATGCGTGAATTACTGGGAACGGTGTATAGCTTGAAACTGAAGCAGCACCACTCGCGCGCAGAAGTTGCGCCTTGCAGCACTACCAGGAGGGACGGGGCAAAACCCCGATCAGATGAAAGCTAAGAGTTTCTTCAAGGGCCCGGGCATCTGGATTGTTGTCGTCGTTGGCTTGCTCCTGGTGGCATTCGCAACACTGGCTCCGGGCGGTTCCACGCGCATTGACACCAAAGACGGCCTCGAGCTCCTTTCCCAAAGCGGGAAGGTTGAGCAGGCCAAGATTTTCGACGCCGAGAACCGCGTTGACCTGGTGCTTAAGGACAACCTGAACCTGGACGGCCAGGACAAGGGCAAGAACGTTCAATTCTTCTACGTCACGGATCGTGGTCCGGATGTGGTGAAGGCTGTCACCAACGCCAACCCGGACAAGGGCTTCACTGACCAGCCGGTGGAGAACAACTGGTTCTCCGGCCTGTTCTCCCTGCTGATCCCCGTGCTGCTGCTCGGTGTCCTGTTCTGGTTCCTGCTTTCCCGCATGCAGGGTGGCGGCTCCAAGGTGATGCAGTTCGGCAAGTCCAAGGCAAAGCTGGTCAACAAGGACATGCCCCAGGTGACCTTCTCCGACGTCGCCGGTGCTGACGAGGCCGTGGAAGAGCTCCAGGAAATCAAGGAGTTCCTCCAGGAACCGGCCAAGTTCCAGGCCGTTGGCGCCAAGATCCCCAAGGGTGTGCTGCTCTACGGCCCTCCAGGTACCGGTAAGACGCTGCTTGCCCGCGCTGTCGCCGGCGAGGCCGGCGTTCCCTTCTTCTCCATCTCCGGCTCGGACTTCGTTGAGATGTTCGTCGGCGTCGGTGCTTCCCGTGTTCGCGACCTCTTCGAACAGGCCAAAGCAAGCTCGCCAGCCATTATCTTCGTTGACGAAATCGACGCCGTTGGTCGTCACCGTGGTGCCGGTATCGGCGGCGGTAACGATGAGCGCGAGCAGACGCTGAACCAGCTCCTCGTCGAGATGGACGGCTTCGACGTCAAGACCAACGTCATCCTCATCGCGGCCACCAACCGTCCCGACGTCCTGGACCCCGCGCTGCTGCGCCCGGGCCGTTTCGACCGCCAGATCACCGTGGAAGCCCCGGATATGATCGGACGCGAACAGATCCTCAACGTCCACGCCAAGGGTAAGCCGATGGCCCCGGGCATCGACCTCAGGGGTGTTGCCAAGAAGACTCCCGGATACACGGGCGCGGACCTGGCCAACGTCCTGAACGAAGCTGCCCTGCTGACTGCGCGTTCAAATGCCAATCTGATCGATGACCGCGCACTGGACGAAGCAATCGACCGCGTCATGGCCGGCCCGCAGAAACGCAGCCGCGTCATGAAGGAACTCGAGCGCAAAATCACCGCTTACCACGAAGGTGGCCACGCCCTGGTTGCTGCTGCCCTTCGCAACTCCGCCCCGGTCACCAAGATCACCATCCTTCCCCGTGGCCGTGCGCTCGGCTACACCATGGTGATCCCGGAAGACGATAAGTACTCGGTCACCCGCAACGAACTGCTCGACCAGATGGCCTACGCCATGGGCGGGCGTGTTGCTGAGGAAATCGTGTTCCACGATCCCTCCACGGGTGCTTCCAACGACATCGAAAAGGCCACCTCCACGGCCCGGAAGATGGTCACCCAGTACGGTATGAGCGAGCGTGTTGGTGCCGTGAAGCTTGGCCAGGGCGGTGGCGAACCGTTCCTCGGCCGCGACGCCGCGCAGGAGCGCAACTTCTCTGACCAAATCGCCTACGTTGTGGACGAGGAAGTACGCCGTCTGATCGACCAGGCTCACGATGAGGCCTACGCCATCCTCACGGAAAACCGGGACGTTTTGGACCGCCTGGCGCTGGAACTGCTGGAGCGGGAAACACTGAACCAGACGGAGATCGCCGAGATCTTCCACGACATCCGGAAGCGCGATTTCCGCGAGATCTGGCTGTCCAAGGAATCCCGTCCGGTCCAGTCCATCCCGCCCGTTGAATCCCGCGCTGAAAAGGCGGAACGCGAAGCCCAGGAAGAGGCCAAAAAGGCCCGGCTGGACGAGCCTTTGGACGTAGTAGCACCCCACGCCCACGGAGTCAGCAGCCAGGAGTCATTCCAAGCCCCGCAACCCGACGGCGGCAACGACCACCCGCATCACGGCTAAGCTTTCTGCTGTGACTCATTTCGACGACGACGACGACCTCGCCGCCGCCCACGGTTCCGCCGCGGGCTCCAAGCACGGCCACAAAGTGGACCGTCCGCGCATTGAAGCGGCTGTCCGCGAGATTCTCCTGGCGATAGGTGAAGACCCTGACCGCGGAGGCCTCCTGGACACGCCAAAGCGCGTGGCCAAGGCTTACGCCGAGGTCTTCGCAGGGCTGCACCAGCACCCTGCGGATGTCCTCTCCACCACGTTCGACCTCGACCATGAAGAGCTTGTCCTCGTGAAGGACATCCCCTTCTACTCGACATGCGAGCATCACTTGGTGCCGTTCCACGGCGTCGCGCATGTTGGTTACATTCCGTCACATGACGGAAAAGTGACCGGCCTGAGCAAGTTGGCGCGGCTGGTCGATATCTACGCGCGCCGGCCGCAGGTGCAAGAACGCCTCACCACACAGATCGTCGAGGCGCTTGTGAAGCACCTCAACCCCCGCGGTGCGATTGTCGTCGTCGAATGTGAACACATGTGCATGTCCATGCGCGGCATTCGCAAGCCCGGCGCAAAGACCGTCACCAGTGCGGTGCGCGGTCAACTCCATGACCCGGCCACCCGCGCCGAGGCCATGAGCCTCATACTCGGAAGGTAAGCACTATGGACTCCCTCGCTGCAGCACCTGGAACCGGCCCGGCCACAAGCCCGTTGCCGATTCTCCGCAAACCGCGACCCGCTGCCAGGTTCGAGGACCTGCCAACGGACCGCACGCTCGTCATGGGAATCCTCAATGTCACCCCGGATTCCTTCAGCGACGGCGGCACTCACCGGACACCGGACACCGCCATCGCGCTCGGCCTGCGCATGTTTTACGCAGGCGCAGACATCATCGACGTCGGTGGTGAATCCACCCGTTCGGGCGCTGAACCGGTTTCCCCCGAAGAAGAACAAGGCCGCGTCATCCCGGTGATCCAGGCGCTGGTGAAGGCCGGTGCATTGGTCAGTATCGACACGATGCACACGTCCACTGCGGCCGCTGCCATTGAGGCGGGTGCGGCCATCATCAACGATGTCTCCGGCCTGACGATTGAACCGGACATGCCGGAGCTCGTTGCCCGGACCAAGGTTCCGTACATCCTGACGCATCGCCGTGGCGACGCCCTGACCATGGACAGCCTCACGGATTACAACAACGTCTCAGAGGACGTGGTGGCTGAGCTTAGCGGTGTCAGAGACAAGCTCTATGCAGCTGGTGTTGCGCCGGAGCAGATCATCGTCGATCCCGGTATTGGTTTCTCCAAGAACGAGGACCAGAACTGGGAGATCCTCAAGAACCTGGACCAGCTCTTCACGCTGGGCCACAAGGTGGTGGTTGCTGCTTCCCGCAAACGGTTCCTCGGTTCCCTCCTGACAGTGGCCGGTAAGTCCGCTGCGCCGTTGGAACGCGACGCAGCCACCGCTGCCATCACCGCTTTGAGCGCCGCTAAGGGCGCCTGGGCTGTCCGCGTTCACGACGTCGGCCCCAGCCTTGACGCCGTCAAGGTCGCCGCCCGCATCTCCCGCTGATTGGATACCGCTGTGGACAGGATCACGCTGACCGGTGTCACCGCCGTCGGCTATCACGGAGTGTTCGATTTCGAGCGCCGCGACGGCCAGCCTTTCGTCGTGGATGCCGTGCTGTACGCGGACTTCACCAAAGCGGCTGAGACGGACGATCTCCAGTACACGGCCCACTACGGTGAAGTGGCGGAACTGATCACCAAGCACATCGAAGGCGAGCCCTTGAACCTCATTGAGGGCCTGGCCGTCAGGATTGCCGAGGGCATCCTCGAGAACTACAACGTGGCCGCCGTCGATGTCACCGTCCACAAGCCCAAGGCACCCATCGAGGTGCCGTTTGGCGACGTCACTGTCAGCGTCCACCGGGAGCGATCATGACGTCCGGCTATACCAAGGCCATTCTGGCTCTTGGCAGCAATCTGGGGGAGCGGAACGACACCCTTTCCACGGCCGTCGCGGACCTGGTGGACCCGCCGGAGGTGCGCCTCCTGGGTGTATCGCCGGTGGTGCAGACCAAGGCCGTGGGCGGTCCGGAGGGCCAACCGGATTTCCTGAACATGGTCATGGCTGTGGAGACCACCTTGACCCCTTTGGAGCTTCTGAAGCACTGTCACGCGGTGGAACAGAAGCATCACCGCACCCGTGAGGTGCGCTGGGGCCCAAGGACGCTTGACGTGGACATCATCGTGTTTGGTGAGGTGCTTAGCGACGATCCCGTTCTGACTATTCCCCATCCGCGGGCAGCTGAGCGCGCTTTCGTGCTCTACCCGTGGTCCTTACTGGAGCCGCATGCCACACTGAACGGCCAAAGCGTGGCTGAACTGGCCGCCGTCGCCGCTGACATGCCGGACATCCGGCGCTTCGACGGCTTCGGTGACGTGGCCGGTGTGCCCGCGACGGGGGCAGTGGAGCAGCCATGAAAGCTATGCGCCCCGTAGTTCTGGTGCTCATCGCCGCCATCGCTGCCGTCATCGGATGGTTGGCTACAGTCACTACCAACCGTTTCAGCATGCCCACGCCGGTGCTGCCGGTCTCTGCCCTGGTGACCATGGCCGTCATCGCCGCGCTCACGCTCATTATGGGCATCCGCGTGCTGCGTTGGCGCAACGGTAAGAAGAAGAACCTGCTCAATCCGATCCTGGCGGCACGGACGTTGATTCTTGCCCAGGCCTGCGCCTACGCCGGGACGCTGCTCCTTGGCTGGCATGCGGGGATCGCGGTGGATCTTCTCCGTATTGGTGGTTTGCGCGGTGGCGAGGGCATTCTGTGGAATGCCCTGCTGATGGGCGGCGGCGGTGTGGTGATGGTGGTGGTTGGACTCGTGGTGGAGCGCTTCTGCCGGATCCCGCCGGAGGACCTGGAAGGTGGTACCGCCGGACCGGAAACCCGTCGAGGCGAAACTAAAGGTGAAGGCGAGTATGCATACCGAGGCGATTGATCCTCCCGGCGTCCAGTGGCTGAGGGTATCCCCGAAGTACGTCACGGTTCGCTTAGTGGAGTGGGCTATCGGCAACGTAGTGATGCTGGCGGTCCTCAGTTTGCCCCTCATTTTCGTGCTGCTCGGCTGGTGGAGGTGGCCGCCGTTGTGGCTGGCCATCACGGTTCCCGCGGTGATGCTGGTGTTGGCGTTGTGGCGGCTCGTGCTGATTCCACGCCAAGTTCGTGCGATCGGCTACGCCGAGCGTGACGACGACCTCCTCATCCGCCGTGGCATCTTCTTCCAACGGACCATGGTGGTCCCTTACGGCCGAATGCAATATGTGGACGTTGCGGTTGGTCCCGTTGAACGCAGTTTGGGACTGTGCACGCTCAAACTTCACACAGCGTCAGCGGGAACCAATGCTCAGCTGCCTGGCCTTCCCTCAGCAGAGGGGGCACGCTTGCGCGAGCAGCTTTCGGCTCGCGGAGAAGCCAGGTTGGCCGGGCTGTGAGCCTGGAGAACAACGCAACTGAGAGCCTCCCGGGCAAGCCGGAAGCAAAGGGCGACGGCGGCTGGAACCGCGTCCACCCCGCGTCACCGTTCGTTCGCGGCTGGGTGGCGCTGGCCGCCGTCGGCTTCTTCTTTGGCCGGGACGCTTTCGAGCGGATGCTGCAGGGCCGGGATTTCCTGGATCCGAACCTCAGCGGCCGGGTGCCGTGGCTCCTGGCCGGCGGTGCGGTGGTGTTGCTGCTGACGGTGGGCGGTTTCATCCTCAGCTGGTACTTCACGCGCTACCAGGTGGCCGAAGGCTATGTCCGCGTCAACACCGGCTTCCTGTTCAAGCAGCAACGTCAGGCCCGTTTGGATCGTGTCCAGGCAATCGACATTGTGCAGCCGCTTTTGGCGCGGATTTTCGGGCTCGCTGAGCTCAAGTTTGAAGTGGCCGACGCCGGCGAGTCGGCAGTGCGGCTCGCTTACCTCCCGCTTGACCAGGCCAAGCAGCTGCGTGCCACCATCCTTGCCCGGGCGGCGGGTGTGGTCAGTGGGCCTGAGACGACAGAGGAAATTCCGGAAGCTCCCGAGCATGTTGTGTTGTCAGTCCCGCCGTCCCGGCTCATCGGTTCCTTGCTGCTGAGCGAGCAGACCATCGGAATTCTGGCCGGCGCCGCCGTGGTGGTTATTGTCTCCGTTTTCACGCAGAACCAAACACTGTTCCTGGCACTCATCCCGGGCATTCTGGGAATCGGGGCCGCGTACTGGAACTCCTTCAACAAGGGCTATAACTTCACGGCTGCAATCTCGCCGGACGGTATCCGCCTTCGATACGGCCTCCTGGACACTCAGGCGCAGACCTTGCCTCCCGGACGCATCCAAGCGCTCATGGTGACGCAGCCACCTCTGTGGAGGATCTTCGGCTGGTATCGGATACACGTGAATGTTGCGGGTTACGGGGTTTCGGGCAGTACCGAAGGGGCTGCCCGCACCATGTTGCTTCCTGTTGGCATGAAGTCCGATGTCCTGCGGATGATGTCGTTGGTGCTGCCTGATCCGGGAGTTGAGGATCCGGAACGCGTGTTCACCGCTGGGCTGGATGGACTAGGGCCGGCAGGAGCTGGCGCGGCGCCGGGCGATGGCTTCATCACCACTCCCCGCCGCGCACGTTTGTTGGCCCCGCTGGGCTGGCGGCGCAACGGCTTCTTTGCCACCAAAACCGCGCTGCTGATCCGATCCGGCCGCTGGTGGCACAAGCTGGTCATGGTTCCGCACCAGCGGACGCAATCCATGGCGCTTCACCAGGGCCCGTGGGCGAGGCGCTTCGGAGTAGCTGATCTTGTCCTCCACACGACGGCAGGTCCGGTATCTCCACGAGTGTTCCAATCCGGAGTAGAGCAGGCTGTGGAACTCTTCGATCAGCAGGCCGCCCGTGCCCGGGAAGCACGGAAGAGGCAAACCAGCGAACAATGGCTGGCGCAAGTGGCTCCGCAGGCCCCGGAGGTCGCAGCCACGATTCCAGCGCAAGCGGCTCAACCGCAACAACTCGCTGATCCCACACAACCCCAGACTTCACCGCAACAGGAGGACCGCAACGATGGCTAGGCCAGGACGACTCGGAGTCGGCATCATCGGCGCAGGCAAGGTGGGGGCCGTGTTGGGTGCCGCTTTGCGCGCAGCCGAGCACGCCGTCGTCGGGGTTTCTGCTGTATCCGAGGTGAGCCGCGAGCGGGCAGAAAACCTGCTTCCCGGCGTCCCGATCCTGGAGATTCAGGACATCGTGGAGCGCTCCGAGCTCGTTTTGCTTGCCGTCCCGGACGATGCCCTCGGCGAGTTGGTCGCGGGGCTGGCCAAGCTCGGAGCCTGGCAGCCCGGTCAACTGGTGGCGCATACGTCAGGCCGGTTCGGCGTCGGGATCCTCAACCCGGTCCGTACGGTCGGTGCGATACCGCTGGCACTTCATCCCGCCATGACCTTCACAGGCATGAGCCTGGATCTGACCCGGCTCATGGACTGCACTTTCGGGGTCACCGCCGATGCTGCCATGCTGCCGATCGCCCAGGCGCTGGTGGTGGAGATGGGCGCAGAGCCGGTGGTGATTGCTGAAGCCGACCGTACCCTCTATCACGCAGCCCTCGCGCACAGTTCAAATCACATGGTCACGCTGGTGGCGCAGGCATCGCAGATGCTGCGGGAGATCGGCGTCGAAACTCCGGAGGCCATGCTTGGTCCGCTGCTGCGCGCGACGCTCGAGAACGCTCTCGCGTCCGGCGAATCCGCGCTGACCGGTCCCGTAGCGCGTGGGGACGTGGGTACGGTTTCCGCGCACGCCCAGGCGCTGAAGGAGTACGACGGCGGCGCTGGCGGGGATGTTCTTGCGGCCTACCAGGCCATGGCGCGGGCCACTGCGCGCAGGGCGGGAAATCGCGGACTGCTGCGCCCCGAACAATTGACCGAGATAAACGAGGCCTTGGGCGCCGAACCCAAAGCGCCGGAAGGAAACTGAACAGCATGGCCATCAAACTCGTGACCACCGCGACCGAACTGCGGGCCGAGAGCGCCAAACTACTGGCCGCCAAAGATGGAAGTTCGCAGGGGCTGGTGCCCACCATGGGTGCACTGCACTCGGGTCACGCGGCACTTGCCCGGACCGCAGTGGAAGAGAATGACGTGGTGGTGGCCACCATCTTCGTGAACCCGCTTCAGTTCGGCGACGCCGTGGACCTGGACCGCTACCCGCGCACGCTCGACGCCGATATGGCACTGCTTGATGCTGAGGGTGTGGACCTGGTTTTCGCGCCGTCCGTTGAGGAGGTTTATCCCGGAGGACAGCCTCTGGTTCGGGTGACGTCAGGCCCGCTCGGCGACAAGTGGGAAGGCGCCTCGCGTCCCGGACACTTCGACGGCGCACTCACCGTAGTGGCCAAACTGTTGCACTACGGACTACCCGGAGGTGCTTCGGCGGACGGCACGACGGCGGCCTACCGGGCTTACTTCGGGCAGAAGGACGCGCAGCAGTTGGCGTTGGTGAAGCGCATGGTCTCGGACCTGAACTTCCCTGTGGAGATTGTTCCCGTGCCGATCGTTCGTAGCGAGGACGGCTTGGCGCTCTCCAGCCGCAATCGATTCCTTTCCGAGGAAGAACGCGAAGCCGCCTTGGTGTTATCGAGGGCTTTGCGCCTCATTGAGTCCCGGGCAAACGCGCACGAACCGCTCGACCTCGATTCCGCTGTGGCGCTTGTGGAGTCCCAGCCGCTGGTGGAACTGGACTATTTCGACGTCGTCGATCCCGTCACGTTGGAGCCGCTCGCTGAGAACTGCAAGGAGACCCCCTTCCGCGGTGAGGGGTTGGCGATCATTGCCGCCAAGGTGGGACCGGTGCGGCTTATCGACAACGCTCCGTTGTTCTCCTAACGTTTGGAATTTTTCTGCTGACGGGAATTGGATGGGCGCTTAGACTGTTTTAGTCTTCACCGGCACAGATCGCCGGACACCAAAACCAAACCTTGGGGAATCCTCATGTCTACCGACGTCACGTCCGACGCCAACGGAAAGCCTGAATCCGGCGCTTCCGGCACTGTCATCTCTGCAGATGCCGCAGCCCCGCAGGCTCCGGGGTCAACGGCCCCCGTCTCGCACGCCCCAGTGTCCGGGAAGATGTCACGCGAATCCGTGACCGTCATTGTCACGCTGCTGGTGGCGACCTTCGTGGTGATCCTCAACGAGACCATCATGAACGTCGCCCTCCAGCGCCTCATGACGGACCTTCAGGTAAGCGCGTCCACTGTGCAGTGGCTGGCCACCGGCTTCATGCTGACCATGGCCGTCGTCATCCCCACCACTGGGTTCATCCTGCAGCGGATGAGCACACGCGGGGCATTCATGCTTGCCATGGGACTCTTCAGCGGTGGAACGTTGCTGGCCGCATTGGCGCCCGGATTCCTGGTGTTGCTGCTTGCCCGCATCGTCCAAGCAGGTGGTACTGCCATCATGCTGCCCCTGCTGATGACCACCATTCTCACTCTGGTGCCCATGTCCAAGCGCGGTGCCGTCATGGGGAACGTCAGCATCGCCATCTCAGTCGCGCCGGCCATGGGACCCACCGTTTCCGGCATCATCCTGGATCACTTCTCCTGGCGCTTCATGTTCGTGTTCGTGCTGCCGGTTGCCCTGGCCGCTTTCGCCATCGGCGCCAAGTACCTCACCAACGTGGGGGAGCGCGAGAAGACCACTTTGGATGTTCCTTCGGTGATCCTTACCGTGCCCGCGTTTGGTGGCTTGGTTTACGGCCTGAGCCAGATCGGTGGCGCTGAGGCAGGCGTTGTTCCCGTCATCGCACTGGTGGTCGGTGTTCTCTGCCTGGCACTGTTTGTCTTCCGGCAGCTGAAGCTTCAGAAGTCCGATGCCCCGCTGCTGGATCTCCGCGCCTTTAAGTTCCGCATGTTCACGGTTTCCACGCTGCTGATGGTCGTTGCGATGATGGCCCTGTTCGGCGGCGTAATCCTGTTGCCGCTGTACCTCCAGAACACACTGCACCTTCAGCCCTTGGAGACCGGTTTGGCTCTGCTGCCGGGTGGTTTGGCCATGGGCTTGCTGGGGCCGGTCATCGGGCGCATCTTCGACAAAGTGGGTCCCCTGCCGCTGACCGTAACGGGCTCAGTACTCATGGTCCTGACACTGTGGCAGTTCTCGCGTCTGGATGAGGGAAGTGCGCTCGGCTGGGTCATTGCCCTGCACGTCACCCTGAGCCTTGGGCTGGCCCTGCTGTTCACGCCGGCATTCACCACTGGCCTCAACCCGCTGCCTCCGCACCTCTACTCCCACGGTTCGGCGATCATCAGCACCGCTCAGCAGGTCGCAGGTGCAGCCGGAACGGCGTTGCTCGTGTCCATCTATGCTGTGGTTTCTGCGTCTTCGGGCGAGGTAGCCGGCATGCAGACAGCATTCCTGGCAGCGACCGTCATCGCCGTGGCCGCTGTAGTGCTCGGCGCCATGATGCGCAAGACCGACGGTGCCGGAGGGCACGGGGGCCACTAACCCATCTTTCGACGCTCTCTCATTTCCCTCGGGTTTGAGCTGGACGCTCCCTCACATCCCTAGGCTTTGAGCTCAACGCTTTCTCACTTTTGGTGGGGGAGCGTTGTTGCTTTAAAGGTGCGTGTTGCCGGGTCGGTGAGGCTCGACGGCGGTGGTTGGGTGTTGGATTCTGCGGCGAGTGTTGTGGGGGGTTGGTTCTGTGACGGGCTTCACTGAAATCTGTGGTTGCTGTTTTGGGCTGGGTTTGGGGTGTTGGGGGGTGTTTTCCTTGTGTTTGCGGGGGTTTTGGGTGGTGTTGGGGTGGATTTGGTGTGGGGGTTGGGCGCGTGTAAAGTTATTCGAGTCGCCGCCGCTGATGCGGAAAGATA
>NZ_JCAXEJ010000033.1:0-11824 GCF_059759005.1 Paenarthrobacter sp. GQ52
AACGCTTGCTCACCTCCCACGTGCTTGAATCAAACGCTCGCTCACAGACCCACTTTTGAACACGTTCAGAAACCGTGACATACTCATTCTTGAACACGTTCAAAAATGAGCTTGAGGAGCGGCACCATGGCAGCAAAGAGTGAGCAGACCCGCCAGCTGGTGGCCGACGTCGCGCTAAAGATGTTCCGTGAAATCGGCTTCGAAAAGACCACCATGCGCGCCATCGCCCAGGAGGCCGGAGTCTCGGTCGGCAACGCCTACTACTACTTCGCCTCAAAGGACGAACTCGTCCAGGAGCTCTACATCCAAGTGCAGGACGAACACGCCGTGGCGGCAGCGCAGGCACTCGAAGGCATCCAGGATCTCGCCGGGCGCCTCAAAGCAGTTCTGCACACAGGAGTGGACGTCATGTCTCCCTACCACCAGTTCGGTTCCGACTTCATTGCGACCGCGATCCGGCCGTCGTCGCCCGTCAACCCGTTCGGTGAGGCGTCCACCGCCGCCCGCGAGGCTTCCCTCGCGATCTTCCGGTCCGCCGTCGAAGGTTCCTCCCCCGCCGTCGCGAAGAAGTTGCGCGGCGATCTGCCCGAACTGCTGTGGCTGGCGTACATGGGCGTCGCGCTGTTCTGGGTTTACGACCGGTCCGAGGGCCAACGCCGCACGCGGAAATTAATCGACGGCGCAGCCCCGCTGGTGGCGCGCGGCCTGTCACTCGCGAAAATTCCCGGAGTCAGCAAGGTCTTCGACGACGTCCTGGGGCTCGTGCGAAGCGTCAAGGAAGACTCGTGATGCGGAGGACGGTGGCGATTGCCGGCGCCAGCGGCTTCATTGGAAGCTACTTCCGGCGTCGGTTTGTTGCTGAAGGATGGGTGGTGCGGACGGTCGGGCGGGACACTTCGGCTGACGCTCAATGGCACGACGACGGCGCCATCACCAAAGCGCTTGACGGCGCCGAATTGCTGGTGAACCTCGCCGGACGCTCCGTGAATTGCCGTTACAACGAGCTGCATCGGCGGGAAATTCTGGACTCCCGGGTCCTCACGACTCGTGCTTTGGGACGCGCCGCTGCTCGATGTGCCGAACGGCCCAGAACTTGGATCAACTCAAGTACCGGCACCATCTACCGGCATGCGGAAGATGGTCCGCAGTCTGAGGTCACCGGCGAACTGGGCAGCGGATTCTCCGTGGACGTTGCCCGCGCTTGGGAGGACGAGTTGGCGGCAGCTTCAGTTCCGGACACACGAAAGGTGCCGCTGCGGATTGCAATTGTCCTAGGTGCGGGTGGTGTCATGAGCCCCCTCCGGAATCTTGCCCGGTTTGGCCTGGGCGGGTACATGGGCCATGGCACGCAAAAGTTCAGTTGGATCCACGTGGAGGACTTGTTTAGGACAGTCTTGTTCGTGCACGAGCACACTGAGCTGACCGGACCGGTGAACGCGGCAACACCCTATCCTGTGGACAACCGCGAGCTGATGTCACTTGTCCGGCAAAGCATGGGTGTCCCTTTCGGCATCCCAACACCCGCGTGGCTGCTCGAAGCGGGCGCCATCCTGATCCGTACTCAAACAGAGCTTGTGCTGAAGAGCCGATGGGTGGAGCCCCGGAAACTGCTCGACGCCGGGTTCGCGTTTGAGCACCCAACCCTGGCCGGTGCCCTCAACGCGATCACCGCCGGCCAACCCGAACGCTCGCTCACATAATCACCCCTTCAGCCGAACGCTCGCTCACATAAACCACCCCTTCAGCCGAACGCTCGCTCACATAAACCACCCCTTCAGCCGAACGCTCGCTCACATCACCCGGAGTTAGTCATGAGCCAGAACCCTTGGTCAATCGATGAAGAGTACGCGCCGGCAACAAGGAGCCCATCCACCGGATGGCGCTACGGACCGAAGGATCGGGTGGTGCTGGAAGGCAAGGGACTGACTCTGGGCATCGCCGTGGCGCACCTGACGTTCTGTGTGTTGCTGTCCAGCCAGAGTCCCGAGTGGGCCGTTGTCTTTTTCATCTACAGCCTGCTCCCCGTCTGGGCAGTCGGTGCCGCGGTAGGTTCCTTCCTCGGACTCGCCCTGCGACGCGTTCGGAATCAGTGGCTTCACGTGGCCGCATTCTTCGCTGCGGGGTTGCTCATGTGTGTGCCTTTCGGCGCATTTTCGTCCACGGGTTCACTTCTGTTTTCGTCGTCGATTGCCGTCGCAGCGGGAGTTGGCCGCCTTGCCACCTGGAAACTGGTGCGCATCAATCGTGCCGGTGAACCTATATAGCGCGGAACATCCCGCTCATAGTCGGCGTATGCCTCGCCAAATCGCTGTCGGAGCATGGATTCTTCCCACAACGCGCCCAGATGTTCCACCAGCATTCCAGCAGGCATAGTCACCACGGGCCAGGCAGAACCCCTGGACACCGCCACCCCTGCGTGAATCATCCACCACCCGAGATACATCGGATGGCGGCTCGCAGCATAGGGGCCGGTGGTCACTAAGCCCTCGGGATGACCCAGCTGAAAGCTTCCCGCCGTTTCACGCCGGCGCTCCCAAACCGCCCAACCGGTGATTCCTGCGCCGGCCAGCACCAACACAGCGCCGGCCGCTTTTTGTCCGACGCTGCGCTCAGGCACGGAAACGGGATGCAAGCGGTTGAGGACTGCATCCAGCACCAGACCCGCAACTTGTCCCGGCGGCAGCGGAACATTGGCTGCCTCCTGTTTCACTGCGCGCGCCACACGCAGAAATGCGCCCATGCCAAAAAGATAACCCCGGTGCTTCAGGAAAGCCACAGCGGAAGCTGCGGCCGGGAATCCAAGGCAAGCGACCGCCGTCGGACCTCAACCCGGGCCAGCCGAAACCTAAGGAAGTGTTAGGAAATCCCCCGCGAGCTAGGGCTGTGCCGTGCATCACCCATAGTTTGGAACATGTCCTCTTCACCTTGGAGGGCCTTTCTTAGTCGACGAAGAGCCATGCGCAAGGACGCCATGAGCACCAGCTTCATGGACAGAACGAACTCATGCAAGACACGGCTGCCATATCAGGCGCCGTCCAGGAAGGTTCATTGATGAGCACCCAACAAGCTGAAACTCTGAGCGAAGCCGCCCAGACACGCAAGGCCGTGAGCAACATCCTCAAGGGCTCCGCGGGCAACCTCGTGGAGTGGTTCGACCTCTACGTCTACACGGTTTTCGCGGCGTATTTCCAGTCGCACTTTTTCAACTCCTCGGACGACCTGCAGGCAGGGCTTGAGGCGATGGCCGTCTTCTCGACGTCGTTCCTCATGCGCCCGATCGGCAGCTGGTTCTTCGGCCGCTACGCCGACCGCAAGGGCCGCAAGGCAGCGCTGACACTCAGCGTGACCATGATGTCTGCCGGGTCCTTCGCCATCGCCATTTTGCCGACGCAGGATGTCATCGGCCTCTGGGCTCTGATTCTGCTGGTGTTCATCCGCATGGTCCAGGGTTTCTCAGTGGGCGGCGAGTACGGTACCAGCGCCACCTACATGTCCGAAGCTGCAACGGCCAAGCGCCGCGGCTTCTTCTCCAGTTTCCAGTACGTCACACTGATCGGCGGCCAGATGCTGGCCCTCCTGGTGCTGGTGATCCTGCAGAACACCATGAGCAAGGAGGACCTGACGGAGTGGGGATGGCGCATTCCGTTTGCCATCGGAGGCGTGGCTGCGCTGGTCGTTCTCTGGCTCCGCCGTTCCATGGAAGAAACCCTCTCTTCCGATCAGCTCCGCGCCGCGCACGTCAAGGTTGCGGGTGAAGCACAGCCCGGCACCATGAAGCTGCTGTTCACCAAGCATTGGAAGCCACTGCTCATCTGCATCGGCATCACCCTCGGCGGCACCGTGGCGTTCTACACGTACACCAACTTCATCCTGAAGTTCATGAACGATACGTCCGGCATCGCCAAGACCGATACCTCCGTGATCAACTTCTGGGCGCTGTTCATCTTCATGTTGCTGCAGCCCGTGTACGGCATGCTCTCGGACAAGATCGGCCGCAAGCCGTTGTTGATCTGGTTCGGCGTCACTGGCGTACTGTTCACGTGGCCGCTGCTCTCCACACTGGCTGGAACCAAGGATCCCTTCGTGGCGTTCCTCCTGATGTTCGGTGGCCTGCTGATGGTGGGCGGCTACACATCCATCAACGCGCTGGTGAAGGCTGAACTGTTCCCGGCATCCATCCGCGCGCTCGGCGTTGGACTCGGTTATGCGATTGCCAACTCGCTGTTCGGCGGGACGGTTCCGCTGATCGGTGCGGCCCTGCAGAAGTCGGGCCAGGTGGACATGTTCTTCACGTACGTCACCGCCGCAATCTTCATCTCCCTGCTGGTGTACATCTTCGCGCTAAAGAACAAGAAGCCGACGCACTTGGACGCGGAACAGGGCAACGCCTTCGCGGCAAAGGGCACTGCGAAGGACGACGACGATAAGAAGGACCTCGTCAACGCCTGACCTGGCTGCCTTGTGAGGCCCGCTTTGCGCCCTTTGGATACTCCGAAGAGCGCAGAGCGGGCCTCACAACGTTAAGCTCTAGTAGCGAACCAAAACCCGCGAACAAGTCCGCGAACCAACCCATGAACCAAACCCGCGAACCAGCCCAGCAAGCCAAAGGACCCTGACCGTGCACGTGCTCATCGTCGAGGATGACGACGCCATGGCGTCGGCCTTGAGTGCAGCCGTCGCCTCCGCCGGCCACAAGCACACCCGGGTATCCCGCGGCGAGGACGCACTCCTGGCCCACCGGCAACACGAAGTGATCCTGCTGGACCTCGGCCTTCCGGACCTGGATGGCTTGGACGTCCTGCGCAAACTGCGCCAGGTCACACAGATCCCCATCTTGATCCTGACCGCGCGCGACGACGAACGGAGTGTGGTGCTGGGTCTCCGGTCCGGAGCCGATGACTACCTGGTCAAGCCCGTGAAGCTCGTGGAATTGCTCGCCAGAATCGAAGCTGTCACCCGGCGCACCAGCCGTTCCGGCCAGGAAGCTCCGCATGCCATTGTCCTCGGAGGTTTGGAAGTAGACCTCGATCGCCGGGTGGCCTCGGTGGGCACAAGACAACTCGCCCTAACCGCAACCGAATTCGACCTCCTCAGCCTGCTGGTCAGGAACGCAGGGTCGGTGGTGACCCGGGAGCAGATCCTGGACGCACTCTGGGGCGATGCATTCCTGGCACACTCCCGGTCCTTGGACGTGCACCTCACAGGCCTCAGGTCCAAGCTCCAACTTCCCGGGTTCATCATCAACGTCCGAGGCGTCGGCTACCGCGTAGAGCAACCGTGAAAGTCCGCGTCCTCGGCATCCTCAGCCTGCTGGTTGTTGTCATTGTGGTGACGGTATCCAGCGTGATCCTGACATCGGCCAGCAGGGAGCTCACCCAGGAGCTGCAGATCAACCGCGTCGCAGCCCTCAACCGCTTTGCGCAACTGGCCAGCGACGCCGCTGAGGACAACAACACAACCCAACTGCAGCGCGAGATGGACCGCTATTCGGAGCTTTATGGTGAAGGAATCCTGATCCGGCTCCAACAGAAGACCCTTCGCTCCGGGGGCCTCAGCGAGGACCAACCAGAGGTCAGCGAAGCGCTGAACCGGGCGAGCCTCAATCTCAGCGACACTACGCTGAACCCCATCCGGGCGTTCGGCACAGGCAACGACTTCATCTCCAGGTCCTTCGGCACGGCCAGCCAGGTACTCGGCGAAGTGGTTGTTGAAGTCAACCTGGACGCAGCCCGGCAGAAGCTACGGGAGCGGTGGCTCGTCGTCGGGCTTGCCGCGGTGGCGCTGGGCATGCTGCTGCTCGTGGCGGCGTCGCGGATCACGGCCTGGGTTTTGCGCCCGGTCCACCGGCTGAGCAAGGCAGTCCACGAGCTCGCGGCCACGGGCAAAACCAGCCAACTTCCCGAAGCCGGTCCGCCTGAGTTGCGTGAGTTGAGCCGCTCCTTCACGGCCATGGCCGACACCGTGACCCGCAGCATGGAGTCGCAGCGCCGGCTCATCGCCGATACTTCGCATCAACTCCGGAACCCTGTTGGGGCGCTGCGGCTTCGGATCGATCTGCTGCAGCTCGCCTTGAACTCGGAGCCTGAGAAGGACGCGGCCGCCGGCGTTGTGGCCGAACTTGAGCGGGTGGAAGAAATGCTCGACGGCGTGCTGAAGCTGGCAACCGCTGAACACCGCGCCTCTGAAGGCTCTGCCCGAGTGGAGCCTTCAGAGCACAAGCGCCTGGCCGTCATCGACCCCTTCCCCGTCCTGCAAGGTGAAGTGGAGAGGGCGACGCCGGCCGCTCGCCTTGCCGGGTCGGAGCTGACGTTAGAGGGCCCAGCGTCGGAAAACCAGATCGTTTGTGATCCGGACGAACTCGCGCACATGGTGGGTGAACTCCTGGCCAATGCCCTCAAATACGCTCCGGGGGCACGCATCACGGTGGCGAGCCGGCAGACGCAGGGAGGCACCGCCGTCGAGGTTTCCGACGACGGTCCCGGCCTCCCGGCCGATCAACTCGCCGCGTCCACCACCAGATTCTGGCGGGCACCACAGCACAGCAGGATCCCCGGCAATGGGCTGGGTATGACCATTGTGGAACGGCTCGCTGAAGCGAACGGCGCGAAGCTGGTCCTGGAAGCGACTGAGCCATACGGGCTGACTGCCCGGCTGGAATTTGCGCGGCCGAGGTACGGTTCGCATGCCTGAGTTACCTACGATCTCCCGGCGAAGCGCCCTATTAGCAGTTGCCGTGCTCGGCTTGGGCGGCGGCCTGCTCGCATCAACTGCGGCCTGCACACCGGAGGAACGGCCACCGGAACTGACCGTTGCCGGCGGCGAATCCGGCGGCTTCTACTTAGAGTTTGCCACCCTCCTCTCGGACCTGCTGCAGCGGGAAAGGGTGACTGAAAAGGCAATCGCGCTGACCACCGGCGGAAGTCTGGAGAACATCCAGCGGGTCTTATCCGGCGAGGCCACGCTCGCCGTCGCACTGGCCGACGCCGCCGCGCAGGCCACAGCCCTTGGCAGGGACGACGGGCAGTTGGTGGCGCTGGGAAAGGTGTACCAAAACTACGTCCACTGCATTGTGCGCGAGGACAGCGGCATCCGAACCTTCGCCGACCTCGCCGGGAAGACCGCAGGCGTGGGCGAAGTGGGCTCGGGCACTACCCTGACGGCCGGCCGAATCATTGCTGCCGCAGGACTCTCGGGCGCGACGGCAGGGCCGGGCAGGGCCGTGAGCCAGGTCAACCTTGGGTTGAACCAAGCGCTGGCGTCACTGCGAGACGGTTCGATTGACGTGATGATCCAGTCCGGAGGTGTCCCTACTGCGCCCATCGCTGCCGCGGCACAGTCCCTTGGCGTGCGGCTCCTCGACCTCTCCGAGCTCGTGCCGGCAACACGGGCTCAGTCGGAATTCTTCTACGACCGCGTCCTCATTCCCGCAAACAGCTACGGAAACGCGCCTGCCGTGTGGACCGTGGGAGTGGCCAACCTGCTTCTGTGCCGCAGGGATCTGGCGGATCATGTTGTTCGGCAGATCGTGGAGTTGCTGGTAGGGCAGGCTCAGGATCTGGTGCCGAAGTCCAGCACTGGCGTTCAATTCCTCAGCCCGGAAACTCTGATCAACACAGCCGGCCTGCCCCTGCATCCGGCTGCAGAGGCGACTTACCGGGCGCTGCACGGTTAAGCCTGCACGGTTAGCCGGGCAGCGCGAAAATCGGTGTGTGACCGAGCGAATGGCAAAATGGAACACATGACTTCAGCCGTTGCCCCTGCCATTGCCCTGACCATCGCCGGCTCCGAAGCGACCGGTGGCGCCGGCGCGCAGGCCGACCTCAAGACCTTCCAGGAACTCGGAGTGTTCGGCATCGCGAACCTCACGTGCATCGTTTCCTTCAACCCGCAGGACAACTGGAACCACCGCTTTGTGCCCGTGGACCAGCAAGTCATTGCAGACCAGTTGGAAGCCACGACGGCGGCATATGGTGCCGCTTCCGGCGCACCTTCCATGCTGGATACCGTGAAGATCGGCATGCTCGGAAGCCCGGCGACCATCAGCACCGTGGAAAACGCACTGACCGACGGCTCCTTCAGGCACGTAGTGCTGGACCCGGTGCTGATCTGCAAGGGACAGGAACCTGGCCACGCCCTGGACACCGACCAGGCCTTGAAGGCGCAGATCCTGCCGTTGGCTACGTTCGTCACTCCCAACCACTTCGAGGCCGAGTCGTTGTCCGGACTCACCATCACCGATGAAGAGTCGCTCAAGGCCGCCGCCATTCGCATCCATGAGATCAGCGGCGCAGCAGTCCTTGCCAAGGGTGGGGTTCGGCTGGAAGGCCCGGACGCCGTCGACGTTTACTACGACGGCGAGACGCTGGAGGTCCTGCGCGCGCCCAAAGTTGGCGAAGTAGCTGTATCCGGTGCCGGCTGCTCGCTTGCTGCCGCAGTGACTGCCGAGCTGGCCAAGGGTGCGGCGCCGCTGGAAGCTGCCCGAACGGCGAAGGCGTTCGTGACCGCCGGCATCAAGAACCGAGTGTCCTCCGGCGCTCCCTTTGACGCTCTGTGGCAGGGCGGGGCCAGTTAGCGCGAGACCTTGCCCATGAGCGAGGCGATCGGGCGCAGGAACAGGGGCCGGGCCAGGAACCAAGCGGCCGCCGTGAAGACAATGGATGCTGCGAAGATCCCGAAGCCCCACCAACTGCTGTTGTCGTCGTTGGAGGCGTACATATGGTTGAGGTTCCGCAGGGCACCGGTTGCCAACACCAGTGTCACGTGGACGATCACGAAGGCCACGAAGTAGATCATCACCGGGAAGTGGATCTTACGGGCCAGCTCGATCGGGTAAAACTTGTTGATCGCAGCCTTCTTGGGCCACGCCCCGGACATCCGGATGCCCGTGATGATGGCCAGCGGCGCGGCAATGAAGACCGTGATGAAGTAGGTGAGGAGCTGGAGGCTGTTGTAGTTGTTCCAGCCGTTTTCAACGGGCCAGTTCAGTGATGCGTACTGCAGCCCGGCCGAGATGGCATTCGGGAAGACGTCCCAGCTGGTGGGAACGATCCTCAGCCACTGACCGGTAGCGAAAAGCAGCACGATGAAAATGATGCCGTTCAGGACCCAGAGCGCATCCAGAGTCAGGTGGAACCATAGGTCCAGGCTGATCTTGGTGGGGGGATTCTTGGTCTTGATGAAACCCTTGTTGTTCCGGGTCCAGTTGGCAGCCGGGCGGGTGGTGGTGCGCACCTGCCAGCCCGACCGGATGATCAGGACAATAAAGAACATATTGAGGAAGTGCTGCCAGCCAAGCCAGGCCGGGAACCCTGTGGGGGCGCCTTCAGGAATGGCCGAGTGCCCCGGGTAGTCGGTGAGGAACTGCTGCACGGGCTGGAGGGTCCGGAGCCATTGCGCAACGAGCACCAGAATCAGTGCCACCACCAAAGCTCCTGCGGTGACGACGACGGGTTTGAACCACCTGTTCGACGTGATCCCGGACGACTTGCTTGAAACGGACATCAGGCCGCGTTCCTCTCTGGCTTGTTTGGCTGCGACCAGTTGGCGCTATATAGCGATTCAACCAGTTGCAGCCCGACGGTGAAAACGGCACCCGGGTTTCGGGGCGTTCGACGTCAAAAATCGCAGCATTCGGATACACGCCGCAACATGCATTTCTAGAACAGACTTCCAGAATTATTTCCTGTTCCCTGTGGGCCAGTCAAGGCTTGGTGTTGGCTATGTGGATTCTCTCCAGAGTAAGATTCCAAAAAATGGCCGGGCAACACTCCGGTCTTCTTCCGCCTGCGAGAGGAGCGAGAGCGTGGTTCGCAAAACATCCGATGCAGCCACCACTGCCGGCTCCTGGCAGTGGACCCGCACTGCGGCAACACAGCGCAATCTCCTGGACGCGGCTGCCAGCGTTTTCGTGGAGCACGGCTTTACCGACGCGAGCATCTCGGACATCGTGGCGCGGGCAGGATCCAGCGTGGGCAGCCTTTATCACCACTTTGGCGGGAAGACTGAGCTCTTCCTCGCCCTGTGGGACGACTACCAAAACGAACACGAGCGCTTGGTCGCCGCGTCCGTGGCGAAGGCGCGCAAGGCCGGCGAGAACGATCCCCTTGCGCTGTTCAACGTGGGCAGCCGCAGCTACTTCGACTACACCTGGAAGCACCGGCACTTGGAGCGGGTGTTCATTGAGGGCGACACTCCCCCGGGTTTCGAGGTACTCCGGCGGGAACGTGGGCGCGAGTGGGTGCGGCAAAATTCCGTGCTCCTGGGCGCCAGCGACGACACCCTTGGCAGGCTCACCGTTGCCGTGATCACGGACATCATCACCGTCGCCGGGCAGGAAGTGGCCTTCAGTCACACTAAGCGCGAGGCCGACGAGGTTGTCGAAGCCGCCGCGGTGCTGGTGGGCCGCTTGATCCGCTAGCTTCGCGGGTCCGCCACCCATCCCATGAACAGGGGCATTCCGGTCTCGACGTGAACGATCTGGTAGTGGAAGGGGTGGTCGAGGACGATCTCCCGCTCCGGAACCACGGCACTGGAGGCCTCCGCATTCATCTGGGTCACCGCGGAGGCAATGGTCCCCTTTTCGGCAACGGTGATGTTGGCTGCCTGAGCCGCCTGCGTCAGTTTCATGCCCTGCTGGATCGCGTCGAAATCTTTGTCCGTGGCCAGCATCTGGTTGAGTCCAAGCGTTTTGAAGACTTTCCGCAGCTCAAACGTGGTCTTGTGGTCCCACTTAGGGAGGCTGATCTGGACCATGTCCTGTTTGGCTGCACCCAATCCTTTAGCCACGTCCGTCAGCACTGCCGCAGAAGCGCCGGCCTGTTCCGGCGCACCTGACGAACCAACCGAACCCGGCGCATCGCCGTCGGGCAGTACCAGCCGCATGACAAAACCCTCGGCGTAAGGCAGATCCACGGCCCGCCATCCGGGCCCTTCGGCGTATGCCATGGTGAGCGAAGAGTGCATCATTGGCACGTTGATTACTTCCCCGCTGCCCTTGGTGAAGGGGCCGTCCGACGTGTCGTCCGCATCGAAGGGCGTTTGCCAGGCGGCGGCGAAGTAAAGGGCATTGAGCAGGCTGAAGGTGTTGTCAGGATCGTATTGTGCGGGTGCTTCCTTGATCCGGCCGCCGGTGTTCCTGCTGACCCACTGGTCGATTGCTGGTTTGGTCACGGCCTCGTCCCGAAAGTTCACCGGGTAGACGCCTGTGCCGAAATGTTTGGCGAGGGTGGTGAGAAAGGCCTCGCCGGTGGGCACGCCTTTGTCAACGAACAGCCCGTTGGCGGCGTGCATGACCGGCTTACGCGGCGGGTTCTCTTCGTCGACCGAGCCGGGGTCGCCGTCGAACTTTTCAAGGGAGGCGAGCAGTGCGTTCATCGTTTCGTCGCGCCCCTCTCCGGGGAAACCCAGAACTGAGTCCATCTCCGCTGCAGTGGCCCCGGATGCCCCGGCCCGAAGCATGCTCAACGCAATCAGCAAGCTGGCGGGCGACGACACGACGTTGCCGTTATCCGAGTCGCCACCATCGGCGAGTAGCGTGGCGCCGAGCTTGCGCGCCGACGCATTGAACGCGGCAAGCTGCGCCGAGTAGTCCGTCGTCTGGACTGAAACACGAGTCACGCCGTCGGCGGTCAAGAGCCCGACGTCGGTTGGTTGGGGCGCGCAGGCACTGAAAGTGGCGGAACCGCTCACCAGCGCTGCTGCCGCGAGCAGCGCTCTCACTCTGACGGTTCGTTTCATGGCGCATCCCCCTGCTTGGCGTTGTTCTCACATGGTGCTCCGTTTGAGGATGGAATTCACCCGAAGTGAGAGAGGGATCGCCAAATGT
>NZ_JCAXEJ010000034.1:0-10366 GCF_059759005.1 Paenarthrobacter sp. GQ52
ATCCGTGAACGGAGATACTGCGGGAGCGCTGAACGCCGGTGATCCGGCATGACGGTACAGGAACGCGGCCATCGCATCCCGGGCAATGGACTCCAACGGACGATACTGCCGCACCCCGCCGACATCCCAGCCCGTGGAAATACCCGACGCCGCCAACCACGAAATCTCCGTAGCGAACTGCGATTCGGTTGGCACATCAGAGAACGTCACTACGTTCTCCACCACCGGATCCGCAGCCACCGCCGCCGGCAACACCAACAACCCCGGCGCCACCACCACCAACACCACAGCAACCAACCACGCCACACCACGACGAAACACCGCAACCCCCACACACCGGCGACACCCAGAAAACACTCAGAAAGCTAACTAAATGGCATTGCGCATTGACAAAGCAACAGGTTGAGGAATTGCGGACTCACATTACGCTTTCCAAAGCACTCATCACCGCAAACGGAAGGCTCCATCATGAGAGTTACACACAAAGGCGTGGCGGCTGCGGCTATGACACTGGCCATCGCTTCTTCGGGATTGGCCGCAGGACCAGCCTCCGCGCAGCCGGAATTCACGTCAGCTGCCTCGAACTTGAATCGGTTCCAACCGGCAACTGCAGACGCCGAGAACCCACCGTTTTCGGACGTGGCGATTGACTCGCAGTTCTATACGGAAATCACGTGGCTGGCCGAGAACGGCATTTCCACAGGCTGGCTCCAACCCGATGGGACCAGCACTTTCCGGCCCCTGCAATCCATCAATCGCGACGCCATGGCAGCTTTTATGTACCGACTGATGGGCTCCCCCGATTACACGCCTCCCAGCAAATCGCCGTATGCGGACATTTACGCCGAGTCGATGTTTTACAAAGAAGTCTGCTGGGTGGCGAGCGAAGGCATTAGCCAGGGCTACGTCGGCTATGACGGGTCATTGTTGTTCGGGCCCGCTGGCTCAGTCACCCGCGATGCAATGGCAGCGTTCTTGTACCGCCTCGCCGGATCGCCTGACTACACGCCGCCGTCGAAATCCTCATTCGAGGACGTCCTGCCGGAAAGGCAGTTCTACAAGGAAATCAGTTGGCTTGCCTCTACCGGGATTTCGACAGGTTGGACCGAAGACGACGGCACAAAAACGTATCGACCCAACGAATCCATCAACCGCGATGCGATGGCCGCATTCATGTATCGGTTCCATCATGAATTGATCGACGGCTGAGAACCTAACGGGCCCGGGCCAGCCGTTCCTCTACTTCAGTGGCTTTGTCGGGCTGGCCCGACACGACGTACAGCTCCGAGAGAATGTTCAGCGCCCGCTCCGGTTTGGGGGTCAGCGCCGCAGCACGTTCAATATCTGCAATGGCACCCTCCAAATCTTGGCCGCTGGCTTTCGCAAGTCCACGTAGAAGGTGGGGCTCCGACGTCCACGGCGAACGTTCGATCTGTGTATCCAGCGTTTTCCGTGCGGATGGAACGTCGCCGGTCCCCAGTTGTCCGATGGTAAGTGCAGTAAGTGCCTCCATGGAGGACGGGTTACGTTCGACGGCGGCCCTCGCCCAAGTGGTAGCGGCTGCTGCCGCTGTTGTATCGCCCGTGACGGCGCGGACAGCGAATGCTTGTGCGGCAAGAAGGTCGATGTCTTGGTCCCAGGGTCGTAGGGCCTTTGCCTGTTCGAACTCCTTAGTCGCTTTCGGGATGTCACCCGCGGCGGCCAAGTCAGTACCCGACTTCATGGGTACTTCCGCGGTTGCCGCTACACCAGCGACGATCGCAGCCACCAGCGCCAACCCAACTGCTGATAGGCGAACAGAGTCAAGAGCTTTACCCGGCCGACTCTTTGCGGGTCCCTCCAGCACGGGAGCATTTCCAAGAATGGCACCAGCCAGTACACAGACCAACGCGATAGTTCCCGGTGACGTGAAGTGAGTCATGAGTGCGGATCCGTAGCCGCATATGGCCACCAGCGCACCGATCAGGAACAGTTTGTGCTCGTTCAATGGTGCGGTGCGGATACGCCTGAAACCGATCACGATGACCATGCACACAGCCGCAGCTACGGAAAGAAGGAACAACAATCCTCCTGCGCTGACCAGCTGGAGAAGGACCATGTGCGGGCTGTCCGCCGGGAACTCAGTACCCACGTTCTTGGCGAATGCGTCGGGTAGGTGAGAAGGCAATGCGTCCACGAATTGCCCCGCCCCAAGTCCCAGGAACGCGTCGCCGGACAGGGTCTGAAGAGATGCCTCCCAGAGGTATACGCGACCCGTAACGGTTTCCATGCTGAACAGGCGTTCCGCAACGGAAGGGATGGACCATGACAAAACTGCGGCAATGCCTACGAATCCTAGGAAGGCAGCGATCGCGTGAACGGGCCTTCCCGATTTAAACAGCTGAAATGCCTTGAATCCGAAGAGCAGAATTCCGCAAATAACCACAATGAGGATGCAGGCGCGGGAACCGGAAGTTACAGTTACTACCCCTGCCGCGGCCGCTCCTATTTGCGCCAATTTATTCTTTGACCATAAGGCCGTGGGCAGTAGCAGCAGGCAAGCGACCAATCCCGCCAAGCCCAGATCTGTGGCATTACCCAACGTCGCCCCGGGTCGTGTGTCGTCGGCACCACCAAGGGGTCGGAGACCAGCCGCCTCGGCCACTGCAATGGGCGCCAGAATGAGCATGCTGAAGCACAGTCCATGGACAAGATACTGCCTGCTTTTTGCTGCGGAGGAACCACCCAATACACGCGCTCCCACCACCAGCAAACCCACGTATATGAGCAGGGCAGGCAGGCCCTCGTACCGCGGCCACCGTCCAACAAAGGCAGCTGACAGATCCCCGGAACTCAGTGCTGCAATGACATATGTCCCCACTATGGCTGCCAAAATCAGCACCGTAGGACGCCCAAGTCGTGACGTCGCGGGAGCAAGAAGACCCAGGCACAACGCGAGCAACAAAATGGCGAGTTTTGGCAAAACGAACCTGTAGAGACCACCCGGCAGCATGATCAAGGGTGTCGCGACCAATAAAGTCACACTAAGAAGCGCCATTCGGTGACTACCGAAAGTCGGCTCCCAAATGCGGCGTAATGATTGCACTATTTTCCCCCATGATCGACAGACCCGCCGTATAAGAAATAGCATGTGGCTGACGCAACAACTTGACTTGACTCGGCGTCGAAAATCAAATATATGGGGGCACTCTTGAAACAACCGAAACTTTTGCGGCAAATACTTGTGCCCGTGGCCGGTTTATCACTCCTCGCAGCATCCTTCTCCGGTGCGCCGGCCGCCGTCGCTGCGGGAACTGCAAGCATCAGCGGAAGCGTGCAGATGCAGGCTGGTCTCAATGCCAGCATGATCATTATCGACGCCTACAAAAACGACGCCTTCGTCGGCGAAACCCGCATTTGGAGCGGATCAGGAACTTACACTTTGGAGGGGCTGGAGCCCGGCACCTACAAGGTTAAGTTCAGCGCCTACGGGGACGGTGGTGGCGCACCAGTCAACGTCTCGGAATGGTATGACGACAAGGAACTGGCGTCCTCAGCCCAAACCATCTCGCTGACCACAGGGCAAGCACAGGCCAACGTCTCTGCCGTTCTGAACACAGGCGCGACCGTCAGCGGCAAGGCGACGGTTCCGGCCGGCGTCGACCCCACGAAGATCACGGTGGACGCAACGCGGGACGGCGAATACAGCTCTTATAGGGCTTCCCTGAAAGCGGACGGTACGTACTCGCTCACCAACATGATCGCCGGCCAGTACCGGCTCAACTTCTATTGGGGTGACAACGCAACTCCGAGCCCCATAATCTCCACCTACCTCGGCGGAGTTAACTGGCCTGCGGCCACCTTGGTAAACGTTCCCAAACAGGGCAACGTCACGGGCCAGAACATTACCTTGGCTGCTGCCGGCATCCTTACGGGCAAAGTGACAGTACCCGTGGGGGTGGATGTGACCAAAGTAGCCGTGTCCCTCACAAATCCCGCTAAACCAGCAGATTTCGGTGGATACACCACTCCAAAAGCAAACGGCGAATTCAGCTTGGGAGGACTGGTGCCGGCCTCCTACAGGATCTCCTTCGGATGGAGTGGCGATCAGTCCCCTGTCGTCTCGGCCTATTACGGACCTCCAGATGCTACGGCGGACACAGCAACCTTGGTAGCGGTTTCTTCCGCCCAGCCCACAGTGGGCATCAACCAAACGCTGATTGCCGCAGCGCAAATCAAGGGCAAAGTAACGGTACCCGCCGGCTTTTCCGCAGCCAACATCCTCGTAATGGCGAAGGACACCGCCGGGGTGAAATGGATGGGCAGCGGTCAAACCGATGGCACAGGTGCATTCACCATCGGTGGACTCCCGGCAGGCTCCTACAAACTCGAGTACTCGCCGGGTAACCAGAACCTTCTCAACCAGTGGCACGGGCAAAAGCTGGATGCTGCCTCGTCTGAAGCCGTGAGTGTCACCACGGGGCAAATCCTCCCGATCGCAAATGAAGCCCTCCTCCCTGGAGCGGTGGTTTCCGGCACACTCGCCATCCCCGCAGGCTCCCAAAGCCAGTACAAGTACGCGACGGCGACTGGACCAGGCGGCGTTGGCAGTGCATCTGTCAATGACGACGGAACATTCTCGTTCACTAAGCTGCCCGCTGGCACTTACACCATTGAATTCAACCGCTCGAGCGGCCTCACCACCGACTTGGAAGCGTCCTTTTACAAGGACAAGGCCGAGTCATTGGGTGCCGCTTCGGCAACTCAAATCACAGTCGCTACAGGTGAAGCCAAAACCGGGCTGACGAGCACCGCGAAGGCGGGCGGTACGCTCACGGGCAAGATTGTGGGCACAGATGGTCAGCCGTTGAACAATGTTCCTGTCCGCGTCTACACCAAGGACGGTTCGCTGGTCACCCGCGGCGCAAACACCATCGCCAACGGCACGTTCAAGGTGACAGGGCTCAGCACAGGAAGCTACCTCGTCTCGGCCAACATGATCCCTACCCGGCCTTCGGGTTCCCTGGGGACCATTTTCTCCGGCAACGTGAAAACTGAAGGGGCTGCCTCGAATGTAACCACCACAGTGGGAACCAACACTGACATCGGCACGCTCAGCTTCGCCACGGCAGGCAACGCCGGAACCGGATTCGCCGACGTGCCCGCAGGTGGGCAATTCAGCACGGAAATTACCTGGATGGCCACGGCCGGCATCAGCACCGGCTGGACGGAAGCGGACGGCTCCAAGACGTTCCGACCTCTTACCCCCGTCAACCGTGACGCGATGGCAGCCTTCATGTACCGGCTGGCTGGCAAACCGGCATTCATGCCTCCGGCTACCTCACCCTTTGCGGACGTGCCCACCAGCAGCCAGTTCTACAAGGAAATCACTTGGCTCGCTGACAAGGGTGTTTCCACCGGTTGGACGGAGGCCGACGGAAGCAAGACCTACCGCCCCGTTCAGGCGGTCAACCGTGACGCCATGGCAGCCTTCATGTACCGGTTGGCATTGAAACCGGCTTTCACTCCCCCGGCCACGTCGCCGTTCACCGATGTGCCAACAAACAGCCAGTTCTACAAGGAGATCACTTGGCTGGCAGCCCAAGGCATCAGCACCGGCTGGACAGAAGGGGACGGAAGTAAGACGTTCCGTCCGGTGAACGCCGTCAACCGCGATGCGATGGCAGCGTTCATGTACCGCTACAACGCGAAGTTCAACGCAGGCTAGTCCCCATCAAGCGAAACGGCCGGCACCACATAGATGGTGCCGGCCGTTTCTGCCTGTACATCAAGGTTCAGTGTTCTCCTGAAAGGCCGGGCAGGAACTCCGCGGGCAGGGTGGAAACGGGAACCAGGACCATGTCCTTCGCCTTCCAGTCCAGATCAATACATGCCTGGCGGGCTGTTTCCAGCTGCTTCAGGGTGGGCATGTCCCCTGACGGGACAATGAACGTTTCGATGTGGAAGACGTGTCCTTCGTCCCTAATCCGGGATTTTGCCGTTTCCACCCAGTCGAGTCTGCTGAGGTAGTCGTCAATCTCATTGCCCAAGGGGTGAGGCTTGGCGTCGTCGTACGTTCTAGCGCGCTTGTCCATGAGGGCAGTGATGGCTGCCTTGGTGTTGCGTATGCCGTCGTGAAGGATGCTCGCGGAGATGATCAAGGCGGCGACTGCGTCCGCCCACCACCAGCCGATACCGATGCCCGCAACGCCTGCAGCAGCGGCGACAGCGGTCTGCCAGTCTGCTTTGTTCATGTCGGCGTCCGCATAGAGGACCTTGTCGTGCAGGGTCTTCGCCAGTTTCATCTTCTTGTGGCCCAAGTAAACCGGCGGGCCTGCGGTGAGGAGCATGGCAACGATCATGACCCAGCCAAGCCAGATCGTCTGGCCGAAGAAGTCGAACCCACCGATGGTGGGGTGTTCCGCCGTCAAAAGGCTGATACCGGAATCAACAATCAAGTAGGCGCCCATGACGAACAAGGCCACAGCCGCTACGACGTGGGCAACGCCCACGGCACGGTGGTAACCGTAAGGATGCTCCTCGGTGGGGCGCTTGCGGATCACGCGGGTGGCTATCAGGAAAGACAGGGGCGGCAGGAACGACAGGACGTCTTCGAGCCAGGCAGCTTTCATGGCTTGGGAGTTTCCCAGCAGCAGATAGATCATCGCGGTCGAAACTGCCAGGAATGCCACGGTGATCCACTCGAAGCGGATCGCTTTGCGTAGCGCCCGGTGCTGTTCTTCAGGCAATTCGGTATGCCCGAAACGTGAGTTCACTTTCGCGGGGAGGCTGGCGGTGGCTTTCACTTGGTGCCCTCCGACTCTTTGAGGAACGTATCCAGTGTTAAGAGGAAGCCGTTCTCTCCTTTGGCGACCAGCATTACGTGTTTGTGCTTTTTCCTGTGTCGTCCACGGATTCGGCGTAGGGCTGCGTCAGCGCTGTGTGCTTTTCCCATGGCGTGTCTTCACGCAGGCCGCCGATCATGAGGTCAAGTTCGCCGTGCTCTACGCGTTCGGCCAGGATATGTTCGGTGCCCGTGCTCCACTCCACCCTTGCATCCAGTTGCGCCGCGAACCTCCGCACCAGTTCGGCTTCGGTCCCGGTGGGCTCCCCGGAAGGTGGGAGCTTCACCCAGTCGCCGTTGGGACTAGCGCCTACCCTGAGCACGCCACCGCTAACGCGGTCGAGTGTGCCCTGAGGGTCAGCCGGGACGCTTATTGCGCAGCCCGTTAGCAAAATGACAGCCGCCGTCAGAATGGCCACTCTCAATCGCCGGTACATGTCTCCGTGTCCTCCTACTGGGTCTTGCCACCACTATAGGCAGGTTACTTATTATTTGTGTGACTAAGCCTCGGCCGACTTAGCCGGAATTCTGCCCACGGCGCACAAAGCTCCCGAGGAAGCGGAGATTCCGTAGACTTATTGGCACTATGGATGACCCTCCTTCACATTTGCCTTGGCCCCTCGACTTTCTGACCGGCACGCCGGCCATCACGGGAGAGGGGCGCCCGAATGTATGAATGGATCATGCTCGGTATCGGCCTCATCCTGACGGTCGGTACCGGATTCTTCGTTGCCTCCGAATTCGCGCTGGTCAATCTTGACCGGAACGACCTTGAGGCCCGCCAAGCCCGCGGTGAGAAGCGCCTGGCGCCCACCATTAAAGCGCTGAAGATCACCTCGACGCACTTGTCCGGCGCGCAGCTCGGCATCACGTTGACCACGCTCCTAACCGGTTACACGTTCGAACCGGCCATCAGCAAGATGCTCAGCGGCCCACTGCTCGCGATGGGCCTTCCCGAAGCCGTGGTTCCCGGAATCGGCGCTGTTGCCGGAATCTTCCTGGCCACCATCTTCTCCATGGTGATCGGCGAGCTCGTGCCCAAGAACTTCGCTTTGGCTCTGCCATTGGCCACAGCCAAGGTGGTTGTGCCCTTCCAGGCACTGTTCACGGCCGTGTTCAAACCAGTGATCCTGCTGTTCAACAACACCGCGAACAGCATCATCCGTTCGTTCGGCATCGAACCCAAGGAAGAACTTTCCGGCGCCCGTAGCGCCGAAGAACTCAGTTCCCTGGTGCGCCGATCCGCCCTCGAAGGATCCCTTGACCTGGACCACGCCGTCCTGCTGCACCGGACACTGCGGTTCTCCGAACACTCCGCCGCGGATGTCATGACACCACGCGTGCGGATGACTGCTGTGAATACCACCGACACCGCCGAAGACATCGTTACCCTCGCAACTTCGACCGGCTACTCACGCTTTCCCGTTATTGGTCGCGACCGTGACGAGGTCCTAGGTGTCCTGCACGTGAAGCAGGCCTTCGCCGTCGCCCTGGATCAACGCGACCAGGTGACCGCTGCAGAGCTGATGATCGAACCCTTGCGGGTTCCGGAATCCATGGGCGTTGATTCGCTGCTGGGCCTGCTGCGTAAACAAGGCCTGCAGGTAGCGATTGTTTCCGATGAGCACGGCGGGACCGCTGGCATCGTCACCCTTGAGGACCTGGTGGAGGAGATCGTCGGTGAACTCGAGGACGAGCACGACCGCGCCCGGGTGGGTGTGGTCAGGACGGGCCGCTCCATCACCTTTGATGCTTCCCTCCGGCCCGATGAGCTCTTGGACAGGACCGGAATTGCCGTTCCTGACGGCGAGGAATACGACACAGTAGCCGGGTTCGTCACGGACGAACTGGACCGCATCCCCGAGCTCGGGGACGAAGTCCCCGTCACGGGCGGAACGTTGCGGGTTGAACGCGTTGTAGGCACCCACGTGGAACGCATCCGCTTTACCCCTGACGAGTCACAGGAACCGCCCAAGAGTCCTCATGACCGCATCGTCGATAATCTCACGCAGGAGCTGACCCATGAGTGAATACCTTCCCGGCATCATCTGGCTGGTGGTGCTCCTGGTGGTGAACGCTTTCTTCGTCGGCGCCGAGTTCGCCGTCATTTCGGCCCGCCGGTCACAGATTGAACCGAAGGCGGAGGCTGGCAGCAAAGCGGCCAAAACCACTTTGTGGGCCATGGAGCACGCAACACTGATGCTGGCAACCAGCCAGCTGGGCATCACCGTGTGTTCCCTGGTGATCCTGAACGTCTCTGAGCCCGCCATCCACCACCTCCTGGAAATCCCTCTAGGGCTGACCTCTCTGTCCGGTGAAGCGATTGGCATCATCGCCTTCGTGGCCGCGCTGTTGCTGGTGACCTTCCTGCACGTGGTCCTCGGTGAAATGGTCCCGAAAAACATCTCCTTCTCCGTCCCAACCCGCGCAGCGCTGATCCTAGCGCCGCCTCTGGTGATGGTCGCCCGGATCTTCAAACCGGTGATCTGGACCCTGAACGGGATCGCGAACTCCATCCTGCGCCTTTTCAAGGTTGAACCCAAGGACGAAGCCACCAGCGCATACACCTTGGATGAAGTAGCCAACATCGTGGAGCAGTCCACCCGGGACGGGATGCTCAGCGACACCAGCGGCACCCTGATCGCGGCGTTCGAGTTCACGTCCAAAACCGTCGCGGACGTCGAAGTGCCTATCGGCGAGATGGTGCTCCTGCCAGCCACTTCGACGCCGGCGGACATCCAGCGCGCGGTGGCCGAGCACGGCTACTCCCGCTACATCCTCACCGACGACGACGGTACGCCCACCGGGTATTTGCACCTCAAGGACGTCATGGACCTGACCACCCGGGAAAAGTTCGCCCAACCTGTGCCGGCCAAACGGATCCGCAGACTCGCATCCGCCTACAGCGGCAGCGAACTCGAGGACGCACTGGCGACGATGCGACGCAGTGGTGCGCACGTCGCGCGGGTTTTCGACGCTGCCGGGAATACCACTGGTGTGCTGTTCCTGGAGGACATCATCGAAGAACTCGTCGGAGAAGTACAGGACGCCACCAGTACCTGAGTAATCCCATCTCGTCAGGGTGATCGGCTGACGTTATTGGACGCCACAAAAGGCAAACCCCACGACATTTGAGCCTTTTCTGTTGCTTCGCCTGTGAGTGATGCCATTTAGTTAGCTTTCTGAGTGTTTTCTGGGTGTCGCCGGTGTGTGGGGGTTGCGGTGTTTCGTCGTGGTGTGGCGTGGTTGATTGCTGTGGTGTTGATGGTGGTGGCGCCGGGGTTGTTGGTGTTGCCTGCGGCGGTGGCTGCGGATCCGGTGGTGGAGAACGTAGTGACGTTCTCTGATGTGCCAACCGAATCGCAGTTCGCTACGGAGATTTCGTGGTTGGCGGCGTCGGGTATTTCCACGGGCTGGGACGTCGGCGGGGTGCGGCAGTATCGTCCGTTGGAGTCCATTGCCCGGGATGCGATGGCCGCGTTCCTCTACCGTCATGCCGGCTCACCGGCGTTCAGCGCTCCCGCAGAATCTCCGTTCACGGAC
>NZ_JCAXEJ010000035.1:0-6490 GCF_059759005.1 Paenarthrobacter sp. GQ52
GAGACCGGCGTTTTTCCTGCCGTTTTCAGTTTCTGGCATGTTTGGTTCTGTGCCTTAGCTTTCGAGTGCGCTGGCTTGGTTGGCCAACGCAGCGACGACTTCCTGGAGTTGGGCTACGCCCGCAGCGCGCTCAGTGAGGTGCAGGCGCAATACCGGGCGGCCATGGCCTTCCAGGACCTGGGCGTCGCCCGAGGCCTGGGCAGCAATGAGCTGACCGAACGTGAAGGGCCGCTCCGGGATCTCAAGATCAGTGGAGGATGCTGCAGTGACCTGCAGGAACACCCCGATGGCCGGTCCACCCTTGTGGAACTGGCCAGTGGAGTGCAGGAACCGCGGGCCCCAACCGAACGTCACCGGACGCCCGCTGACGGCGGCGAGTTCGTCGCGGATGCCTTCAAGCGGTGCATGGGAAATGCGGTCAAGATAGGCCTGAACGCTCAAGTAACCGTGCGTGCCGAGCTGGTCAAGGAGCGCCTGCACGGCTTCGCTTGCCGTCGAGGCGCTACCGAGCCATTCGCCGCCGCGTACTTCCACTGCGCCGTCCGTGAAGGCCGCTGGAGTGGGTTCGGGGCGTGCATCCAGCAAGCCACGCGCGGCCACCTTGGCGGCCTCGACGTCGGGCTGGTCAAACGGGTTGATGCCCAGCAGGCGACCCGCCACGGCGGTGGCGAACTCCCACACAAACATCTGCGAGGCCAGTCCACCGGCAATGGCAACCTCGTTTTCACGAAGTTCTACGTCCGCATCGGCGTCCACCAGCCGGACCACCAGGATGTCTTCGGCACCGTTCAAGGCTTCCGGGGATTCCGGGCCTGCTACGACCGGCAGCACGCCGGTGCCCAGCTTGCCTGTGGATTCAGCGATAAGCTGTTCGGCCCAGTCGGCGAAACCGACTATGCCTGATCCGTCCTCGGCGATGACGATCTTGTTGCGCAGCGGGGTGGTACCACCGAGGGCGATGCCGAGCGCCAGACCGATGTTGTCAGCTGAGTCCTCGTTGAGGATCTCAGCAGCCTCTTCTGCTTCGTCCAGGAACGCCTGGATGTCCACGCCGGCCAGCCCGCAAGGCACCAAGCCAAATGCGGTCAGCGCCGAGAAACGGCCGCCAACGTTGGGGTCAGCGTTGAACACTGCACGGTAGCCGGCTTCGCGGGAAGACTTATCCAGCGGAGAACCCGGGTCGGTGACAATGATGATCCTGCTCTTGGCGTCGATACCGGCATCATTGAACGCCTTCTCGAACACGCGGCGCTGGGAGTCAGTTTCCACGGTGGAGCCGGACTTGGAAGAAACGACGATGGCTGTTTCCGCCAAGCGGTCCGCCAAGGCCGCACTAACCTGTTCAGGATCAGTGCTGTCCAAAACAGTCAGCTCGACGCCGGCAGTGCCGGCAATGACCTCGGGAGCCAACGAAGACCCACCCATGCCGCACAGGACAATGCGTGAGACGCCGTCGGCGCGGAGGGCATCGCGAAGTTCCAGAATGCCTTCGACCAGAGGTTGGGACACGGTGGCAGCCTCTACCCAGCCGAGACGAATCGCCGACTCAGCCTCCGCTTCAGGACCCCATAGAGTGTGGTCTTTCGCGAAAATCCGGGTTGCGATCTTTTCCTCGACCAGGCTGTCAATGTGCTGGGCGATGGCCTCTTGGGCAGCACCGCTGGCGTCGTAGCTGATTGTGCTCATGATGGGTTAGGAAGCCTTCCGTGCGGTGACGAGTGCGCCTTCGACGTCGGCGAGGAGTTCCTTCCAGGAGCCTACGAACTTCTCGAGGCCTTCGGTCTCGAGGAGGGTGACGACGTCGTTGTAGGAGACGCCGAGGGCTTCGAGGGCGTTGAGGGTCTCGTTCGCTTCGTCGTAGGTGCCGGTGATGGTGTCACCGGTAACGACGCCGTGATCGAACGTGGCGTCGAGGGTCTTTTCCGGCATGGTGTTGACCACGCCTGCTGCGACGAGCTCGGTCACGTAGAGGGTGTCCGGGTAGGCCGGGTCCTTCACGCCAGTGGAGGCCCACAGAGGACGCTGGGGGAGCGCGCCGGCCTCGGCCAGCACTGCCCAGCGCTCTGTGGAGAAGAGCTCTTCGTAGACCTGGTACGCGAGGCGTGCGTTCGCGACGCCGGCTTTGCCCTTGAGTGCCTTGGCTTCATCGGTGCCGATGGCGTCAAGGCGCTTGTCGATCTCGGAGTCCACGCGGGACACGAAGAACGAGGCCACTGAGTGGATCTTGGAGAGGTCGTGGCCGTTCTCCTTAGCCTGCTCAAGGCCGGACTGGAAAGCGTTGATGACCGCGCGGTAGCGCTCAAGGGAGAAGATCAAGGTCACGTTGACGCTGATGCCCTCGGCCAGCGTAGCCGTGATGGCTTCGAGGCCTTCAAGCGTTGCCGGGATCTTGATGTGGACGTTGTCCTTGTTGACCTTGGCGTAGAGGTGCTTGGCCTCGGCGATGGTTCCTGCGGTATCCCAAGCAAGGCGGGGGTCAACCTCGATGGAGACGCGGCCATCCACACCCTTGGTGGCGGCGGCGATGGGAGCGAAGAGATCGCAGGCGTCAGCGACGTCCGTGGTGGTGATTTCGAAGATCGTTTCTTCGACGCTGGCACCGGCCGCGGCCTGCGCTGCGATTGTGGCGTCGTAATCCGTGCCGGCAGTGATGGCGGCGTGGAAGATCGACGGGTTGGTGGTCACACCAACAACGTTCTTCTCGTCGATGAGCTTCTGCAGGGTGCCCGTCTCCAAGCGGTTGCGGGAAAGGTCATCAAGCCAGATGGAGACGCCGGCGTCTGAGAGCTGCTGTGTGGGAGTTGTAGACATGTGTTTTTCTCCTTGTGAGAGGGAAGCAGACTGTTATGCGTTGGAGTCTGCGAGGGAGTCTTTTGCTGCGGCGGCAACAGCTTCGGCAGTGATGCCGAATTCGTTGAAGAGCCGCTTGTAGTCAGCCGAGGCGCCGAAGTGCTCCAGTGAGATGGAACGGCCGGCGTCGCCGACGAATTCGCGCCAACCCAGTGCGAGGCCGGCTTCAACCGAGACGCGGGCCTTCACGGAAGCCGGGAGGACCGATTCGCGGTAGGCCTCGTCCTGCTTGTTGAACCATTCAACGCACGGCATGGACACGACACGCGCTGCGATGCCTTCAGCCTGGAGGGTTTCGCGGGCCTGGACTGCGAGCTGGACTTCGGAGCCGGTGCCGATCAGGATGACCTGCGCGTCAACGGTTTCGCCGTCCTTGGAGGCTTCGGCCAGCACGTAACCGCCCTTGGCAACACCTGCGGTGGAACCGAACGTGTCGCCACTTGCTTCGCCTTCGCCGCGGGCGTAGGTGGGGATGTTCTGTCGGGTCAGGACAATGCCCGCCGGGTTCTCGTGGTTCTCCAGCATGACCTTCCATGCCGCGGAGACCTCGTTCGCGTCGCCGGGACGGACAACATCCAGGCCCGGAATGGCACGCAGGGAGGCGAGCTGTTCCACCGGCTGGTGGGTGGGGCCGTCTTCGCCCAGGCCGATGGAGTCGTGTGTCCATACGTACAGTGACGGGACACCCATCAGCGCGCCGAGGCGGATGGCCGGGCGCTGGTAGTCGCTGAAGATCAGGAACGTGCCGGAGAATGCGCGGGTGCGGCCGTGCAGGGAAATACCGTTCACGATCGACGCGGCAGCGTGCTCACGGATACCGAAGTGCAGCACACGTCCGTACGGGTTGCCCTTCCAGGCGTCCGTTGAGCGGGACGTCGGGATGAACGACGGCGAGCCTTCAATGGTGGTGTTGTTGGACTCCGCGAGGTCGGCCGAGCCGCCCCACAGCTCCGGCAGGACCGGTCCGATGGCGTTCAGGACCTTGCCCGAGGCTGCACGGGTGGAAACGTCCTTGCCTGCTTCGAACACGGGGAGGGCAGAGTCGATGCCAACGGGGAGCTTCTTGGCTTCGACGCGTTCCAGCAGGGCAGCGGCGTCCGGGTTGGCGGACTGCCATGCCTCGAACGAGCTCTGCCAGGCAGCGCGGGACTCAGCGCCGCGGTCCAGGACCTTGCGGGCGTGTGCCAGAACTTCTTCGTCAACGTCAAAGGACTTGGCCGGATCGAAGCCGAGTACGGTCTTCAGTGCTGCGACTTCCTCGGCGCCCAGGGCGGAGCCGTGGATCTTGCCGGTGTTCTGCTTCTTCGGTGCCGGGTACCCGATGATGGTGCGCAGCGAGATGATGGACGGCTTGTTCGTCTCAGCCTTGGCAGCGAGCAGTGCAGCGTAGAGTTCCTGGACGTCTTCGACGTAGTCGCCGGTCTTGGTCCAGTCAACGCGCTGGGTGTGCCAGCCGTAGGCCTCGTAGCGCTTGAGGACGTCTTCGGTGAAGGCGATGTCGGTGTCATCTTCAATGGAGATGTGGTTCTCGTCGTAGATCACTACGAGGTTGCCCAGTTCCTGGTGGCCGGCGAGCGAGGAAGCCTCGGACGTTACGCCCTCCTGGAGGTCACCGTCGGAAGCGATGACCCAGATGGTGTGGTCGAACGGCGATTCGCCGGCGGGAGCATCGGCGTCGAACAATCCGCGCTGGCGACGCTGGGAGTAAGCGAAACCAACAGCCGAGGCCAGGCCCTGGCCCAGCGGGCCGGTGGTGATTTCCACACCGGCGGTGTGCTTGTACTCCGGGTGGCCCGGGGTCAGTGAACCCCAGGTACGCAGTGCCTCGAGGTCCTTCAGTTCCAGGCCGTAACCGGAGAGGAACAACTGGATGTAAAGGGTCAGCGAAGTGTGGCCGGGGGACAGGACGAACCGGTCGCGGCCGAGCCAGTCCGGGTTCTTCGGGTCATGACGCATCAGCTTCTGGAACAGCAGGTACGCTGCCGGAGCCAAGCTCATCGCCGTACCAGGGTGGCCATTGCCGACCTTCTCCACGGCGTCGGCGGCCAACACGCGAACGGTGTCAACAGCCTTCTTGTCCAGATCGGTCCATGACAGTTCTTGCTCTTCCAAATGTGGCACGAAAACCGAGCCCCTCTCTGTGCTGACGGCAGGCGTATGGACACGGCACGCAGGAAGCACAGGATGGCGCCCGCTGCAATGTGTCTACCAGCCGTTCACCATTGAAACGTTGATCTCTCATCCAGACGCACGGATATCCAAGAATACGGTTTCCCGGATCGTCAACGTGTGCTGATCTGCTCAACAGCTTAGCCCTAAACGTGTCATGGAACTCAGGGAATCCCACTAACTGGACAGAATTTCCCTTATATGAATCACTATGGCCCGGCGGAGGAGTGAAGATTCGGAAACATTGGCGTATTTTGCGGACATCGGGCCGCTTTCCGCCACGGTATGATATTTGGAGGCCAGCAGCGGTTCATGCGCCCGGTTTGAGGGACGGCAGCCGCTGCGAGAACCCCAGAGCATAGAACAGAGTGACTGCCGCCGTGAGCACAACTGATACGCCCCTTAACGCGTCCCCGGCCCGGGGAAGCATCGGAATGTCCCGTAAGTTCAAGGCGTATCTGGCTCTGACGAAGCCCCGTGTCATTGAGTTGCTCTTGGTCAGCACGCTTCCCACCATGATCTTTGCGCAGCGCGGCTTCCCGTCCATCGGCCTGATCCTTGCCACCCTCGTTGGTGGCGCGTTCGCTGCGGGCAGCGCCGGCGTCTTCAACTGCTACATCGACCGCGACATCGACAAATTGATGCACCGCACGGAGAAACGTCCGCTGGTCACCGGTGAAGTGACTCCCCGCGAAGCTCTGATCTTCGCCTGGATCCTTGGTGCCGCCTCCATCGCAATCCTGTGGTTTGGCGCCAACCCGCTGTCTGCTTGGTTGGGCCTCGGTGCAATCGTCTTCTACGTGGTGATCTACACCATGATCCTCAAACGCCGCACTGCCCAGAACATCGTCTGGGGCGGCGCTGCCGGTTGCTTCCCGGTGCTCATCGCCTGGGCAGCCGTCACCAACACTGTCGAATGGCCCGCCATCGTACTCTTCATGGTGATTTTCCTCTGGACGCCTCCTCACTACTGGCCGCTGTCCATGCGTTACGGCGAGGACTACCGCAACGCCAAGGTTCCCATGCTCGGCGCCATTGCCGGCGCGAAGGTGGTCTCCGTACAGGTAGTTCTTTACGCGTGGGCCATGGTTGCCTGCTCGCTGCTGATGATCCCGGTGGGCGGGGCCGGGTGGGTCTACACGATCGTGGCTGTTGCTGCCGGAGCCTGGTTCCTCTACGAGAGCCACGCATTGTACAAGCGTGCGCAGGGTGGCGACGTTTCCAACAAGGGTGCCATGAAGGTCTTCCACGGCTCCATCAGCTACCTGACGTTGCTCTTCATCGCGCTGGCCGTTGATCCCTTCATCGGCTCAGCAATCGTCGGCGGCTAGCCCACCCACGCTCTCTCACGTCCCACTGGCTTGAGGACAAGGCCCGCTCACATCCCACTGGCTTGAGGCCAACGCCCTCTCACGTCCCACTGGCTTGAAACCCACGCCCTCTCACATCACGACTCGAAAGATGCAACCAG
>NZ_JCAXEJ010000036.1:0-3400 GCF_059759005.1 Paenarthrobacter sp. GQ52
TGTGTGGTCAAGTTTTTAAGGGCACACGGTGGATGCCTTGGCATTAGGAGCCGAAGAAGGACGTAGGAATCTGCGATAAGCCTGGGGGAGTTGATAACCGAGCGTTGATCCCAGGATGTCCGAATGGGGAAACCCCGCACAACGCTGTGAGGTGATTGTGTGACCCGCATCTGAACACATAGGGTGCGTGGGGGGAACGCGGGGAAGTGAAACATCTCAGTACCCGCAGGAAGAGAAAACAATAGTGATTCCGTTAGTAGTGGCGAGCGAACGCGGATCAGGCTAAACCGTTTCCATGTGTGATAGCCGGCGGGCGTTGCATGGGCGGGGTTGTGGGACTTTCCGTTCTGGTTCTGCCGGACCAGTGAGGTGAGGTGCAGGCATAGGTGAACGGTCTTGAAAGGCCGGCCAGAGAGGGTGTGAGCCCCGTAACCGTAATGTTGTGCACGGCCTGGGGAGTATCCCAAGTAGCACGGGGCCCGAGAAATCCCGTGCGAATCTGTCAGGACCACCTGATAAGCCTAAATACTTCCTAATGACCGATAGCGGACCAGTACCGTGAGGGAAAGGTGAAAAGTACCCCGGGAGGGGAGTGAAACAGTACCTGAAACCGTGTGCTTACAATCCGTCGGAGCCAGTCTGATTCTGGTGACGGCGTGCCTTTTGAAGAATGAGCCTGCGAGTTAGTGTTACGTCGCGAGGTTAACCCGTGTGGGGTAGCCGTAGCGAAAGCGAGTCTGAATAGGGCGAGTGTAGTGGCGTGATCTAGACCCGAAGCGGAGTGATCTACCCATGGCCAGGTTGAAGCGACGGTAAGACGTCGTGGAGGACCGAACCCACTTCAGTTGAAAATGGAGGGGATGAGCTGTGGGTAGGGGTGAAAGGCCAATCAAACTCCGTGATAGCTGGTTCTCCCCGAAATGCATTTAGGTGCAGCGTTGCGTGTTTCTTGCCGGAGGTAGAGCTACTGGATGGCCGATGGGCCCTACAAGGTTACTGACGTCAGCCAAACTCCGAATGCCGGTAAGTCAGAGCGCAGCAGTGAGACTGTGGGGGATAAGCTTCATAGTCGAGAGGGAAACAGCCCAGACCACCAACTAAGGCCCCTAAGCGTGTGCTAAGTGGGAAAGGATGTGGAGTTGCGAAGACAACCAGGAGGTTGGCTTAGAAGCAGCCATCCTTGAAAGAGTGCGTAATAGCTCACTGGTCAAGTGATTCCGCGCCGACAATGTAGCGGGGCTCAAGTACACCGCCGAAGTTGTGGATTTCACATAATGCCCTAGCCTTCGTGGTTCAGGGGTGTGGAGTGGTAGGGGAGCGTCGTGTGGGCAGTGAAGTCGCGGTGGAAACCAGCGGTGGAGCCTACACGAGTGAGAATGCAGGCATGAGTAGCGAAAGACGGGTGAGAAACCCGTCCGCCGAATGATCAAGGGTTCCAGGGTCAAGCTAATCTGCCCTGGGTAAGTCGGGACCTAAGGCGAGGCCGACAGGCGTAGTCGATGGACAACGGGTTGATATTCCCGTACCGGCGAAAAACCGCCCATGCCAAGCGGGGGATACTAACCGCCCGGAGCCTGCCCGCTCACCCTTGTGGTGTTGTGGGTTTTGGCCGAGCGCGGGACCTGATCCCGGGAGGTAAGCGTATTAACAGGTGTGACGCAGGAAGGTAGCCGGGCCGGGCGATGGTTGCCCCGGTCTAAGGATGTAGGGTCAGGGATAGGCAAATCCGTTCCTGTGTGTTTCGAGCACGATCCTGAGATCTGATGGGACCCCCGTATGGGGGGATCCGGTGATCCTATGCTGCCAAGAAAAGCATCGACGCGAGGTTTTAGCCGCCCGTACCCCAAACCGACACAGGTGATCAGGTAGAGAATACCAAGGCGATCGAGAGAATTATGGTTAAGGAACTCGGCAAAATGCCCCCGTAACTTCGGGAGAAGGGGGGCCTGCCCCGTGATGGAGACTTGCTCTCCGTGAGCGGGTGTGGGCCGCAGAGACCAGGGGGAAGCGACTGTTTACTAAAAACACAGGTCCGTGCGAAGTCGCAAGACGATGTATACGGACTGACTCCTGCCCGGTGCTGGAAGGTTAAGAGGACCGGTTAGCCACTTGTGGCGAAGCTGAGAATTTAAGCCCCAGTAAACGGCGGTGGTAACTATAACCATCCTAAGGTAGCGAAATTCCTTGTCGGGTAAGTTCCGACCTGCACGAATGGAGTAACGACTTCCCCGCTGTCTCAACCATAAACTCGGCGAAATTGCAGTACGAGTAAAGATGCTCGTTACGCGCAGCAGGACGGAAAGACCCCGAGACCTTTACTATAGTTTGGTATTGGTGTTCGGAGTGGCTTGTGTAGGATAGGTGGGAGACGTTGAAACCCGGACGCCAGTTCGGGTGGAGTCATCGTTGAAATACCACTCTGGTCACTTTGGACATCTAACTTCGGCCCGTGATCCGGGTCAGGGACAGTGCCTGATGGGTAGTTTAACTGGGGCGGTTGCCTCCTAAAAAGTAACGGAGGCGCCCAAAGGTTCCCTCAGCCTGGTTGGCAATCAGGTGTCGAGTGTAAGTGCACAAGGGAGCTTGACTGTGAGAGAGACATCTCAAGCAGGGACGAAAGTCGGGACTAGTGATCCGGCGGTACATTGTGGAATGGCCGTCGCTCAACGGATAAAAGGTACCTCGGGGATAACAGGCTGATCTTGCCCAAGAGTCCATATCGACGGCATGGTTTGGCACCTCGATGTCGGCTCGTCGCATCCTGGGGCTGGAGTAGGTCCCAAGGGTTGGGCTGTTCGCCCATTAAAGCGGTACGCGAGCTGGGTTTAGAACGTCGTGAGACAGTTCGGTCCCTATCCGCTGCGCGCGCAGGAAATTTGAGAAGGGCTGTCCTTAGTACGAGAGGACCGGGACGGACGAACCTCTGGTGTGTCAGTTGTACTGCCAAGTGCATCGCTGATTAGCTACGTTCGGATGGGATAACCGCTGAAAGCATCTAAGCGGGAAGCTCGCTTCAAGATGAGATTTCCATACACATTATGTGTGAGAGGCCCCCAGCCAGACCACTGGGTTGATAGGCCGGATGTGGAAGCGAGGACTAAAGACTCGTGAAGCTGACCGGTACTAATAGGCCAACAACTTACACCACACAAAACACTGCACGCGTCCACTATGTGGTTCCCGAACAACAACCCGCTTGTTCCAGGAACAAAACACAACTAAATAACAACACCACAGTTGTAACCACCACAGATTTCCCACCCCGAAAAAACGCCCACACCAGGCAAAACACGGGAACGGGTAACAAGGTTACGGCGGTCATAGCGTGGGGGAAACGCCCGGTCCCATTCCGAACCCGGAAGCTAAGACCCACAGCGCCGATGGTACTGCACCCGGGAGG
>NZ_JCAXEJ010000037.1:0-3259 GCF_059759005.1 Paenarthrobacter sp. GQ52
GTTCTCAAACAACAGACCCCCCAAAACATCACCCACAGCACACCACAAAAGCAGCGCACCCAACAGGGCCATTGGAAAAGAAGAGTTATTTTTGGCCGCCTACCGAACCGTACACACCTTCCGGCTTTCCGTTTCGCACCCGGCGACTCAGAAAACAATACACGCCCCACACCCCCAACGCAAATCCACCCCCAACCCCACCCCACACACCCCCAAAACCCCACCAACCGCCGTCGGACGCCACTCCTTAGCGCTCCATCAACTCGCGCATGGCCGCGACCACCGCCGCGGGATTCTCCTCAGCCATGAAGTGGCCAATGTTCACGGTCATGTGTTTAAGATCCGGCGCCCAAGCACGCCACAGGGCAGCGGCGTCATAGCCCAGCACCGCTCCCCAGTCCTGTTGCATCACCGTCACTGGCATTGGCAGGGTGTGTGCACCGTTCCTATCGGCGCGATCATGCGCGACGTCGATTCCCGCAGAAGCCCGGTAGTCCGCAACGATTGACCACACTGCCTGACCGGATGCCTTCAGATACTCCTCCCGATACCGTGGCGGGATCGCTTCAGGATCGGCCGCCCATCCGTCGATGAACGATGCAAAGAAGGAGTCTGCAGTCGCTTCGATCATGGGCTCGGGGATTCCCGCTGGCTGAGCCATCAGATAAAGGTGCCAAGCCACTTTCGCATCCGCCCCGTGGAGGATATCCCACATATCCAACGTCGGCAGCACATCCAGGACCAACAGGTGGCTGACGGCGTCGGGATGGTCCAAACCTGCCCGCACAGCAACCAGGGCGCCACGATCGTGACCCGCCAGTGCGAAGCGATGGTGCCCAAGGCCCCGGGCGGCCGCGACGATGTCCGCGGCCATCGTCCGCTTCGAGTACGTTTCCTCCGCTTCCCCTGCCGGTTTATCGCTTGCCCCGTAGCCACGATGGTCCGGGCATATGACCGTGTGGTCCGCCACCAAGTCTGCGGCGATATGCCTCCACATGAGGTGCGTCTGCGGAAAGCCATGCAAAAGTACGACGGCGGGCCCGTGCCCCGCCACTGCGACGTTCAGTTCGACGTCAGGTGCTACAGGTACGCGGTGATAGGTGGCCTCGGGAAGCAGTGTCAAAGTCAATGGAGTCTCCATTCATTGGTGGTAGACCCACTCTCCTGCCACTGAATCAGCAGCGAATCAGCTGGACCCGTGGCAGGCAATGGACACCCTTGGTTGTCTTGCTTCCTCACTACGATTGACACGTGACTACTGCGTCAATCCGAAGTACTGTGCAGATCCGTGTCCTCGGACCCCTCCAGGTGAGTGTTGATGGAGAAATGCAGGAACTCTCCGAGCGCCGGCATAGGGAAATCCTTGGCATGCTCGTTGCACTGCGAGGCCGCGATATCTCAACGGCGTCACTCATTGATGAACTGTGGGACGGTAAGCCGCCACCGGGAGCTGTCGGAGCAGTCCGCACTTTCGTTGGTGAGCTTCGCCGCATCCTGGAACCACGTCGGCTACCACGCACCCCACCCTCGGTGCTCGTTACGGTGCGCGATGGGTACGCCCTTCGACTCGATCTCGACGCCGTTGATGCTTGGAGGTTCGGGGCGGCAGTGTCCCGAGCAGTTGGAGCGACGCCCAACCAGGCCGAATCACTCTTGTCCACCGCACTCGGCGAGTGGCGGGGCGCAGCCTTTCATGAATTCGCCGAGCGGCCTTGGGCCCTTCCAGAGGTAAAACGACTTACCGGGCTGCGGCAGACCGCCGTCGAACGCTTTGCCTCCGCGTGCCTGGACTGCGGCCAGCCGGCGGAGGCCGTTGCCATGCTGGAAGCGCAGGTGGAGGAGAACCCCTGGCGCGAAGAAGGATGGCGCTTGCTGGCCATGACGCTGTACCAAAGTCACCGCCAAGGCGATGCATTGGCCGTCCTTCGGCGGGCACGGGCGCAGCATGCCAACGAACTGGGGCTGGACCCAAGCCCCGCGCTCGTGGATCTGGAGGGCAGGATGCTCCGCAGGGATCCCGGGTTGCACCACGTGGAACCCCTCCGTTTGGCCATGACTGCCACCGCCTATTCCAGAAGCGGCACGAGAGTTCAACTGGAAGCCTCAAACGCTGTGTTGGGCAGCTTGGCAGTCGCTGGCAATCTTGAGACAGCTCGCACCCAACGCATAGCGGCCATCCAAGCTGCTGCAGACCTGAACGATCCCGCACTCGCCGCACGCGTCATTGGCGGCTACGACATACCCGGGATTTGGACGCGCCCGGATGACCCAGCTGCTGCCGCCGTCGTGATGGCCGCTGCGGAGGATGCGCTTGCCGCCAACCCAGGCCTCAACGACCGAACCCGTGCCCGTCTCCTGGCCACCATAGCCATGGAATCCCGGGGCACCGGCGCTCGCCACTCGGAAGTCAGCGAAGCGGAGTCAATCGCCAGGAGACTAGGGGACGCGCAACTGCTCTGTTTCGCCCTGAGCGCCCGGTTTATGCAGACCTTCACCTCAGCCGGCCTTGCAGCAGATCGCGCCGAAATCGGCCAGGAGCTGATAACAACAGCGTTCGACGCCGATTCGCCCACCTTTGAAATCAACGGGCGGCTGATTCGTATGCAGGCATTGTGCGCCATGAATGACATCAGCTCAGCCAGCACCGAAGCCGATACGGTGGACCGGCTGGCCCAGCGGCACGAGAGACCGTTGGCGAGCGTGTTCACCCACTGGTTCCGGTGGACTTTCCTCGGCGACAGCCAGCCACCTCCGTCGCCGACAGAGATGCCTGGCTTCACTGACGGAATCGAGGCTCTGGTGACACTTGGCCGCGAGTTGGGTGAGGATGCTGAACTGAGCGACGGCGACTTTGGCCCCTATGAGCGCTGGGTTCGGCCCCTTTTGCTGGTGAGGACTGGCGCGTACCACGAGGCGAGTGAAACTCTCCGGCGGCTTCCGGATCCCCCCTCGGATCTTTTACTCGAGGCGACTTGGTGCATCATTGCCCAGGCAGCCAGCGAACTGGGCGAGCCCTCTGTGATCCGCCGGGCGTTGGGTGCCTTGGAACCGGCCAGACAGGAACGGGCTGCCGGAAGTGGCGTGGTGGACTTGGGCCGCGTTGATCACTATCTGGGGCTGCTTGAGGTGGCTGCTGGGTGTCGGCGTGAGTTTGGTGGTTAAAGGGGTGAAGCCTCCGTGGTGGGGGAGGCTTTTGTTTTGGGGTTTTGTTGTTAAATGCGGGAGACCCCCCAACCCTGTGGGTTGGGGGGTCTCTACC
>NZ_JCAXEJ010000038.1:0-1745 GCF_059759005.1 Paenarthrobacter sp. GQ52
CCGTTATTTCCGGTGGGTGTGGTTGTGTCTGTTTGGTTTTGTTTTACTTCAACGGAGAGTTTGATCCTGGCTCAGGATGAACGCTGGCGGCGTGCTTAACACATGCAAGTCGAACGATGATCCCAGCTTGCTGGGGGATTAGTGGCGAACGGGTGAGTAACACGTGAGTAACCTGCCCTTGACTCTGGGATAAGCCTGGGAAACTGGGTCTAATACCGGATACGACCATCTGGCGCATGTCATGGTGGTGGAAAGCTTTTGTGGTTTTGGATGGACTCGCGGCCTATCAGCTTGTTGGTGGGGTAATGGCCTACCAAGGCGACGACGGGTAGCCGGCCTGAGAGGGTGACCGGCCACACTGGGACTGAGACACGGCCCAGACTCCTACGGGAGGCAGCAGTGGGGAATATTGCACAATGGGCGCAAGCCTGATGCAGCGACGCCGCGTGAGGGATGACGGCCTTCGGGTTGTAAACCTCTTTCAGTAGGGAAGAAGCGTAAGTGACGGTACCTGCAGAAGAAGCGCCGGCTAACTACGTGCCAGCAGCCGCGGTAATACGTAGGGCGCAAGCGTTATCCGGAATTATTGGGCGTAAAGAGCTCGTAGGCGGTTTGTCGCGTCTGCTGTGAAAGACCGGGGCTCAACTCCGGTTCTGCAGTGGGTACGGGCAGACTAGAGTGCAGTAGGGGAGACTGGAATTCCTGGTGTAGCGGTGAAATGCGCAGATATCAGGAGGAACACCGATGGCGAAGGCAGGTCTCTGGGCTGTAACTGACGCTGAGGAGCGAAAGCATGGGGAGCGAACAGGATTAGATACCCTGGTAGTCCATGCCGTAAACGTTGGGCACTAGGTGTGGGGGACATTCCACGTTTTCCGCGCCGTAGCTAACGCATTAAGTGCCCCGCCTGGGGAGTACGGCCGCAAGGCTAAAACTCAAAGGAATTGACGGGGGCCCGCACAAGCGGCGGAGCATGCGGATTAATTCGATGCAACGCGAAGAACCTTACCAAGGCTTGACATGAACCGGAAAGACCTGGAAACAGGTGCCCCGCTTGCGGTCGGTTTACAGGTGGTGCATGGTTGTCGTCAGCTCGTGTCGTGAGATGTTGGGTTAAGTCCCGCAACGAGCGCAACCCTCGTTCTATGTTGCCAGCGCGTTATGGCGGGGACTCATAGGAGACTGCCGGGGTCAACTCGGAGGAAGGTGGGGACGACGTCAAATCATCATGCCCCTTATGTCTTGGGCTTCACGCATGCTACAATGGCCGGTACAAAGGGTTGCGATACTGTGAGGTGGAGCTAATCCCAAAAAGCCGGTCTCAGTTCGGATTGGGGTCTGCAACTCGACCCCATGAAGTCGGAGTCGCTAGTAATCGCAGATCAGCAACGCTGCGGTGAATACGTTCCCGGGCCTTGTACACACCGCCCGTCAAGTCACGAAAGTTGGTAACACCCGAAGCCGGTGGCCTAACCCTTGTGGGGGGAGCCGTCGAAGGTGGGACCGGCGATTGGGACTAAGTCGTAACAAGGTAGCCGTACCGGAAGGTGCGGCTGGATCACCTCCTTTCTAAGGAGCTGCTAACAACTGGTTGCTGTGCCTGCATGGGTGTGGTGGTGGTTGTCAGTGTTGCCCATTGCGCAGGCGTCTGTTCTGCGGTGGGTGCTCATGGGTGGAATATCAACGAATCAAACTTGTTTGGCATGGCCTTCACCGGTTGTGTCCTGGTGCCAGTACGGCAACCC
>NZ_JCAXEJ010000039.1:0-1516 GCF_059759005.1 Paenarthrobacter sp. GQ52
CCCTCTGAGTCAGGCTGGTTGTGAGTCAGTCATTGATCGAAGAGAGAGCAGGAGCAGCCATGCTTGTTGGTCCGAGGGGTATCAGCCGCGACGAGATCCGGGATTTGGTGCATCAGTATTACGTGCAGCCTTACGGGACGAGGAAGGAATGGCTTGCGTCTCAGCCTGTGACTGAGTGGACGTTCCGGAAATGGCGGAAGATGATTCAAGAGGGTGACCTCGACCGGAATCTCATTCCACGAGAGCATGGGAACATGGCCCGCACTAATGGCGAGTGGTCCGCGTTCGAAAGAGCGCGTGCCAAGGAAATCGCTAACCACCAGTCCGAAGTCGAACAGCTCAAGAGCCGTGTCCGGGAGCTAGAGGGCACGAATGAAGTTTTGGGAAAAGCTATCGGGCTCTTGCACGGGTTGAGCGTGCCAGAGCCCGATACGGCTCCGACGAACGATCCGAAAGATTCATCGAAGCCGAGAACCTCCTCGTCCGGGACCTGAAGGAGCTCACCGGCTCGCAGCGGCAAGCCCTCAGAGTGGCCGGTGTTTCGCGTTCGACGTGGCATTACCGGCAGAACCCCCGCGTGCGGGTGCAGGACCCGCTCGGTCAGTCTGAGCGGGCCTATGAGTCACGGATCAGCCCCAATGATCGGGACCGGATCGCTGAGTACATCATGGGTGGCTGGGCCGAGCGGGTCTCTGTTGACCATTCCTTCGCGACAGCTTGGGATGCCGGGGTGATGCTCGCGTCCCGCCGCACGTGGTGGCGGATCGCGGCCCAGATCGAGGACCAAATGCTCCGCCCTGCCATTCCTACCAGGACCGAGAATAAACGGGCACCGCGGGAGAAACCCGTTCTGAAGGCCACCGGCCCGGGCCAGGTCTGGTCATGGGATATCACCGATCTCTATTCACCGTGGCGCGGGAAAACGTTCAAGGCATACTCGGTTCTGGATATCTATTCCCGGCAGATGATTGCCTGGCGAGTCGAGGAACGCGAAGCGGACCACCTCGCAGCGGAGATGTTCGAGACCGCAATCGCCCGGCACGGTGCGCCCCGCATTGTCCACGCCGATTCAGGGCCGGCAATGAAATCAAACCTGCTCCGTGACACCCTCACCAGCCACGGCGTGGAACTCACCCACAACCGACCATACGTATCGAATGACAATCCCTTTTCGGAGTCCGGGTTCAGGACCATGAAATATCGGCCCGGCTGCCCGCGGATCTTCCAGGACCTCGAGACCGCCAGAGCCTACCTCGGCGACTACGTACCCTGGTACAACACCGAGCACAAACATTCAGGCATCGCCCTGTTCTCACCAGCCGAAGTCCACGACGGCTCTTGGAAAAACATCTGGAAAACACGCAACCAAGCCCAGCAGCACTACTACGAGCAACACCCCTACCGATTCCGACAACGGCCCACCACACCAACCCCACAAAGCCATGTCGGAATCAACCTTCCCAAAAAACCAACCAATCAACCCACCCACTGACTCCACACAGCTTGACAACCTGCG
>NZ_JCAXEJ010000004.1:0-308015 GCF_059759005.1 Paenarthrobacter sp. GQ52
TGGGGGGTCTCCCGCATTTAACAACAAAACCCACACCGCACGCTGACGGCGGCAACGGAACAAACTACGGAGTGGGGCTGCCACCGTTGACGTTCAGCGTTTCCCCGATCACGTAGCTGGACTCCGGTGAGGCAAGAAACACATACGCGGGAGCCAATTCTGCGGGCTGGCCGGCGCGGCCCAGGGGAGTGGATTGCCCGAACTCCGGTAGCGCTTCCTTGGGCTGGCCGCTGCTGACTTGCAGGGGAGTCCAAATGGGGCCGGGTGCCACGGCATTGACCCGGATGCCCTTGGGCGCGAGCTGCTGCGCGAGTCCCTTGGTGAAGTTGTTGATGCTGGCCTTGGTGGTGGCATAGTCCACGAGAGTAGGCGACGGGTTGTACGCCTGAATGGACGTGGTGTTGATGATGGTCGAGCCAGCGGGGAGATGCGGAAGGGCAGCCTTCGTCAGCCAGAACATGGCGTACACGTTGGTCTTCTGCGTGTGGTCGAACTGTTCGTCGGTGATCTCGGCCAGGTCTTCCTGAGCTACCTGTTTGCCGGCGTTGTTGACCAGGATGTCCACTCCGCCGAGGACTGCAATAGCGGTATCCACCACTTCCTGGCATGTGGCGGAGTCCTTGAGGTCTCCGGGCACTTTTACGGCCTTGCGGCCCGCTGCTTCGATGATGCCGGCAATTCTTGCTGCGTCTTCTTCCTCTTCGGGCAGGTATGAAAGGACAACGTCTGCGCCTTCCCGGGCAAAGGCGATGGCCGTGGCCGCGCCGATTCCCGAGTCCGCTCCGGTGACGATCGCCTTGCGGCCTTCCAGCCGTCCTGTCCCCCGATAGCTCTCTTCACCCAGGTCCGCCTTGGGCGTCAGTTCAGCATCGAGGCCCGGCTCGGGCTGGTGTTGTTTGGGCGGTGAAATCTGTTCGTAGGCGGTGACCGGGTTTCGGAACGTGTACTGATCAGTCATGATGGTCCTCCTGTTGCCGAGGTCTGGAACACGAAAGGGTGGTGCCGGGAAACTGAACCGGACACAGCACCCGCCCCTCAAAAGGTAAGGGGGCTTATGATTTACAGCCTAAAGGGGGCGTCAAATATCTGCAAAGACGCCTTCCTGGGCGTCAACACAACTTCGGCTAGTTGTGCTGCCTGGGGCCTAGCCCGAGAAGAACTCGGACAACTCCGAGATGAGCTTGTCCGGCGCCTTGTTGGGACCGTCATGCCCGAACCCGGGGAGGATGGTGTAGCTGGATCCGGACAGGACGTCGTGGATCTGGCCGCACGCGACTCCGAAGTATGCTGGACTCTTTTCGCCCACTACGATCAGGGTCTCCAGGGGCAGTTCAAGGAAAGGCTCGGCAGGCATGTCCGCGGCGATGACTGCCTTAATTTCGCGGACGCCGCAGGTCATCAGTTCGCGCATCTGCTTGCCCAATGGTGTCCCGGCTGCCAGCTTGTTGGCCAAGGTCAGCATGGACAGTGGCATTCGCGCGAAGGCGCCGCCGGTCTCCACTCCCTTGATGAGGACGGCGAGGGCGCGATCATAGTCTCCCGCCGCCGTCGCGCGTTCGTAGTCCGGTGTCCAGTCGGCCTTGACGCTGTGGTTGACCGAGACCGCGGGATCGTAAACCGCGAGGCGCTCGACCGGCAGCGTCCGGGCCGCGTGCAGTGCGACGGCGCCGCCGAAACTGTGCCCGAACACGTCGGTGCTGGACGTGTGCTTCATAACAGCTTCGAGGTCCCGAATGTCGGCTTCGAGCGTGTAATCCTCGGACTGCGGGGAGGAATCACCGCGGCCACGCCGGTTGAAAGTGTGAATGGGGCGGCCAAGGGCCTCGCTGAGTTTCTGGGCGAAACGCGTGTAGTCGGTGGCTGTCACCATGGAGGCAGGAACGACGACGACGCCGGAGCCTGCCGCTGCCAGCTCACCGCCCGTGGTGAGTACTTCGAGGTGTCCGCCGTCGTGGGTCATGATGATGTCGCGCGTCATGACTCGAGCCTAACCGAGCCACCTGAATGCGGGCAGCATGCCGGCGCGTATATGGACAAGTCAGCGCTTAAAGTAGTCCGTGATGTCGGAGACGAGTTCGTTGACCGCCGCCGGGACGGAGCCGTGGAAGCCCTTCGGGGAGACCTCCAACGTGCTGCCAGGGACGGCCCGGTTCAGGCGGGCTGCGGTGACCTTGTAGAACCGGGGACTCTTCTTGCCCACCATGAAGTGCGTGTTGGGAGGTAGGACCGAGAAATCCTGCGGCGTATCGGCGGCGTCGAAGGCTGCTTTGAGTTCACCGACACCCGACGGCATGAGCTCCCGGAAGAGCCTGTTGACCTTAGTCCCCGAGACCACTGCCATGAGTCCGGCCAATACCGGCTCCGGGACCCTGGCGAGGGCGGTTCCGGGATGCATGCCACGCTTCATCCGGGCCATCGCCCGTCCAACATGTCCCTGATTGACGGACTCCGCGAATCCGTCCAGCCAGCCCGTGTCCATGCTGCCGTCAATGTTCACTGCCGCGTCGTACACCGCGAGCTTGTCCGGTTGGTGGTGTGTGCCTGCGAAGGCCTGGGCTGCGTTGAGGGCTACGGCGCCACCCAAACTGTGGCCCATGATGTTGCGGGCACCCGTGGCGTCCATGATGGTGCGGACGTCGGCGATTTCCGTAGCCATGGAGTAGTTGTGGGGTTGCTCGGTTGACTTTCCCCGGCCCCGGCGATCGTACACGTCCACGGCCCAGCCATCGCCCAGGCCCTTTGACAGGGCAACGGAGAAGGGGCGGTAGATCAGTGCGGTGAGGAATGCACCTCCGATGAGCACTACGCGGCGTTCGCCGGGTGCGTCTTCCGTGCCGTAGCTATACAAGGCGAGCTTGCCGCCGTCGTGCGTTCTGATGTCCCGTTCCTTCACCGAAACATCCTAGGTGGCACTGGCGGGTTCTTCCTCCAGGTGCTTCCCGGAGAGGAAACGCGCGATGCGCGACGCGAGGCGCTTCCCGGGCCGGAGCGGGCCTTCATGGAACTGCAGAGGCACAACTGCGAAGTCAATGGAGGGCACTGCCCCGGCCAGGATCCGACCGGTCTCCGCGAAGTACGACGGACTCCAGCCACCGCTGAGCATGAGCGTGGGGGTGGAGAGTTTCATGAAGTCGTGAAGGTGGGCGTCGGCATCGAGGACGGCCCGCATTTCCGTGACCGCAGTGGGTAGGAGGGAGCGCATCTCCAGTCCCAGCCGCGTTCGGGCGGAGAGGACGCTCAGCGCACGGAGCGCGCCCATGGGCAGGTAGGAAATCGGCCCCGCGGTTCCCAGCCCCTGCACCAAGTGGGCCCAGGCATGGTCGAGCTGGCCTGCAGTCACTGCCTCCTCCAGTTCGGGCCGCCACCGGCCGCTGAGGTTGCCGGACAGGGACACTGCCGCGTCGTAGGTGACCAAACGGTTGATTCCGCCGCGCCGGGCGGCCTGCAACGCCACGAACCCGCCATAACTGTGTGCCACAACATCAGTGGAGCCGCTCGTTTCCATGACCGCTTGAAGGTCCGCGATCTCTGTGTCGACGGAATAGCCGGGCGGTTGCGGTGCGGATTGTCCGCGACCACGGCGGTTGTAGCTGTGAACAGGGCGCCCCAGCATGACGCTCAACGTCCGGGCGAAAGGCCAATACAAGGAATCGGTCACCAAGGTGCCATGAACAAGCACGACGCCGGCTGGTTCAGCGGGTGCCTTCGAACCCGGGAACGAGGCACCCGACGCCGGCCGGAAGGTATGCACCTCAAGCTGCCCGCCGCCGTCGTTTGTTTCAACCGTCCACGTTTCCACAGCCCGAGTCTATGCGTTTCCCTGATCTTGATGCCCGGAAGTAAAGGCCCGCAATCACCGGTAAACTTAAGGACTGTGACTTCCGCAAACACCCCCGCCCTGAACACCTCCGCAGAGCCCATCGACGCCAGCGAGCAAATGCGCATCCGTATGGAGAAGCGCGCCAAGCTGATCGAGCGTGGCACCGAGGCCTATCCGGTGGGTGTTGAACGGACCCATTCCCTGAGCGAAATCCGCGAAAAGTACGCGCACCTGGAAGCCGATGAGACTACCGGCGATACTGTGGGCGTCACCGGCCGTGTCGTGTTCGTCCGCAACACCGGCAAGCTGTGCTTCGCAACCCTCCAGGAGGGCGGCGTGGACGGCAAGGGCGTTCGCCTTCAGGCGATGCTGAGCCTGGCGAATGTCGGCGAGGAAGCGCTGGCCGACTGGAAGGCACTGGTTGACCTTGGCGACCATGTTTTCATCAAGGGCGAGGTCATCTCATCCCGCCGCGGCGAGCTGTCCGTCATGGCTGACTCTTGGTCCATGGCGTCCAAGGCACTCCGTCCGCTGCCGGTCCTGCACGCCGAACTGAACGAGGAAACCCGCGTTCGGCAGCGCTACGTGGACCTCATGGTCCGCGACGAAGCCCGCGAAATGGTTTACAAGCGCGCTGCCATCACCCGTTCGGTCCGCGACACCCTTGACCGCCACGGCTATGTGGAGGTGGAAACCCCCATCCTGCAGCTGGTCCACGGCGGTGCTACAGCCCGCCCGTTCGAGACGCACATGAACGCGTTCGACCAGAAGATGACCTTGCGCATCGCCACAGAGCTGTTCCTCAAGCGCGCCGTTGTTGGTGGCATTGACCGCGTGTACGACATGGGTCGCGTGTTCCGCAACGAAGGCGTGGACTCCACGCACAGCCCCGAATTCACCACGCTTGAGTGCTACGAGGCATGGGCGGACCAGTTCGTCATGGCCGAACGCATGAAGGAAATCATCCTGAATGTGGCCGACGTCGTAGGTACCCGCACGATTCAGACGGAGGCCGGCGAAATAAACCTCGACGGCGAATGGGCTTGGATTTCGGTATACCCGGGTATTTCTGAAGCGGTGGGAATTGAAATTACTCCCGACACCACAGTGGATGAGTTGCTGGCAATTGCTGCCAAGCACGAGGTCAAGGTGGACCCCAAGTGGGACGCCGAAAAGATCGTAGTTGAGCTGTTCGGCGAGATTGTGGAACCCACCTTGCTGAACCCCACATTTGTCTACGACTACCCGCCATCCGCGCAACCGCTGGCCCGCCCGCACCGCGAAGACGGCCGTCTCATTGAGGCCTGGGACCTGATCATCGGGGGAATGGAGCGCGGTACGGCGTTCTCCGAGCTCATTGACCCCGTAATCCAGCGTGAGCGCCTTACAGAGCAGTCCCGCCGCTCTGCTGCCGGTGATGAGGAAGCCATGCAGCTGGACGAAGACTTCCTCCGCGCCCTTGAATACGGCGCCCCGCCCATGGGTGGCATCGGGCTGGGCATTGATCGTCTGGTGATGCTGTTCACTGGTGCCGGTATCCGCGAAACCATCCTTTTCCCATTGCTGAAGCCTGAAGGTCACTGATCATGGAGTACATCGCAGTCCTGGCCCCGTCCATTGTGGTGGGATTGATCTTCTGGTTTGCCATGAAGTCGATCTTCAATGCGGACAAATCAGAACGGCAAGCCGAAGCCAAGGCACAAGCCGAAGCGAATTTGAAAAATTCGGGACCTGCATCCGAGGGCCCCGCAGCTAAATAGCCTTCCAATTGGGTTCCGCCCACCGAAGAGAATCCAATAACGCTTTGACGCGGGTGCTTGCCGTGAACGATAATCATCAAAGGAATCCGGGGAATTTCTGATTATCCAACCCTCCAAATGAGAGGCAACTCATGGCACAGAAAGTAAAAATCATCCTCGTCGATGACCTGGATGAAGGGGCAGCGGACGAAACTGTCCGCTTTGGCCTCGATGGCGTGAGCTACGAGATGGACCTGTCCACTGCCAACGCAGCTTCGCTGCGCAAGGCATTGGAGCCCTACGTTGCTAAGGCAAGGAAGACTTCTTCCGGCCGGGCAACCCGGGGCCGTGCTACAGCCGCACGTAACCAGGATTCCGCGCAAATCCGCCAATGGGCCCGTGACAACGGTTACACGGTCAACAGCCGCGGACGTATTCAGGCTGAAATTCAGGAAGCGTACCAAAAGGCAAATTCCTGATTCACCGATTCAATGCCCCGGCAGTCACTGCCGGGGCATTGGTGTTTAACCGGCCAGTTTGTGGTGGCTGTGCAGTGGGGCTTGGAATATTCTGTGAACCGCCTGTGTGGGGAAGGTCCGATTACAGGCACTAATGCCCTCCGGGAAAGCGGTGGAACAACATGCCGCAAAATGTTCACGGGCGGCCGGCGTTCAGTCCACTCAGCCAAGGCGGGAGGGTGCCACCGAGGGGTAGCAGCGGTCAAGGGCTGGAACCGGATTTATTCCACAGCGGCGTCATGTTTCCCCTGTGGCGAACACGCTCCAAAAGTGTTGCTCCGGCACGTAGCATCAAAGTACGTCGTAGCTAGGAGTGTGGCGAAATGTTTGAGAGATTTACGGACCGTGCCCGTCGCGTGGTCGTCCTTGCCCAAGAAGAGGCACGGATGCTTAACCACAATTACATCGGTACCGAGCACATCCTCTTGGGTCTGATCCACGAGGGTGAAGGCGTTGCTGCCAAGGCGCTCGAGTCCCTGAGCATTTCGCTCGATGGCGTTCGCGAACAGGTGCAGGAGATCATTGGCCAGGGCCAGCAGGCCCCGTCCGGTCACATCCCCTTCACTCCGCGCGCCAAGAAGGTGCTTGAGCTTTCCCTTCGGGAGGCACTGCAGCTCGGCCACAACTACATCGGGACTGAGCACATCCTGCTCGGCCTCATTCGCGAAGGCGAAGGCGTAGCCGCCCAGGTGCTGGTCAAGCTTGGTGCGGACCTTAACCGGGTCCGCCAGCAGGTCATCCAGCTGCTCTCCGGCTACCAGGGCAAGGAGACCGCAGGCAGCGGCTCGGGCCAGGGCCAGCCGGAAGGTACTCCTGCCGGTTCGGTGGTGCTTGACCAGTTCGGACGCAACCTGACCCAGGCTGCCCGCGAAAACAAGCTCGATCCTGTGATCGGCCGCGAGCAGGAGATGGAACGCGTCATGCAGGTCCTCTCCCGCCGTACAAAGAACAACCCGGTCCTGATCGGTGAGCCCGGCGTCGGTAAGACTGCCGTCGTCGAAGGTCTCGCCCAGGCGATCGTCCGCGGCGACGTCCCCGAGACCATCAAGGACAAGCAGCTGTACACGCTTGACCTCGGTTCCCTGGTTGCCGGTTCCCGCTACCGCGGTGACTTCGAAGAGCGCTTGAAGAAGGTCCTCAAGGAGATCCGCACCCGCGGCGACATCATCCTCTTCATCGACGAGATCCACACCCTCGTTGGTGCAGGTGCTGCCGAAGGTGCCATCGATGCTGCGTCCATCCTGAAGCCGATGCTGGCCCGTGGTGAACTCCAGACCATTGGTGCGACCACGCTGGATGAATACCGCAAGCACATTGAGAAGGACGCTGCTCTTGAGCGTCGCTTCCAGCCGATCCAGGTCAAGGAACCTTCTGTCGCTCACGCGATCGAGATCCTCAAGGGCCTGCGTGACCGTTACGAGGCACACCACCGCGTGACGATTACCGACGGCGCCCTCGCCTCAGCTGCGCAGCTGGCCGAACGCTACATCTCGGACCGCTTCCTGCCGGACAAGGCGATCGACCTCATCGATGAAGCCGGCGCCCGCCTGCGCATCCGTCGCATGACCGCTCCGCCGGAGCTCAAGGCCATGGACGAGCGCATCGCCGACGTGAAGATGGAGAAGGAATCCGCCATCGACGCCCAGGACTTTGAGGGTGCCGCCTCGCTGCGCGACAAGGAGCAGAAGCTCATTGCCGAACGGGCAGAGAAGGAACGCACCTGGAAGTCCGGCGGCATGGACGATATCTCCGAGGTTGACGAGGACCTGATCGCTGAAGTTCTCGCGAACTCCACGGGCATCCCGGTCTTCAAGCTCACCGAGGAAGAGTCCTCGCGCCTGCTCAAGATGGAAGACGAACTGCACAAGCGGGTCGTCGGTCAGAACGAGGCCATCAAGGCCTTGTCGCAGGCCATCCGCCGTACCCGTGCAGGCCTGAAGGATCCCAAGCGCCCCGGTGGCTCGTTCATCTTCGCCGGCCCCACCGGCGTGGGCAAGACCGAGCTCGCCAAGGCTCTTGCCGAGTTCCTGTTCGGTGAAGAGGACGCCCTCATCACGCTGGACATGTCCGAGTACTCCGAGAAGCACACGGTTTCGCGTCTCTTCGGTGCACCTCCGGGCTACGTCGGCTACGAAGAAGGCGGCCAGCTGACCGAGAAGGTCCGCCGGCGTCCGTTCTCCGTGGTCCTGTTCGATGAAGTGGAGAAGGCCCACGCGGACCTCTTCAACTCGCTGCTGCAGATCCTGGAAGACGGTCGACTGACCGACTCCCAGGGCCGAGTGGTGGACTTCAAGAACACTGTGATCATCATGACCACCAACCTTGGTACCCGCGATATCTCCAAGAGCGTGGCAACGGGCTTCCAGTCCGGAACGGACACCCAGACCGGCTACAACCGGATGCGTGCCCGGGTCACGGAAGAGCTCAAGCAGCACTTCCGCCCCGAGTTCCTCAACCGTGTTGACGACGTCGTGGTGTTCCCGCAGCTGACACAGGACGAAATCATCGAGATCGTGGACCTGTTCGTAACCCGTCTGGAGCGCCGCCTCAAGGACAAGGACATGGGCATCGAGCTCACCCCCGCTGCCAAGGTTCTCCTGGCCACGCGTGGTTACGATCCCGCCATGGGTGCCCGGCCGTTGCGCCGCACCATCCAGCGCGAGATCGAGGACCAGCTGTCCGAGAAGATCCTGTTCGGCGAGCTCCACTCCGGCGACATCGTTGTGGTGGACGTTGACGGCGAAGGTGACGACGCCAAGTTCACGTTCGAAGGAAACGCCAAGCCGCGTATCCCGGAGATCGCTCCGACCGCATAGGGCTCTACAGCACTTAGCCCCGTCCGCTCCCACAAGGAGCGGGCGGGGCTTTTGCTTTGTCCGGCCAGGAAGTTCTGTACAGATAAAGCCCTTATGGTGGCTTCTAAAGGGCTTTATTCATACGAAAGACGGCAGCGGGAAGTAGTGGTGGCATGCGGATACTAATGGTGACTCCGGGGACGCGCGGGGACGTCGCGCCCATGGCCGGGCTGGGTAGCAGCCTGCAGAGCTTGGGCTACGAGGTGGCGATTGCGGCCAACCCCGCCTACGCAGCTCTTGTTGTTGAGTCGGGTTGCGAGTTCAAGCCGTTGCCTGGGGATCTGATCGAGTTGATCACGCAGCCAGCGCCCGGTGCCAAGGCTTCCTCCGGAAGCGTGCTCACCTTTTGGCGGAAGCTCACCGACTATATGGACAACGCCGCAACGGGCACCCTGGCAGCGGCCGAGGCCGGCGCCGACGTGATCCTGGCCAATTCGGTGGCGCCCTATGCATACGACATCGCGGAAGCCATGGGCATTCCGGCCCTCGGCGCACATTTGCAGCCCACGGAACCCAGCGTGGCGTATCCACCTGTGATCATGAATTCGGCCCGAAGCCTTGGTGCGTGGGGAAACAAGATCATTGGCCAGCGCGCAGCGGCAGGCCCGGCGCCTTACGATGCCCCCAGTGCGCGTCTTCGCAAGGAGCTGGGGTTGGGCAAGCAGAGCCGCGCGGCCGGTGAGCGCCGCCGTCGTAAAGCGAATGCCACTATTCTTCACGGCATCAGTCCCTCGGTCCTGCCAAGGCCTGCTGATTGGCACCCGGGCCTGGTTATGGCCGGATATTGGTGGCCGGCAATGAAGTCGGACTGGCAACCGCCAAGGGACCTCCTGGACTTCCTTGCCGACGGTACCCCGCCCGTTTTTGTTGGCTTTGGAAGCAGCGCCCAAATTGATCCGGCATTCATTCTTGAGGCCACCCGCCGGGCTGGAGTGCGGGCTGTTGTGCAGGGCGTCGAGGGCGCGCTGGGCGACGATGCGATCGCCGTCGGTAGCATTCCGCATGAATGGCTGTTCCCGCGGATGGCGGCAGTGGTTCACCATGCCGGAGCGGGAACGACGGCGGCCGGCTTCCGGGCCGGCGTGCCGGCCGTGGGGATTCCGGTGTACACGGATCAGCCGCTCTGGGCTTCACGGATCGCGTCGCTCGGGGCGGGTCCCCGGCCGATTCCCTACAAGATGCTGACTCCGGAGCGCCTTGGTGACGCCATTACGGAAGCTGTCAGCACGCCGTCGTACGCGAAGAGGGCAGCGGAAGTGTCGGCCGCCATCGCGACTGAAGATGGAACCGGGCCAGTGGTCGAAGCCCTGCGAAACCTGCCATCCAAGTAGCAGCAGAGCGCGTTTTGAGCACTCAAAACGCGCTCTGCTGCGACTTACTTGGGTGAATATGTGAAAGTACTGTTTCACTGTGAGTGAACCACTCTGTGATCTGGGGCACAATCCGTGTTGAATCGGAACATGGACTCTGCTGACACCCAGGGCGGGCAGCCCGAAACCCCGTTTCACGACATCGACCATTACCTCGCCATCCCGCGGGTTGGCGGCCTCACCCTCAGCCCGGATGGCAAGCGACTGGTCACCACTGTCACAACACTGAATGCCAAGGGAACTGAGTTCGCCACCGCACTCTGGGAACTCGACCCCAGCGGCCGGAACCACGCCCGCCGCATTACCCGCAGCTCCAAGGGCGAAGCAGGTGCGGTCTTTGCTGCCAACGGCGACCTCTACTTCACCTCGGCGCGCCCTGATCCGGAGAGCCCTGACGCCGACCCCGTCAATGCACTGTGGCTGCTGCCCGCCGACGGGGGAGAGGCCCGAGTGGTGCACTCACGTGCAGGCGGCATCGCTTCAGTGATGGCCGCCAAAGATGCGGACGCCACCTTCGTGAACGCCGAGGTCCTGGCCGGATCCGCCGACGAAGCGAACGACGAGGAACGCCGTAAGGCACGCAAGGACAACAAGGTCTCGGCCATCCTGCACAGCGGCTACCCGGTCCGCTACTGGGACGCCGACCTTGGCCCGGCCGAGCCGCGGCTGTTCGCCGTGGAGCAAGGTGCGGAAGAAGAGCCCGGCAAGCCCTCCACAGTGGATGCGTCAGCGCCACTCCAACTCCGGAACCTGACCGTCGGCGTCGGGAGTTCGCTGCGCGAAGCCAAAACAGTGGTGAGTCCGGACGGCAAGACCATCTACACCAGCATGACCAAGGCGCTGGCGAAGGCTGACAGTCGTGAGGTGCTCGCCGCCGTCGACGTCGCCACCGGGACCGTCAAGGTGCTGCTCGACCACGAAGGCATGAGCTACTTCCCCGGGCCGGTCAGTCCTGACAATCGGACCCTGGTGGTCCAGAGCGAGAGCGACACGACGCCCACCCAGGCTCCCCACGTGAAATTGCACCTGGTGGACGTCAGCGGCGGCGAGACCACGGATCTTGAGCCACTCGCCCACCAGTGGGACCGTTGGGCGACGCCCCTCGCATGGCTCCCGGACGGCACTGCGGTTCTGGCAACAGCGGACGACGACGGCGCGGGGCCGCTTTTCCGGATCGACGTCGCGGACGGTGCTGTCACCCGGGTGACGCCGGATGCTGCCGCCTATTCCGACGTCGTGGTTTCTCCGGACGGGACCACGGCGTACGCGCTTCGAAGCTCGTACGAATTCCCCGCAGAAGCCGTACGGATCAACCTCGCCACCGGCGAAGTGGTCCGGTTGCAGGCGCCGGCGGAGCGACCCCTCTACAGGGGTCGCCTTGAACGCGTGGAAACGACGGCCGAAGATGGCTCGCGCGTACCGGCGTACTTGGCGCTCCCGGAAGGTGCCTCTGCGGGCAATCCGGCACCGCTCCTGCTGTGGATCCACGGAGGACCGCTGAACTCCTGGAATGCCTGGACGTGGCGCTGGAACCCGTGGTTGCTCGTGGCCAAGGGCTACGCCGTTCTCCTGCCTGATCCTGCCCTCTCCACTGGGTACGGGCAGGAATTCATCCAGCGCGGTTGGGGTGAATGGGGAAAGAAGCCCTTCGCCGACCTCATGGCCATCACGGACGCAGTGGTTGCCCGGCCGGACATCGACGAATCGCGGACCGCGGCCATGGGTGGATCCTTCGGCGGCTATATGGCCAACTGGGTTGCCGGGCAAACTGACCGCTTCAAGGCGATCGTCACCCACGCAAGCCTCTGGGCACTGGACCAGTTCGGCCCCACCACCGACGCGGCGCAGTACTGGCTCAAGGAAATGACCGTGGAAATGGCGATGGAAAACTCGCCGCATCTGAACGTGGGCAACATCAAGACGCCCATGCTCGTCATCCACGGAGACAAGGACTACCGCGTGCCCATCGGCGAAGGGCTGCGCCTCTGGTATGAACTCCTGTCCTCATCGCAGCTGCCCGCCGACGACAACGGCCAGAGCCCGCACCGCTTCCTGTACTTCCCGGACGAGAACCACTGGGTCCTCCAGCCGCAGCACGCGAAGGTTTGGTACGGCGTAGTGGAACACTTCCTGGCAAAGCAGGTGCTGGGCGAGGAGGTTGCCTTGCCGGAGGAGCTGGGGGTCTAACGGGGTGGCTGGAGGATCTGATCAGCGCTCTGACATCCGCCGGATCTGGGCGGCATAACCGTCGAGGACCTCGAAGACTCCGGGATGCTGCCACACGCGATTTCGGCCGCGGCCGGACGTTTCGACGAGCACACCGCGGTCAGTGAGAGCGTCGAGCGCGCGCTGCGCTGCCATCTCGCCGAGGCCGAGCTTGCTCATAAGGTACTTCGAGTTCACTGCGGGCTGCCCGATTAGTGTGGGCAGCACCTTCCACGCCGCGGCGTCTGACCGGAGGCCCGTCATTTTCGCATGGGATTCCTCAAGCTGTTCGACAAGGTTGTCCACGAGCCCCGACCCTGTAGTCGCGGCGACCCGGCTTGCCTGGGCGAACTCGCGGACTATTGGCCCGGCGTCGCCGGCGCGGAAGGACCCCAGTGCCTCGAAGTAGCGCTCTGTGTGGACGAGGAGGCCCGCCGAGAGCGGCACCGCAGTTGAGCCGACCAGACCTTTGTTGCGGAGGATCGACTGTGCCAGTGCTCGGCCGGTCCTGCCATTGCCGTCAGGGAACGGATGGATCGTTTCGAACTGTGCGTGGCTGACCGCGACCTGAACGAGCACGGGTAGGTCTTGACGGTCGACGAATCCAATCAGGTCTTTGATGGCACCGCGGATCCGGTCATGGTGTGGGGCTACAAAGTCGGCCAATCGCGGGCCAGCTTCTCCGCGGCCGATCCACACAGCTTCCTCGCGAAAGCGGCCGGCGTCGAGTGGATCGAAGCCGCGCTGATGGATCATCAGCGCCTCGTGCATGGAAAAGATGGTCGCTTCAGTGATGTCGTCGGCCAGTTGGAGGGCCGCCTCCATCGCATGGACGTTGCCGAGGACAGTGAGAGCGTTCGCTTTATCGCCCTCATTGATCTCAGCGAGGGCGAGATGCTTCGCCGACGTCGTCAACTGCTCGATCTGCGAGCTGGAGGCCGACTCCGTGCGCAGCAGGATTGCCGTCATTGGTCCGAGTGCGGGGTTGTTGGTGCCAAGTGTCTGCTGCGCATGCTTGTCGAAATCGACGAGCTGCCGTGTTGCATCCTCAACGTCGGCAAAAATTTCACCGGAGATGCTGGGAGTCCAGCCGGCAATAGACGCGGTGGCGGCCGCTTCATAGGGGCCCGTCTGACGCACCACCTCTGCGCGTGAGAACATCTCAGGCGCTTGCGGCTTCCAGTCGAGGGTCTCGAATGAAACCGGAGTGATCGGGATGCGTGCCTCCGCAGGTGTTGGCATTCGGTCATCTTACCAACACTTAGGTGAATAAGTGTTGGTAAGCGGCAGAGCGCAAGCCATAAAACGCGTGCCCGGCTGCCCGTAGCTAGGATGGGGGAGTGAATTCGACCTTCAGCCTTCGCCCTGCCCGCACCAGCGATGTGGCGGCCATCAAGAGGCTTGTGGCGCCCCTGGCCGAGGAACGGATTCTCATGGCCAAGGAGACAGTGGCGTACTACGAGAGCCTTCAGGAATTCCGGATCGCCGAGTCTGATGAGGGTGAAGTCGTTGGCTGTGGGGCCCTCCATGTGATGTGGGAGGACCTTGCGGAGATCCGCACCCTCGCCGCGGCTGACTCCTGGCGTGGGCGGGGTGTGGGTCACGTCTTGGTGGAGAACCTGCTGGAGGAAGCCCGGGCCCTTGGCGTGAGCCGCGTGTTCTGCCTGACTTTTGAGGTGGACTTCTTCAAGCGCCACGGGTTCGAAGTCATGGCGGACCAGTCTGCCGTGGATCCTCAGGTGTACTCCGAGCTGCTGCGCTCGCATGACGAAGGCGTGGCGGAGTTCCTGGATCTTGCCCGAGTGAAGCCCAATACTCTGGGCAACACCCGCATGATCAAGCAGCTCTAGCGCCATCGGATAGCACTCTCGCGCCACTGATACCGCGCCCACACGGCGGGTCGATCAACCCTGCCCGATTATGAGTGATTTATTAGCTCTTCTCTTATATCCAGTTGATGGATAAACTGGGCTAGGCTTGCTGGGGAAGCTTCCACCACATCGGTCAATTGAGAGAAGATCATGCAGTCCCACGCGTCCTTTTCAGATGTTTCAGAACTCCAACTCAGCGTGCGCGGTCCCGTGTTCACGCCTGCCGATCCGGGCTTTGCTCCCGAAGTAGCGGCCTTCAACCTCTCTGCACAACACCAACCTGATCTGGCCTTCGGCGCCCTCGACGCAGAGGACGTTTCCACGGCTATTCGTTGGGCGGCAGAGCGGGGAATGCCCGTCGCCGTCCAATCCACCGGACATGGTGCCACCAACGCCATTGAAGGTGGCCTGCTCATCAGCACCCGACGAATGCTGGAACTCAGCATTGATCCCATCGAGAAGACGGCCCGCGTCGGTGCGGGCGTCCGCTGGAAGGCCGTGGTGGATCTCGCCGCGACCTTCGGCTTGATGGGGCTCTGCGGTTCCACCACCGACGTCGGAGTGGTGGGCTACACCTTGGGCGGCGGCCTGCCCATCCTGGGGCGCAAATACGGCTTCGCTTCAGACCACGTGATTGCTTTCGAGCTCGTCACCGCCGACGGCACGCAGCGCCGGGTGACCAAGGACGAGAACTCGGAGCTGTTCTACCTCCTCCGGGGCGGCAAGGGGAACCTGGGCATCGTCACTGCCATGGAATTCCACCTCTTCCCGGGGTCGGACCTCTTTGCCGGCGGGCTGTACTACGACGGCGAGCATGCCGCTGCGATCCTCGAGCAGTTCAGCGATTGGGTGACCTCGCTCCCCCAGGAGGCATCGGCGTCGTTGGCTTTCCTGCGGTTGCCGGACATGGACATCGTTCCCGAGCCGCTGCGCGGTAAGTTCGTCGTTCATCTTCGTTACGCCTATCAGGGTGACGCGGCGGTGGCCTCGCGGCTGCTGGAGCCGATGCGCCAGAGTGCGCCTTTCATGATGGACGGGACCGGTCCATTGGATGCCACACAGTTCGACATGATCCATCAGGACCCGGACCAGCCCGTGCCCGTGCGCGAGCGGGGCTTCCTGTTGGACCGTTTGGACAGCGGAGCAAAAGAGGCCATCCTGCGGCACTTCGGCCCCGGCGTCGAAAGTCCCGTGTTGATGGCTGAGCTGCGGCTGCTCGGCGGCGCCTTGGCCAAGAGCGCCGAAGGCGAGGACACCGTTGGCGCCCGCGACGCCGCGTTCAGCTTCTTCATGGCAGGCATGGCGGTCCCGCCGCTGGCGGAGCTGCTTCCGGTAGTGTTCGACGCCGTTCGTGAGGACCTGCGCGACGCCTCCAATGGCGGGACCTTCGTGAACCTGCACGGCCACTTTGTTGACGCTGAGGACCGGGAGCGGGCCTGGGGCCCGACAGTCCGCGAACGGCTGAGGAAGGCCAAAGCGGAGCTTGATCCGAAGAACATGTTCAGTTTCGGGCACGTTGTGGGGCTTCCGGTCATAGATCAGACCGTGCTGCTCGAGGACGTCGTCACCGGCGGCGGCGACGCCGTCCTGAACAGCTGAAGGGGATGCGGACAATGGACCATAGGGTCACGTTCCCGGATTTTTCCGCTTTTCAGATCGACATTCCCCACGGGTCATGGCCGCACGAAGCCTCATGGCAGGACGCGGGGCACTCGAACCCGGATTTGTACTCGGCCTTTTGGCCTGAGTACCGGGTCCGGAACGAGTCCGAGGTGGTGACAACACAAGCCGCCGAGGATTAGCGGATCCAATGATCAGCGAAAGGGACAGTCATTGGGGGCTGTCCCTTCCGCTTTTAACCAGTGGGCACCGTTCTTAGGCGCCGGCACAGCTATTTATGCACAGGCAAGGCCGCAAGGCCTACCGTGGCCCGGGCCGCCGGTAGTAGGGTCAGAGCACCAGCCACAGCACGCCCAGGAGCACCTCATGAAAAAGCTCATCAATGATCCACGCGCCGTGGTGGACGAGTCCGTTGAAGGTTTCGGCATGGCCCATGCCGACATCGTGGACGTCCATCCCGAGCCTAAGTACGTCATCCGGAAAGGTGCTCCTGTAGCGGGCAAAGTCGCCCTGATTTCCGGCGGAGGCAGCGGCCACGAGCCCCTGCATGCGGGCTTCGTGGGCCTCGGCATGCTGGACGCGGCAGTCCCCGGCGCAGTCTTCACCTCGCCTACACCCGACCAAATCATCCCCGCGACCGTGGCGGTGGACTCAGGCGCCGGCGTCGTCCATATCGTGAAAAACTACACCGGCGATGTCCTGAACTTCGAAACCGCCGCCGAAATGGCTCAAGCCGAAGGCGTTCACGTACGTTCGGTGCTGGTGAACGACGACGTCGCGGTGGAGGACTCGCTGTACACGGCTGGCCGGCGCGGAGTTGGCGGAACTGTCCTTGTGGAAAAGATCGCAGGTGCATCCGCCCAGCGTGGCGACGATCTTGACGCGGTCACGGCCATCGCCGAGCGCGTGGTGGCCAATGTGCGGACCATGGGTGTAGCCCTGTCCGGCTGCACGGTTCCGCACGCCGGGACGCCGAGCTTTGAGCTCGCGGAGAATGAGATCGAGATTGGCATCGGCATCCACGGTGAGCCTGGCCGGCACAAGATCGCAATGGAAAACGCTGACGCCATCACGGACCGCCTCTTGGAGCCTGTCCTTGAGGACCTTGCCCTCGCATCCGGGGACAAGGTGCTGCTGTTCGTCAACGGCATGGGCGGCACCCCTCAAAGCGAGCTGTACATCGTGTACCGGCGGGCGGCCCAGGTCCTCGCCGAGCGTGGTGCCACCGTGGAGCGCTCCTTGGTGGGGAACTACGTGACGTCCCTGGAGATGCAGGGATGCTCAGTGTCGGTGCTGCGCCTCGATGAGGAGATGACCAGGCTCTGGGACGCTCCCGTCCACACGGCTGCCCTGCGGTGGGGAGCCTGAGCATGGGGTTGGATGTTGATTGGGCTGTTGATTGGCTGAAGCTCTCCGCAAAAGCCATGGCCGAGCACCGGGTGGAACTGATTGAGTTGGACCGTGCCATTGGCGACTCGGACCACGGCGAGAACATGGACCGAGGTTTCCAAGCCGTGCTGCAGAAGCTCGATGAGAACCCGCCTGAAACTCCGGGAGCAGCATTGAAGGCTGCGGCGATGGCGCTCATGTCCAAGGTGGGTGGGGCTGCGGGACCGCTCTACGGCACAGCGTATCTGCGGGCCGCTACCTCTTTGGGGGACATCAGCGATATTGATGCAGAGGCGCTGGCTGCGGCCCTCGCAGCCGCCCGGGATGGGGTGGTGGCCAGAGGTAAAGCCGAGCTCGGGGATAAGACGATGATCGACGCTTGGACGCCGGCCGTTGAAGCGGCCCAAATGGCCGCAACGGGCGGCTCTGACCCCGTTGGCGTGTTGGAAGCGGCCGCGGAAGCTGCCGAAACAGGGGCCATGGCCACGGACCCGTTAGTGGCACGCAAAGGCCGGGCCAGCTATCTGGGGGAGCGCAGCGCAGGGCATCGCGACCCTGGCGCCGCTTCAACCGCCCTGCTCCTTCGCGCGGCCGCAGCTGCAGCTGCAGGCTCCACCGGTGACACGGGAACCGACGCCGTATGACGGTGGGGATAGTGGTTGTATCGCACAGCAGCAAGATCGCTGAGGGAGCGGTGGAACTTGCCGCACAGATGGCTCCCGACGTCGAACTGGTCGCCGCCGGGGGAACCGACGACGAGCGCATCGGAACCAGCCTTGAGAAGGTGCTTGCCGCCGTCGAACAGTCCCTGGTGGATTCCGGCGGCGATGGCGTGGTGGTGCTGACCGATCTGGGTTCGGCCGTGATGACAGCGGAGTCGGCGGTGGAGTTTGCCAGCGATCCGGACGCTGTGCTCCTTGCTGATGCGCCGCTGGTTGAGGGGCTCGTGGCCGCAGCCGTAGCCGCGCAAGGAGGTGCCGGCGTCGAGGATGTTCGCAAAGCGGCAGAGGCTGTGGCTTTTGGCAACGTGCCCGCAGGCGTGGGTGGTCCCGAGATCCCCGACGACAAGGATGAACCGGACGCAAGCGGCGACTTCGAACTTATTAACCCCCTCGGAATGCATGCACGGCCTGCCGCGAAAATCGCCGGAGGCCTGTCCGGGCTGGACGCGGAGGTGACGGTCAACGGCGTCGACGGCATGTCCATCATGGCGCTGATGGCGCTCGCTGCGGGTAAGGGTTCCACCCTGCGGGTCGAAGCCCGCGGCAAGGATTCGTTGAAGGCGGTTGAATACGTGGGGCGGCTTGTGGAGGAAGGGTTCGGGGAGCTCTAGTTCAGGGAGATTTTCTCTCGAATATTGCTAAGTACACTGATTAGTGATGTTGTAGAGGTACAGGTTCACTACAAGGAAGAGGTGCGACACATGGGTGCTGACGACAAGATGGAGAACGCTGGCGAGAAGCTCGGTGGCAAGGCTAAGGAAGCCGCCGGAAAGCTGACGGACAACGAGCGACTGGAAGCCGAAGGCAAGGGCGACCAGACGAAGGCCGACCTCAAGGGCGCCGGCGAGAAGCTGAAAGACGCTTTCAAGAAGGACTAAGAATCCAGGCAGGGCCGCTGCAATTGCAGCGGCCCTGCCTTGTTTTGACCCTTGTGAGGCGTCGCTCGGCGGCGCGCTATCTGATGGAGGAACTTCGTTGAACATACTGGTGAAAATTTTCGGCCTGGCAATTGGCCTCGGCGCCGGCGCGCTCGCAAACAAGACGCTGGAGGGCCTCTGGGAGAAGAAGACCGGCAAGCCTGCCCCCAAGGACAGCACTGACCTCAACGACTCGCTCCCCGGTGTGCTGGTCTTCGCGGTTGTCTCGGCTGCCGTCGCAGCAGTAGTTCACGTTCTCACCCAGCGGGGCACCAAGAGCGCCCTGGCCCGCATGAAGAAGACAGGTGACGAGGTTTAACAAATGGCTATAGCTAAATTCCCGAGTGTCGTCATCGATTGTCCCGACGCAGCCGCACTGGCCGCCTTCTACGGCGAGCTTTTTGGGTGGGAAATCGAGGACAAAGGTGACTGGTTCGACATCCGACCCAGCGACGGCAGCAACTGCATCTCCTTCCAGCAAGTGGAGGTGTACCAACCGCCAAAATTGCCCGGACAGGCCATCCCGCAGCAAATGCACCTCGACATGGTGGTAGAGGACCTGGACAAGGGTGAGGAAGTTGCGCTTTCCTTGGGAGCGACCAAGGCCGACCATCAGCCTGGAGAGACGTTCAGGGTGTTCCTCGATCCGGCCGGGCACCCGTTCTGCCTCTGCCTGAGCTAAGGTCTCCCGGGTCTTAGCCCTGCTGCTGTCTTAGCCCTGCTGCGCGGCCCACTCGTCAACGCGGCGGTTGCTCTCTTCCTCGGACAAGTCCTCGACGCGCGTCATGATGGACCAGCGTACGCCGAACGGATCACGGATGCTGGCGTAGCGGTCACCTGAGACGAAGGTGGACAGCGGTTCACGGATGGTGGCTCCTGCTTGCTCTGCTTTCCTGACGAGTCCGTCTGCGTCCTGGCAGTAGAGGCCGAGGGAATAGCAGTCGTCCTCCCCGCTCGGCGCCGGGACCAAGTGGAATTCCGGGTTGGGCTCGCCCAGTTGGAGGTGGCCGTTGCCGAAGTCGAGTTCGGCGTGGACCACGATCCTTCCCATTTCGGTTTCGCCCACAACCCGGGCCCCAAACACGTCGCGGTAGAACGCGATGGCTTCCTTGGCGTTGGGCACCGCAAGGAACGGCGTGAGGCTGGTCAGACCGTTCGGGATGCCATGGGTGGTGTATTCGCCATGGGCTGCCGTGGTGGACTCTGTGCTTGTAGTATCTGTCATGGTTACGACGCTACGGGCCTTCTGCCAGCTAGCGCTTGGAGATTTGCGACAGCTTTGATGCGCTTGGGAAAGGTCCAATGGAGGATTCGTTCAAGGGCATCCTCTATCCGGCAAGACTGCCCACCTTCCATCGATTTCCGGCCCCGGCTTCCGTTGCAGACCTGGTGCAGTGGTTCTGGATCCCGGAGTGGAACATCGAGCCCGGCCGGTCATCCCGGCAGCACGTCATCGCCTACCCCACGTCCAATCTGGTGGTGCAGGGCGACGTCGTCGAATTCTCCGGGCCCACTACCCGGGCGTCTTACCGCGACCTGACCGGCCAGGGTTGGGCTGTTGGCGCACTTCTCCGCCCGGCAGCGGTGCCGCTGTTCACTGACAATCCGGGAGCTCTCCGCGATCAGGAAATCGTTCTGGCGCTGGCTGACCTCCACGGGGCCGTGTCGGCAGCCATGACCCCGCCTTCCGGTGACAGGCACGACGGCGGCGCTCGCCGCGAGGGGGCCGTGGAAGCTTTTGTTGCGTGGCTGGTTTCCTTGGAGTTTGTTGCTTCAGAGGAGGCCTTGCTCGCCAACCGGATGGTGGACGTGATCGCTTCAGAGCCTGACGTTTCAAGAATTGAGGACGTGGCTGCTTCCCTGGCGGTCTCACCCAGAACGCTGCAAAGAATCGCCGGAAAGTACGTCGGGCTGAGCCCTTCAGCCCTGATCCGGCGTCGAAGATTGCAGGATGCCGCCGAGCGTACCCGGTCCGACCCAACAGCGGACCTTGCCGCGATCGCCGTCGAACTTGGCTACGCCGACCATGCGCACCTGACGAACGACTTCCGGAAGTACTTGGGCTTCACGCCGAGTTCGTACCGGCGGTGGGTTCCTGGAACCCCGGGCTAGTTGTCGCCTGTGCCTGGCTCGCTCAACTTGCGGTTAAATGCCGCGCCCGGAGCGTCCGGCATGACATTGCTGCCCAAGCCCATGATGCGGGACTTGAGGGAGCCGCCCAATACGTTGCCGTCGCCTTCCATCAGGGCCTTGAATCCCTGTTTCGCCACCAACGCCGGGTCATCTTTGTTGTCCGTCCCCACTTTGGTGTCCAGGAGGTCGGCCCGTTCAAAGAAGTCCGTCTCAGTTGGGCCGGGCAGGAGGGTAGTGACGGTGACTCCTGTGTCCTTCAGTTCATTGCGCAGTGCTTGCCCAAAGGACTGCACAAACGCCTTGGACGCGCCGTAGATGGCCTGGAAGGGCGCCGGCGCCCTTGAGATAACTGAGGAGGTGAAGAGGATTTTGCCCTTGTTGCGTTGGACCATGTCCGAAGCGACCCATTTGGCGATGACAACTGTAGAGGTAACGTTCAGGTCGATCGTCTTGAGTTCTGCTTCCAGGTCAGTTTCCACGAAAGCTCCGCCCACTCCGATGCCGGCGTTGATGGCGACTGCTTCCAGTGGCCGGCCCAATGCTGCCACTGCGGAGTGCAAGCGACCCATGCCTTGCCTGTTGGTGAGGTCTATCTGCTCCGCGTACACCTCTCCGCCCAAGCCTTTCAGCTCCTCTGCGGCAGTGTGAATCTTGTTGTTTTCCGCGACGATGACGGTGTCGAATCCGTTGCTGAGGAACTGCTTCGCCAGCTCGAATCCAATGCCGCTTGAAGCGCCGGTGACCAGAGCCAGCGGCCGGTCGTTAGTGGTCATGGTCATTCCTTTCGGACTGCGGTAACAGACAGGCTACTTAGTATTTTTCGATGTGGCACTACCTGGGATGAAATAGCTGCATTGCCAATGCTGGGTCTTGATGGCCTGCCGGTTGCTCACTTCCGACCATGGCGGATAAACCCGGAAGCCGCGCTTTCCGCCGGAGCCTTTCACGGAAACGATGCCGTGCTTGACCAGCGCCGACTTGGGAAAGGCGAAATGGCCCATGTTGCTCCCTTCCCGTACTGTCACCACCAATAGCCCGATGCCGTCTTCTGCGGAGAAGGGTTCTGTGGATCCGTCTTGGGCGCGGCGCCACACCGCAACGAAGAGGCCCACTTTCGTGGGGGTGAGCTTGCCAACGCGGAACCGGATCCGTTCCGGCCCGAGGCTGCCGACGGCGGCGCCATACTCCTGATTGTCGGCCTCCGGCACTGGCAAGGAGTCCCACGAGACGGACTGACCCAGAGCCTTCAATGCCTCGGCTACGTCGGGGTGGACATCATTGGCAGGCACGCTCCCATCCTAGGGCGCGTTCCCAGGCTCACAGCTGTCGCAACCCGTCTGTATCCAGCGTCAGGGCAGCAATAGTCACCCGCCCGCACTGCTCACCGAACGGGAAATCGCCCTTCGGAGTGAAGGTCAGTGTGCGGACCGGCAACGCAATTCCCGCGGGGGAAGTGCCGGTCACGGTCGCCTCGAGGGGGCTTTCACTGAGGGCGGGCAGCTCAAGAAAACCCTGAAGAGTTCCGTCCGGCGACGACGTCGCTGAGCACACGCCATCCGGAGTGCAGCCTTGGTCCACGGCTGTCGCCCCTTGGTTCAGCATGAGGTCTTTTTCCGTGCAGATTCCGTCCTGGCAGGCCTTCAACCGTAACGATGCAACGTCGTCCGCGTAGTCCGCGGCGACGGTCAGGGAAACACCGGCTACGTGCCCGATCGCCGGGCAGGCCACAGGTTCGGCGAAGCAACCGGGAAGCAGTGCTGCGGTTCCGGCAAGGGTCAAAGCCAATCCGATTCTGCCCATGCTTCAGAGTAGGACGGGGCGCAGCAACTGTCTCCAGCGTCTGCCAAAGAGGCAGCTGCATCGTTACCCGTCGCCCAGTCCCGTGGCCGAACTGATACCGCAGCGGACGAACGCTACGCCGGAAGCCGCAGACCGCCGTCGTGCATTTCCGCCAAACCGTCCACCAACAGGCCCGCAAGTGCCCGCTCCAGCTGCTCGGGCGCGGAGTTGAGCCGGTGCAGTGCGGCGAGCGGGATTCCGACGCCGGACGGCGCGAACCCGAGGTCTGCTGGCGCTTGCTCGAACATCTCGCGGGGGACCGGGGTGGCTGCTTCTCGGAGGACGGCCATCACGGCGCCGCGTACTTGGCGGTCCGTGCCGTGCCAGGACTGGCCCTTCGGGGTGTACGACGGCGGCGGCTCACCGGCCGCGAGCCAGGCGCAACTGGAGCGAACAGGACAGTCAGCGCACTTGGGGCTGCGGGCGGTGCAGACCATGGCGCCGAGTTCCATGACGGACGCGTTCCACCGCACGGATAACTCCCGGTCATCGGGCAGGAGGGCGTCAGCCAGCCGCATCTCCCCGGCGGTCAAGGCAGGAGCGGGGAGCGCACTTCCGGAGATAAGCCGCGCGTGGACGCGCCGGATGTTGGTGTCCACCACGGTTTCGCGGCGGCCGAAAGCAAAGGCTGCGACGGCGGCCGCTGTGTAGTTGCCGACGCCCGGCAACCCCAGAAGTTCAACGTAATTATCAGGGACCTGGCCGTCATGCTGCTCGCGCATTGCGACGGCGGCCGCGTGCAGTCGCAGGGCCCGGCGTGGGTAGCCGAGTCGACCCCAATGGCGGACGGCAGCGCCAGATGGCTCGTCGGCAAGGTGGGCGGGTGTGGGCCAGCGTTCCATCCAGTCCAGCCACACGGGGAGCACCCGCACAACGGGTGTCTGTTGGAGCATCACTTCGCTGACCAGGATGCCCCATGGGGTGCAATCGGGCTCGCGCCACGGAAGGTCGCGGGCGGTCTCGGCGAACCACTGATCAAGGGCTTGGTGGAGGCCTGCCAGCTGGCCTGAATCGGGAAGTGTCATGCTGCCATCCACTGTAGTGGAATCCCGGGGCTGCCACCCTTGGCAGTGCTCATGGCCGACGTCACACAGGCCGGGATTGGACCCATGCGGCGTGGAGGTTAGGTGCCCATGCGACCGCGAGCCTAGCCTAGAACCATGGCCAACAAGGGTAAGCAGCAGTCGACCGCGCGCACATCAGCGCCGGCGAAGGGTGCTGCCCGTGGCTCATCCCGCGCCGGTACGCCGGGCAAAAGTGCCCCGGCGAACAGGCGCCGACCGAGCCCTGCCGTGTATCGCCGTCGTCGGCAGGTGGTTTTTGGCGCCCTGCTGCTGGTCATCGCACTGATCGTTGGCGGAGTCGTGGCGCTCACGGGTGCGCTCGCCGGGAACCCGGAACCGCAGGCAGTCAGCACGCCGGACGCATCAACGGCACCGACGCAGGGGACTGTTCCGACAGGATCAGCGGCGCCTTCGCCTTCGGCCTCGCCAACGCCTGTCTGCGATTTCAACCTGATGACCGTTGCCGCCAAGACCGACAAGCCAGCTTACGGCCCGGAGGAAAAGCCGCTGCTGACCATGACCATCACCAACGGCGGCACCGCTCCGTGCGAGGTCAACGTGGGTACCTCCCAAATGGAGTACCTGCTGATGAGCGGATCGGACCGCATCTTCTCGTCAAAGGACTGTCAGACGGGCGGCGAGGACCTCATCAAGACCATCCAGCCCGGCAAGAGCGAGACCGCAAACTTTCCGTGGCAACGCAACCGGACGCTTGAAGGCTGTGCTGCGATCACCGCCAAGCCGGGCGCTGGAGGGGCCTACTACACGTTTGAAGCGCGCCTTGGGAACAAGTCCAGTGCCAAGGTTGCCTTCCAGCTGAATTAGCAGCCTTCGACGGCGGCGGGCTAGAGGAAGCGGTCCAGGAGACTCGCCTCGGCCATTCGGCTCAGGCCCTCGCGGACTGTGCGGGCACGCTGATCGCCGATGCCGTCCACGGTCATGAGGTCGTCGATCGTTGCTGCCATGAGGTTTTGGAGCCCGCCGAAGTAGTCCACCAAACGGTCTGCTACGGCCTTCGGCACGGACTTCAAGCCGGACAGTAGCCTGTAGCCCCGCGGCTGCACGACGGCGTCCAGCTGCTCCACACCACCGGCGAAGCCGATGATGTGGGCAATCCGGCTGAGGTCGATCAGTTCCGTGGGGCCCAGATTGAGGAGGGCCTGGACGGCTTCCTCGATTTCCTCGGGCGTAGCGTTGGGATCGGAGTAGTCCCGGATGATGACATCGCTGCCCGGGCCGCGACCCACGGTGAGTTCTTCAACCTGGAGGGACAGCAGGCGGCCGTCTTCACCCAGTTCCAGGACATACTGGGCGATTTCCTCGGAGATGCGGCGGACCATTTCCTGGCGCTGCAGGGTGACGGCAACGTCCCGGACGGTCACCAGCGCTTCGATCTCCAACGCCGACAGTGAGCTGGTGACCTGGTCCAAGCGTGCGCTGTACCGCTCCAGGGTTGCGAGGGCCTGGTTGGCGCGGGCGAGGACCTTTTCGGAGCCCTCCAGGACGTGGCGCAGGCCGTTCACGTAGAGCGCGATGATTTGCATGGACTGGCTGACGGAAATGACGGGAACGCCGGTCTGGATCGCGACGCGCTCGGCGGTGCGGTGCCTGGTGCCGGATTCCTGGGTTTCAATGCTTGAATCGGGGACCAGCTGGACAGCTGCCCGGACAATGTTGCTGGCGTCCTTGTCGCAAATGATGGCGCCATCCATCTTGGCCAACTCACGGAGGCGTGTTGGGGAGAAGTCGATGCCGATGTCGAATCCGCCCGAACAGATGGAATCGATGGTGCGATCGTAGCCCAGCACAATCAAGGCGCCTGTGCGTCCACGGAGGATGCGTTCCAGGCCATCACGCAATGGAGTTCCGGGTGCGACTCTGGCCAAGGTCGCCTTGAGCGACTCTTCCGGACTCCGGGCCATAGGGTTTCCCTTCGAAGGTGCAAGCCACGGCTCACAGACAAGCTGAATCGGGCGTCAGTGCGCTCTCCGAAAAATGCCCACATGACGACAAGCACAATGATAGGGCTTCCGGGCACCGTTAACCGCACCAGCAGGCCCCAAAGTGGGTCATTTCGTTATGTTCGGCGCTACCTGCAAGGTGCATTTTCCGGGCTGTCCCACAAGAGCACTTTGCGGAAGTTTGTCTGCTGACATGGGCGAATATAGCCAGTTGCTGTAGTTAATCCGCCCTTCGTGGAGGAAGATCGCCTAGTAATCCACCTGCCGCTTGAGCTTGTTCCCCAGCCACAGCATCGCCAGGCTCACCACCAGGAAGCCCACGGAGATGGCCAGGGCGAACACCACCACGCCACCCCAACCCCCGGCACGGGCGGGATCGATGAACCAGTACGGGTACCAGTCCACGAAGGCACCCCGCACCAGGCTGTACACCAGGTATCCCACGGGGTAGAGCAGCCAGTACCAAACGTGCTTGAACTGCAGGGTGGCCCGCGGCGGTTGGAACAACCAGTCCGCCACCATCACCACGGGGATCAGGTAGTGCACCACGAAGTTGACCCAGGGGAGCAGGGAGCCGAGGTCCTCACCGGCCAGTAGTGCACCAAACACCAGCCCCACAACGGCCATGGCGATGGTGGCTGTGCCTCGAGTGACATCATCGATTTCACTGGGCCGTTTTCGTATCAGCACGCGATAGCCACTGATCAGCAGCACAAGGGCAGCGAAAATGTTGGACAGGTTGGTGAAGTAGCTGAAGAAGTTCCAGAGGTCATAGCCCATGCCCAGATGAACTGTCAGCTGAGTTCCCACTGCCACCAAGGTCAGAAGGCCAAAGAAAAAGCGTCCCCCGATAAGCACATTCCGTTTGGTCATGTCTCTCATCCTCGCCGAAACCGCAGCTCAGAAGGCTCCCGACACCCCGGCAGGATTACGTGATCAGCAGTTCAAGTGCCTCAGCCAAGTGGCCTACTTCGCGCACGGAGAAACCATCCGGGATAACGCCGGCACCTGCCGGGCTGGCCGGAACAATAGCGTGCGTGAACCCAAGACGGTGAGCTTCCTGGATGCGCTGGTTAATCCCTGGCACGGGACGGACTTCGCCAGCCAGGCCCACCTCGCCGAACGCAATGAGCCGTTGGGGGAGTGCTTTGCGGGATTTGGCCGATGCTACTGCCAGAGCAACAGCCAAGTCTGTGGCCGGTTCCGTCAGCTTCACTCCGCCCACGGTTGCCACATAGGAGTCATCCTTGTGAAGCATGCAACCGGCACGCTGCTGAAGCACCGCGAGCAACATGGCAACCCTTGAGCTTTCCAGCCCGCTGGTGGCACGGCGGGGCTGGGAATTGGCGCTCTCAGCGAGAAGGGACTGAACCTCCGCCAGCAGTGGCCTGCGACCCTCCATTGTCACCGTGATGCAGGTTCCGGAGACCGGCTCCCGGGTCCGCGAAACGAACAGTCCGCTGGGATCGGCCAACCCCTCGATGCCGGCCTCATTGAGATCAAAGCATCCGACGTCGTCCGTAGCCCCGTAGCGGTTCTTTACAGCCCGGAGCAGCCGCAGACGTGAGTGGCGCTCGCCTTCGAACTGGCATACGACGTCCACCAGGTGTTCCAGCAAGCGCGGCCCTGCGATGGTGCCTTCCTTGGTCACGTGGCCCACCAGCAGCGTTGTCATGTTGCGTCGCTTGGCCGCAGAAATGATCGACGCCGCAACTTCACGTACCTGGGAGACGCCGCCGGCGCTGCCCTCCACGTCCGCACTGCTCAGGGTTTGCACGGAGTCCACAATCAGCAGCTTGGGCTCAAGCTTCTCCACCTGGCCCAGCGCCTGCCCGAGGTCGGTTTCCGCGGAGAGATAAAGAGTATGGGCGACGGCGTCGATTCGTTCAGCGCGCAGCTTCACTTGCGCCGCAGACTCCTCACCCGTGATGTAGAGGACGTCCTGTCCCGTGCGGGCGAACTTCGCCGCGACGTCCAGCAGGAGTGTGGACTTTCCGACGCCGGGTTCCCCCGCCAGCAGGATGACGGCACCTGGAACGAGCCCTCCGCCCAGGACGCGGTCGAGTTCGTCAACGCCAGTGGGCAGGAACGCCGCTGTGGTCCCATCCACCTCAGCGATACGGCGGGCAGGCTCCAAAACGGTAGCGGCCGCCGTCGTACGCGCTACCGTGGCGCCGTACTCCTCCACCGTTCCCCAAGCCTGGCACTCACCGCAGCGGCCCACCCACTTGATGGCGGTCCAGCCGCATTCGGCGCACTTGTAGGCGGGTGTTTTGGATGCTCGGGAGGTCTTGGAAGCCATGGGTTCAAGCGTAGTGGCGGGCACCGACAGAATTAGCCGCCGAGGTGGCACTTAATGACCGTCCTGGGCCGTGGCATCGTCATCAAATGCCATCTCGGCGAAGGCTACAACGCCGGGAGCACCGCCCGGGCCTCGTCCGCCTCCATCCCGCTCGCTTCCAGCAGGTCCACCATGAGCGGACGGAAAAGCATGACTACGGTTTCGCCCTCGAGCCTCTGGACGTCCAGCATCTTGGGATGCAGGCGGGCTGCGATATCTGAAAGATCATTCCGCGCACGGCGGAGATGCACACGGCGGGTACCCTCACTTTGCTCGGACAAGCCGATGTTCATCTCATCAATCGCGGCCGCAGTTTCCTGAAGGACATCGGAGATGCTGTCGATCGCTTCATCGGACAACGCTGCGTGGTTGATTGCGCTGGTGAGGCGCCGCGCAAACACCCGGCTGTTACGGAGCGCGAGGTCGATGTACTCCAGCGAATGTTCCAAGCTCGCGAGTTCGTCGCGATGCCTGCGGTGGGCCGGAGCCAAGGTGGCAACCTCACCGGAAGCGCGCAAAGTCTGCCGCATCCGGTCCACCAATGGCTGGCAGTTCCGGCCGCGGATCAGGGCGTGCCAAGCAGTAGTGGAGTCGCTCTCGATCATCGCCTTGGCGCACTCACGGAGCACCTCCGCGAGCTCATGAAGAATTTTCTGGACGTCCTTCCGGGGCTCCCGTCGCGGATCTTTGGGCACCAGGATGGTCACCAGCAACGCAAACACTCCACCGATCACGGCGTCGAGGCTTCGCGTAAACGGCCCGCCGGCCGGCGCCGGCAGCAGCACCACCAGCAACGACTGCAGTCCCAGCTGGGTGGTGAAGATCGTGCCGCTGTCCAGGAACCTGGCCAGCAGGATGGAGAAAAGAAGCACGACGGCGGCCTGCCAGATCCCAGCGCCCAGCCAGTGAAGCAACAGGTCACCAACCACGATGCCCAGCGTGCAGCCAAGGCCTACCTCGATCACGCGACGCAGCCTCGGATCGCGGGAGAAGCCAAGGGCAATCAACGACGAGGTAGCCGCGAACAGGGGTCCTTGGTGGCCCAGTACATACTCGGCGAAAGCGTAGGCACCGACGGCGCACACCGTCATCTGAACGGCCGGAGTCAGGGAATTGCGGCTGCGGACCAAACCCGTCCGGACTCTGGCGCGCAGGAACCTCTTGCTTGCAGAAAATCCTTTCGCGGCAGCCATGCCTTCCAGTCTATTTGCCCAACCCCCTCAACTACCGCAAGCCGGGTGCCGCTCAAGGTGGCACGCGCCACATAACCCAATGGTCCGCCGTCGTTCACCTTCCGTTCACCTTTCACCGCAGATCCCGTTACCTGCACTCCTTACCTTCAGTAAAGGAACAAAAAGGTCCACAGCTCGCGCACGCCGAAATCTCCGTTCGGCCCGCATCGAAGAATCCCTGGAAGGGGCACATCCAAGTGAAGGCAACTCACTTCGGCCGCAACGCGGCAATCGCGGTCATCGCAGCCGGCGCTCTCGCGCTCACTGCTTGCGGTTCAGACAACGCAACGGGCACCACTGGCGGCACCCAGTCGGCAGCCTCCGGCCCCAAGGTCACCGGCACCCTGACCGGCATTGGCGCTTCCTCCACCGGCGCAGCCATGGACGCCTGGAAGGCCGGCTTCTCCGCCGCGAACTCCGGCGCAACTGTTCAGTACTCCCCGGATGGTTCCGGCGCAGGCCGCAAGGCCATCATCGACGGCTCAGCGCAGTTCGCCGGCTCCGACGCCTACCTGAAGGACGAAGAGCTCGAGAGCTCCAAGGCCAAGTGCGGCCCCGAAGGCGCCATCAACATCCCGGTGTACATCTCCCCGATCGCTGTTGCCTTCAACGTTCCCGGCGTCACGGACCTGAAGCTGGACGCCCCCACCGTGGCCAAGATCTTCCGCGGCCAAATCGCCAACTGGAACGATCCCGCAATCGCCGCCCTCAACGAAGGCGTCACCCTGCCGGACCTCAAGGTCACCCCCGTGAACCGCTCCGATGACTCCGGCACCACCACCAACTTCACCGACTACCTCGCAGCTGCTGCACCAGAGGTTTGGACGGACAAGGCTGCCGGCATCTGGCCCGCAAGCCTCGCCGGCGAGAACGCCAAGGGCACCTCCGGCGTCGTCAAGACCGTCACCGACACCCCGGGTGCCGTGACCTACGCTGACGACTCCGCTGTCTCCGGCAAGCTGGGCACCGCCTCCATCAAGGTGGGCGAAGAGTTCGTCAAGATCTCCGCAGAAGCCGCTGCCAAGGCTGTCGAAGCAGGCAAGCCTGTTGAGGGCCGCGCCGCCAACGATGTCGCCATCAAGCTGGACCGCAAGACCACCGCATCGGGCGCCTACCCCGTAGTCCTCGTCTCGTACCACGTTGTCTGCTCCACCTACGAGACCAAGGAAGTTGCTGACCTGGTCAAGGGCTTCGAAACTTACGTCGTTTCCGACGAGGGACAGAAGACCGCCGCTGACGCGGCGAAGTCCGCACCGCTCTCCAAGACGCTGCAGGACAAGGCCAAGGCCGCTATCGAAACCATCAAGGCCAAGGCCTAAGGTTTCCCGGCGGGTTTGCTGAACCCGGCTGAACACTGAAGTTCCCTGTCCCGCGCGACGTGGCCGCAGAGCCGCTCGCGCGGGGCAGGGAACTTAGCCATGTAAGACCAGTTCACTGAGATTGAAGGATCGTGAAGTGACCACCAACTCCCTGACAACCTCCCAAGGCGCAGGACGCGCCGGGGACAAGGTTTTCTCCGGGGCCGCCATGGCCGCAGGGTGCCTGATTCTCGCGGTCCTCTTCGGAGTCGCGCTATTCCTTGTGGTGCAGGCAATCCCCGCCCTCACCGCCCCGGCTGAGGACATCCAGGGCGGCAACGGCTTCTTCGCCTATATCGCCCCGATCGTGGTGGGCACGTTGATTGCCGCCGTGATCGCCCTCGTCATCGCCACTCCCGTGGCCATCGGCGTGGCACTGTTCATCTCGCACTACGCCCCGCGTCGGCTCGCTTCGGGCCTCGGCTACGTGGTGGACCTGCTCGCGGCCATCCCCTCCGTTGTCTACGGCGCCTGGGGTGCAGCTTTCCTGGCCAAGGAAATCTCCCCGGCCTACGACTGGCTGGCCACCTACCTCGGCTGGATCCCGATCTTCGAAGGACCGGCATCCGCCACCGGTAAGACCATCCTGACCGCCGGCATCGTCCTGTCCGTCATGGTCCTTCCCATCATCACCTCCCTGTCCCGCGAAATCTTCCTGCAGACCCCCAAGCTGCACGAGGAAGCAGCGCTGGCACTTGGAGCTACCCGCTGGGAAATGATCAAGATGGCCGTGCTGCCCTTCGGCCGCCCCGGCATCATCAGCGCCATCATGCTGGGCCTCGGCCGAGCACTCGGTGAGACCATGGCCGTTGCCTTGGTGCTCTCGTCCGGTGTCCTGACTGCAAGCCTCATCCAGTCCGGCAACCAGACCATCGCCGCGGAAATCGCCCTGAACTTCCCCGAAGCCAGCGGTATCAAGGTCAACACGTTGATCGCAGCCGGCTTGGTGCTGTTCGTCATCACCCTTGGCGTCAACATGATCGCCCGCTGGATCATCACCCGGCACAAAGAATTCTCGGGAGCCAACTAAATGTCCGCCACAGTAGTCCGCAAGCGCTCAGCGCTCACCAAGGGCCAACTGCCCAAGTTCGCGCCCTACATTGTCCTGGCCGTCGCGCTCATTGTCGGCGCGGCCATCCTGGCGCTCATCGGCTTCAACGCCTTCGGCTGGGGCATCGTCTCAGCCATCCTGTTCGCGGTGGGGCTGGTCTCCTGGAGCGGCGCTGTTGAAGGTGCCCGCAAAGCCAAGGACAAGCTCGCCACGTGCCTGGTGGTCGGTGCCTTCCTGGTTGCATTGCTGCCCCTGATCTCGGTCATCGTCACCGTCCTGGTCAACGGCATCCCCGGGCTCATCACACCCGGCTTCCTGGGCACCTCCATGAACGGTGTTACCGGTGCGTTCGATAACAAGGCAGTGGAGGAAGGCGCACCCGTCCTCGGCGGTATCTACCACGCACTGCTGGGCACCATCCAGATCACGCTACTTGCCACGGTGATTTCCGTGCCCGTGGGCCTCCTGACTTCCATCTACCTGGTGGAATACGGCAACGACCGTCCGCTGGCCCGCGCCATCACGTTCTTCGTGGATGTCATGACCGGCATCCCGTCGATCGTGGCCGGCCTCTTCGCGGCAGCGTTCTTCTTCGCGATCGTGGGCCCCGGCACCAAGACCGGTGCGGTAGCCGCCGTCGCGCTTTCCGTCCTGATGATCCCTGTTGTGGTCCGCTCCAGCGAGGAAATGCTCAAGATCGTACCGAACGAGCTCCGCGAGGCCTCGTACGCGCTGGGCGTGCGTAAGTGGCGCACCATCACCAAGGTGGTTATTCCGACGGCGATCTCCGGCATCGCGTCCGGCGTCACCTTGGCGATCGCCCGCGTCATCGGTGAAACCGCTCCGATCCTGGTCACCGCCGGGTTCGCGACCACCATCAACAACAATGTGTTCGGTGGCTGGATGGCCTCGCTGCCCACGTTCATTTACACGCAGATCCTCAACCCGACGTCGCCGTCCAACCCTGGCCCCTCGGACCAGCGTGCCTGGGGCGCCGCGCTGGTGCTGATCATCCTGGTGATGCTCCTGAACCTCGGAGCCCGCCTCATCGCCCGCCTGTTCGCACCCAAAACGGGACGCTAGCCGGCCGGCCACCGGTTTCCCGGCGGCCCCTTCAAACTTCCACACCCCCCAAGGAACAAAGGAACACCATGTCTAAGCGCATCGACGTCAAAGACCTGAATGTCTACTACGGCAACTTCCTGGCCGTCGAGGACGTCAACATCAACATCCAAGCCAAGTCCGTGACGGCTTTCATTGGCCCGTCCGGCTGCGGCAAGTCCACCTTCCTCCGCACGCTGAACCGCATGCACGAGGTCCTTCCCGGCGCACGCGTTGAGGGCGAGGTCCTCCTGGACGGGGACAACCTCTACGGACCCGGTGTTGACCCCGTGACCGTCCGCACCCAGGTTGGTATGGTTTTCCAGCGCCCCAACCCGTTCCCCACCATGTCCATCCGTGACAACGTGCTGGCCGGTGTGAAGCTGAACAACAAGAAGATCTCCAAGGGCGCAGCGGATGCCTTGGTGGAGAAGTCCCTGGTGGGAGCCAACCTGTGGAACGAAGTGAAGGACCGCCTGGACAAGCCCGGCTCCGGCCTTTCCGGTGGTCAGCAGCAGCGCCTCTGCATCGCCCGCGCCATCGCCGTGGAGCCCCAAGTGATCCTCATGGATGAGCCTTGCTCCGCACTGGACCCTATCTCCACTTTGGCCGTTGAGGACCTCATCAACGAGCTCAAGGACCAGTACACAGTGGTGATCGTGACCCACAACATGCAGCAGGCTGCGCGTGTGTCCGACAAGACTGCGTTCTTCAACATTGCGGGCACCGGCAAGCCCGGCAAACTGATCGAGTTCGCTGACACCACCAGCATCTTCAACAACCCTGCCCAAAAGGCAACGGAAGACTACGTCTCCGGCCGCTTCGGATAAGGGGTTCTACAGGTTCCGGCTTCTATGGGGGGAGTCGGCACAGAACGACGGCGGCCGTCGCCTTGGGGGTACGGCCGCCGTCGTTTTTTCTTACCCAAGTAAGTCGCAGCAGAGCGCGTTTTGAGCCTTCATAACGCGCTCTGCTGCGACTTACTTGGGTTTAGAGGTCAGCGAGGGGCGAGAACGCCAGCTCCAGGATGAAGGCCGCAGCTGCCGTGATCAACGGTGTGGCCACCCAGAACAGCAGGACCCTCCTGACCAAGCGCCTGTTGACGGTGTGGAACCGCTGGTTGACGCCCGAACCCAGCACGGAGGCGGTCAACGTATGGGTGGTGGAAAGCGGTAGGTGAAATCCGATTGCGCCGATGAAGAGCATCACGGACGTCAGGGTCTGCGCCACGAAACCGCGCAGCGGATCCACCCGAATGAGTTTGTGGCCGAGGGTGTGGGAGATCCGCCAGCCGCCAAACATGGTCCCTGCCGTGAGCATGATAGCGGTGAGCAGGAGGATCCAGAGAGGTACGTCGCTGCCGCTGGACAAGCCCGCGGCCACCATGGCCAGGACCATGACGGCTGCCGTGCGCTGGCCGTCCTGGAGCCCGTGGCCGAATGCCACAGCGGCGGTTGAGATGGCCTGCGCCCGCCGGAACCGACGGTTTACAACGTTCGGTTGGGTGTAGCGCGCAGCCCACGTCACAGGCCACACCAGCAGGTATGCAGCCACGAAGGCGATGACGGGGGAGAGCACCAGGGGCAGGGCCACCTGGGTCAGCAGGACATTGTCCATGCCTCCCACCGCGTTGCCGCCCACAAGGACACTCGCGGCCCCGGCACCGATCAGGCCGCCAATCAATGAGTTGGTGGAGGACAAAGGAATGCCTCGCCACCACGCGTACACGCCCCACAAGATGGCTGCGGTGAGCGCGGACGCCAGCATGGTGAGCCCACTGGTGCCCTCCGGCAACGTGATCCACGATTGCGTGAAGGCGAGGATGAAGGTGCCGCTGAGCATGGCGCCCACAAAATTGAAGACTGCAGCCAAAAGCACAGCCACTGACGGCGTGAGGGCGCGGGTCCGCGTGGACAGCGCGACGGCGTTGGAGACGTCGCGGAAGCCGTTCAGGAATGCGAACCCGGAGGCCAGAGCAACCACGAGGGCCAGGAAGGCGATGGTCACGTCATGATTCCTTGACGATGATGCTGCCTACCTGGGTGGCGACCTTCCGCATGTCCTTGGTGACTTCCACCAGCTGGTTGGCGATGTCCCGGTGCCGCGCGTACTGCGTGGACTTCATATCCTTAAGCATCTCGGCCACCCAGATCCGGTGCGACCGCTCAGCACGTTTGGCCAGCCGAAGGATCTCGATCCAGTAGTCCTCAAGTTCGTCCAGGTCCTCAAGCTTCCGCATCGCATCCACCGTAAGCTCGGCCTGCCGGCTGATGATCTCCAACTGGTCTGCAGCGCGCTTGGGGAGCCGATCCAGCTTGTAGAGAGCTACAAGATCTCCGGCGGCGTCCAACTTCTCCATGGCCTCATTGAGGTGGCGGGAGAGCGTATACATGTCCTCGCGGGGGAGCGGGTTCACAAAGCTGGTGCGCATGTGCGTCAGCAGTGCGAAATGCAGGTCCAAGGACTTGGACTCGTGCTCGTGCAATTCTTCGGCGAGACGCTGGTGCTCACTGGCGGGCGCCCCGAGTATTTCCGAGAGCGTTCCAGTAGCGGCAACGATGACGCCGGCCATCTGCGCGAGCAGTACGAGCCCGGCAGGTTCCTGGGGAAAAAGGCGCAGCTTCATTTCGCTTCCGGGCTGGGGACGGATGGGCACGGGTGGTTTGACTTGACGCCGCCCGTTTCGCTCCCAACTTTACCGGCACTGCCACGGCGTCGGTGAAGGGCAGGACACCGTGACGGGGAGTAGTCCCCATCGCTGAGCCTCCGTAACCGTGCAACACTGGGTAAGCACTCAATTAATCCACTCAATGGGGGAACTATGCGATTCAACAATGTAGTGAAAATCACGGGCCTTGCCGCTGCCGGCCTGCTGGCCCTGACCGCCTGCGGCGGAGCAACGGCGGGCCCGACGACGGCTGGTCCCGAATCGTCGTCGTCCTCGTCTGCGTCCAACTCGCCTTCAGCGTCTGCTTCCCCGTTGGCCTCGACTTCGTCAGAAGGCGCCGGCACCTCCTCGGGTTCTTACAAGGTAGCGGCCTGGGCGCTGCCCATCTCGGAAGCAGGGGACAAGCTGGGCAGCCTCAAGGGCGACAGCTTCAGCGTGGACATCTACCAGGTGGCCACCGATGTCGCGTCCAAGGACAGCATGTTCGTGGACAAGGAAACCAAGGAAAACCTGCTCAAGAAGGGCGATCCCGTGGTTTACCTGAACTACGTGGTCACCAACACCTCGTCCGCGGACATTCCCCTGAGCCACTCGCTGATCACTCCCAGCGCGAAGTACACGGACTGGAAGTACCTCGGCGGAATGCCGTCCGATTCCAGCAGCGATGGTTACAAAAAGCACGGCCTCAGCAGCTCCGGCACCAAGCTCAAGGAAGAGGCCCCGTTCGTGCTGAAGCCGGGCGAGTCCTTCAATATTGCGGAGAACTTCGCCTACACCGCGGGCAAGGAAACCGAGATCAAGGCGACCATGACTCCTGCTGCAGCAGACGGCAAGCTGGACCACGACAAGAAGGAAAAGGCCGAAACCACGGTCACGCTGAAGTAGTTTTCAGCGCATTTGCCCGGGTCTGCCACAGTGCAAGCCCGGGCAAAGCTGCGTTCGGGCATAAAAATGGTGCCGAACCGGATACGCCTCTCGGCGGTAGGCCGCTCGAAGCGGCTGTAAGTTGAAGCCCGGGGGTTTCGCGGTTCGACACCAGTTTTAGTTTTCACCGTCAGGCGGGCTAAGTCAACATTGACAGTCCGGGCCCGACGTGGGTACGTTTCGCCCTTTTACCTGGTTAGTCGAGCTCTCCCAAGCGCCACGCGTTGGCCGCGTGCTCGAGGTCCTCGGCAGTCTTCACCAGCTGGTGCGAATTACGTGTGAGCTTGCTGGCGTGGCCCTCGTTGCTGTGTTCCGCGCCGTCGGCAAGAGTCGCTTGGCCGAGCGCCACCACGCGGCAGAACGCGGCGGAGCGTTCCAGCGCGACGTCGAACTCGCCGTCGAAAGCGCCGGACAAAATGGCGTCAGCCATGGTCTTCATTTCGTCGGCTCCCGGCGGCTCTGCTGCGCCGGCCACCACGTTGGAAACCTGTGCGGTGTCACGTCCTGCCCTGAAGTAGACGGAGATCCGTTCGGGGTTCTGGATGGTGGCGGCACGGAGGGCGTAGAGCCTCCAAAGAGCGCCGGGCAAGGAACGCGCAGGGCTCTCGGCCCACATCTCGGCGATGGCTTCGAGGCCCTGCTCGTCAGCCAGCTTCACCAGGCGGTGGGTGACCTTGGGGTCATCGCTGTCCCGGCCGCGTCTCACCAGCGCCTGTGCGGCCAGATGGGCTGCCTCCGAAACCCGGGCGGGATCTGCCCCGCCCGCGAACGGCTCGAAATCGATGGGCGCGAAGGGCTTGGGTTTGTGATGCCTGTTCGCTCCGCCGTACGCACGTGATCCTGGCTGTTCGCTCATGAGTTCACCGTACTCCTGTGCTCTGGTGGGGTCGAGTAACGGTTGCCGGGGCTGCCGTTCGTGCTGCCGGCGTGCCGTCACCACCTACTTTGCCGCCGCCCCGGGCCCGACACGCCGCTGCCGCCGCGCGCCGCCGTCGAACTTTCTCCCAAAACAGGTGACGACGGCGCATGCCGCCTTGAGTTCCTCGTCTACCGTGACGTTGGGGTACAGTATTCATGGCTGTTTCTACAGCTGGAGGGGCCTTTAGCTCAGTTGGTAGAGCATCGGACTTTTAATCCGTGGGTCGTGGGTTCGATCCCCACAGGGCCCACCCTCCAAGACAGGCCGGAGACGTTGAGTCTCCGGCCTGTTTTTTGTTTCCCTCGCCCCACGAATCCTGCCTTGGTTCGAATGTCCCGCCGCACAACGGCGGGGTCAGCAAACAAGGGTGAGTGTGGGTGTGCTGAAAGTCAGAGTTTCGCACGCCGGGCAATGATGGCGGCATGTGGGCGGGCTCCGGGGTCGACGCGGGAGTGGGTGCTGACAACTGTGAATCCGGCCATCCGAAGCCGAGCCGAGATCTCCTCCACAGGCCAGAAGTAAGCCGGAGTCACCGCATGAGGGAAAGCCTCAAGGGCGGGGCCCTCGAAGAAACCGAGCAGAAGGCTCCCGCCGGGCTTGATGCACCGGGAGAACTCGTCCAGAGCCGCTTCGATGGCATCAGGGGGAGTGTGAATCACCGAGTACCAGGCGAGGATCCCTGCTAGTGACCGATCCGCCGTCGGCAATCTTTCAATTGATCCGACAGAGAACTGAGCGTCCGGGTAATGCTGCCTGGCAGTTTTGATGAACGCCTGGAGCAAGTCCACGCCCTCGACGGACACTCCGGCGGAGTGCAGGAAATCCGTCCAGTGTCCGGGTCCGCAGCCGGCGTCGATGACCTTGCCGGAAAGGCCCCGTGCCCACGCGAGAATCAGCTGCTGATCGGCCGGATGCGTGCAGCTGATCGATCCGAACAGCGAGGTGTACTCGGCTGCGCGGGCGGAATAGGCGGCTGCAACGTTCCCGGATGACATGGGACTCAGCCTACGTGGGACGCAAACCCGCTTCGGTACGAATCTCCCGCCACACAACGGTGTGCCCGGCAAACAAGAGCGGGCTTGGGAGAGCCGGGTGAAGAAAACCCTTGACTCACACCCCTCGGCACAGTCAGCATAGTTTCTATAACGTTGTAGAAAACGGCAAAGCAGCAACCCAGCAGATAAGGACTCACCCTTTGGGAAATCAAGAGAACCCCACGGCCAAAATCACCCTTGACCCCGCGTTCGTGGTCGGCCCCGTCAGGAGGAAGACTTTCGGCGCTTTCGTGGAGCACCTGGGCCGCTGCGTCTACACGGGCATCTTCGAGCCCGGGCACCCCAAGGCCGATGAGGACGGGTTCCGCACCGACGTCCTGGAGCTCACCAAGGAACTGGGTGTCTCCACGGTCCGGTATCCGGGCGGCAACTTCGTCTCGGGCTATCGCTGGGAAGACGGAGTTGGGCCCAAGGAAGACCGCCCCACACGGCTCGACCTCGCCTGGCACTCCAGCGACCCGAACCTGGTGGGCGTGGACGAGTTCGCCAAGTGGTCCGAGAAGGCCGGCGTCGAGCCCATGATGGCCGTCAACCTGGGCACTCGAGGAACCCAGGAAGCTTTGGATCTGTTGGAATATTCCAACATCAAGGGTGGAACGGCCCTGTCCGAACAGCGCAAGGCGAATGGCGCCGTCGAGCCCCATAACATCAAAATGTGGTGCCTCGGAAACGAAATGGACGGCTTCTGGCAGATCGGCCATAAGAAGGCGGGCGAGTACGCGCGGGTTGCCGCCGAAACGGCGCGGGCAATGCGCATGGTCAACCCGGATCTTGAACTGGTTGCCTGCGGAAGCTCGGCACCCACCATGCCGACGTTTGGTGAATGGGAGCGTGTGGTCCTCAGCGAGACCTATGAACTGGTGGACCTGATCTCGGCGCACCAGTACTTCGAGGACTTCGGAGACCTGCAGGAGCATCTCTCCGCCGGGCACCGCATGGAAGCCTTCATCAAGGACCTCGTGTCCCACATCGACCACGTGCAATCGGCAACGAAATCCGCAAAGCAGGTCAACATTTCCTTCGATGAATGGAATGTCTGGCACATGTCCCGCGACGAGTCCAAGGCCCCCACCGGGGACGACTGGCCTGTCGCCCCCGTGCTGCTCGAGGACCGCTACACGGTGGCGGACGCCGTGGTGGTGGGCGACCTCCTCATCACCTTGCTGCGCAACACGGACCGCGTCCACTCCGCGAGCCTCGCCCAGCTGGTCAACGTGATCGCGCCGATCATGACTGAGCCAGGCGGCCGCGCCTGGAAGCAGACCACCTTCCACCCGTTCGCGCTCACCTCGCAGCACGCCTCGGGCACGGTACTGAATCTCGCCGTCGAATCCCCACAGCTTTCCAGCGAAAAGACGTCCGGATTCACGTCGCTGTCAGCCGTGGCAACCTATGACGCCAAAGCCAACGAGGCCGTGGTGTTCGCTGTGAACCGCTCTGCCGCCGGGGCGCTGACGTTGGATGCCGCGGTCGGAAGTCTCAACGCAAGCAAAGTCATAGAGGCTGTTACCTACACGAATAAAGACCCGTACTGGCAGGCGACGGCTGACGATTCGACGTCGGTCCTGCCGTCCGAAAACGTCAGTGTAAAGCTCGACGGCGGCCGCCTCACCGCCGAGCTTCCGGCCGTGAGCTGGAGCATGATCCGGCTGGCCCTCAACTCCTAGGCAATAGCCTGCGAACCGTCCCTGAAGATCGGGTACGCCGAGATCGGCGTGACCGTGGCAGTCGGGGTGGGCTCCGGTGCCTGCGTTGCAGGTGCCGGGGCTGGCTCGTCGCCAGTCACGATTTCCATTGACTCCATGTCCAGCAGGCGGCGGCTGCCGGTTTCGTCCTGGAGCCAAAAAAGGTCGGTGCCGGCCACTGTTTTCACTACGGTGCCCCGATGATAAAGGCGGCCGTTGTGCCACGCCTCGATGAACTCGCCCGGCTTCAGCGCATGTGGTTCATCCTGGCTTCCGGGCAAAGTGCCGAACGCCTGCGCCAGGCTTGCCTGTGTCTTTAGTGCCTGGAAAAGATCCCTGTTTACAATGCTCATGTCTGCACCCCTCAGCTGGCTGCGCGTCGTCTATGGGACCCAGCTTTGCGCATGTTTGTTGCGGGCGCGTTGCAGGAAAATGAGCGGGGTGTGACAGCTACGAGGAAGCGGGGCCGTCCTCCGTGGAATCGGTTTCCCGCGGAGCATCGAGGGGGAATTCATCGGAGTACGGCGCGTGGGGTCCGGGACCGCTGTTGGACAGTTCGTTAGCAGCCATGGCCAGGAGGTCGCGTTCCAGCTCGGGGAGGGAGAGCATTCCCTGCAGGTAAGCTTCAACCTCGTACTCGCCCACCGATCCGCCGATGCTGAAGTACTGCAGCCATAAAGTGCCTGTGGTGATCCCCGCGCCTGAAAGTGCCGCATGGAGTCGGCGGCGTTGCTCGGGTTCGTTGTTATCGAAGCCCATAGTCCTGCGGCCCTAGTTCCGGTCTGCCGGGATCCCGGCTACGAGCTCCGCACTGACTTCCTGGAGGCTCTGGCTCTGGTTACGAGCCTGCAGTATCAGTTGTTGGAGGGCACGTTCATGAGTAGTTTTGTGGCGTTCCATGAGGATTCCGCAAGCCCGATTGACCAGGTCGCGGCTGTTCAGGGCCACTTGGAGACCCTCGCTGATGCGCTTGGGTGTCTCGGTGCTCTGGATGTGGGCTAGAAGCGTAGCGGCGGGGGAAGCATAGAGCTCCATCAACGAAACAGCGGCGGCGTCAAACACGGAAGGTTCGGAAGCATAAATTTTGATGGCACCGATGCTGTGTCCGTTGGCCATGAGGGGGGCGCTGATGACTGACCTGATGGGCAAAGTGCTGACGGAGGCGCTCCATTCGGGCCAACGGGGGTCTGTGCGGACGTCATGGAGAAGAACCGTCTCCTCAGACGCCCAGGCAGTGAGGCAAGGACCTTGGCCGAGTTCGTACTGCAGATGGTCGGCTTGCTCCACGATGCTGTCCGTGAAACCTGTGCTGGTTCTGCGGGCTTGGGAATCGAGGATGGAAACCCCTGCGCCAATAGTCCCCGGTACGGATTCCTTGATGGCCTGTGAAAGGTTCTGAACCGCGTGATCCACCTTTTCCTCGGTGAGGAGAAGGCCCAGTATCCTGCCGATGGCACCGGAGAGTTCATCCAGAGGAAGTTGCTTCTTCGTCATGGTCTTCTCCCGGCCGTTCATGTCGGCAAGCCGACACGTAAATTCTGTGAATTGCTGGATTTCGTGTTGCAATTCCAGCCTAGTGCTTTTGGAACCTCATACCCCAACCGAGTGGCCCAATTTCTACTCCTCAAATGCGGTGGTGATATTCCGGTCTCCCGCAACATGGCTGATGACGTTCTCCGCTACAGTTCGAAGCTTGATGTTGCGGTGGCTGGAAGCGCTGACCAGAATCTGAAATGCGGCATCGCGGCTGCAGCGGTTCTGCGCCATAACGATTCCGACGGCGGTATCGATCGCCGTGCGTGAGTCCAAGGCGGCTGCGAGGTTCTCCCGGGCATCCCGCAGCTGGGCAATTTTCAGGGCTAAGTACAGCGCTTTCGCTCCCGTTGCTGTGATCCTCTCAGCAGCGGCGATGTCCTCCTGGGAGAAGCCGTGGGGACGCGTTGAGTAAAGGTTTACCACGGATTCTGCGGTGCTGTTCAATTCCATCGGCAGGGCGAGAATTGAGCCTACGTCCGTGCAGACGGCGGCCTTCAATAGTCCGCCCATCGGGTTTCCTCACGGACATTCGGGACGTGCGTGATGGTGCGTGTGCGGAGGGCGGTGAGGCAGGGGCCGTCTCCAAAGCTGTTCTGGATGTCGTCCAGTCTGCGGGCCAGGGGATCGCTGTCCGCCACGGCTACAGGCTTCTTCTGACGAATAACAGTTACGCCGCAAGCGATGGTGTTGCCATTCCGGCTGAGTCTTCCGGCAGTCATGTCGACAAGATCCTGGAGGAATTCCCGAATGTCGGCATTCTCCACGAGTAGCTCCTGAAGGTGCACCAGAAAGTCCGTCAGATCTACGTGGTCCTCGTCAGGGGCCGGGACGGGAATCTGTTCCGAGGGCTGGGTTTCAGTCAATGCGTGTTTCCTTACTACTGCCCGGCCGGTTCCGTCCGACCGTTAGAGCTGAGCTCCTTCAAGGCAGTGTCTACGAGTTGCATCTGACCGGGGGTTAGGGTCAGAAGTTCGTTAAGGTAGGCCTCCAAAGCCAATTCGTCGGCGTTTCCTCCAATCCCGAAATAGTAGGTCCACAATCTATCAAGGCTGATATTTCCCACCTGGAATCTGCAAGACGCCCGCAGACGTTGATCAAATTCTCCATGGTTTCCCGGCACATCCCAGGGTTCAGGGTTCATGAAATCTACCGGCCCTCCTGATCCATGTAGCCGGCACGGTCCAGGATGTCTCCGGCTATTTCATGGAGCCGTTTATTGCTGTTGCGTGAGGCCACTTGTATAAGCCGGAGCGCTGACTCCCGGTTGCAGTGGTTCTGCATCATGATCAGGGCGATTGCAGCATCCACGACGGCGCGGGATTTGAAAGCGGACCTGAGATGTTCAGGATAGGGGTCTTCGGCGTGCAGGCGAAGGGCCAGCCGCAGAATCCTTGACAATGATTCGGCATGCCTTTCCACCCGCGCAACTGTGTCAGGGTCAAAAGTTCCCAGCTCTGTGGAGTAGCAGTTCAGCGCACACTTCGACCCGTCATCGGTTGGGATCGGCACTGCCAGCACAGAACGGATGCCCTCATCCGAGATTTCCCTTGCATAGTGCTGCCAGGACTCATCGGTCTGAAGGTCCGGAATCAACACCGTGCGCTGCTGCCGGAGGGCCGTAAGGCAAGGGCCGTCGTCGAACTCGTATTGTTTTTCATCCAGGCGTCGGGCAGCGTCATTGCTGCTCGCAACTGTGGATGGGCCGCCCTCACGCTCCACCGTGATGGCGCACAACATGGGCGAGTCACCCCCAAGAAGGGACGCCGAAATGGTTGCCAATCCAAGAAGAAATTCGGTGAACCCCGGGCTTTCCAAAAGCAGGTCCTGCAGCTGTTCGGCTGTGGGCACTGCGTCACTCTGGGCCATGCGGCCTCAATTCCAGCATCACCGGAGTCCACGCATCTCCGGCTGGGCGGCAGTGCGCTCGTGTTCGCGCAAAGCCCGGATATTCAACTCCGGACCATTAGCCGCAACCCGAAATCTCCTACTCCCGACACTACGCCGATGCCATTCAACATGACAGGGCGGCGGCCCGTGATGGGATGTACTCAACCGACAAAAAGAAGGACGTCCATGCCCAGCGCAGTAAGCCTGATTCGCTCCGATAAGCTCAGTTCCGTCGCCCAGTACGCCTACGCCGCCACAGCGCCGGCAGAGGCCCGGCTGATCTTCCTCGCGGGATCCTGCCCGTTGAATGCGGACGGCTCCACGGCCGGAATCGGTGACTACAAGGCCCAAGCAGAGAAGGCGATCGAGAACATGCACATGGGCGTCACAGTCCTCGGCTATGACCAGCAGCTGGTGGAAATCGAGGCAGTCGCCGCGGTGATGGACACTGTATGAGGCCCCCTATCTGCAACGATGTTTGACAACGTACAGAAGGAGCATTTGCATGGCGGTCACCATGAACGACGTCGCACGCGCGGCGGGAGTCTCGCTGAAGACGGTCTCCAACGTCATCAACAACTACGAGTTCATCCGGCCGGCCACCAAGCAGCGCGTCCTTGATGCGATCGACGAGCTCGGCTACGAAACCAATCTGACGGCCCGCAGTCTCCGATCCGGAAAGACCAGCATGCTCGGTTTGGTCTTGGCAGATCTTTCCATTCCCTACTACGCCGAACTCGCCTCGGACATCATGAAGGCGGCGTGGGCCCGCGGTTACCGTGTCCTGGTGGAGCAGTCCGGCAACGAGCCCGAGCATGAGAAAGCTGCGCTTCAAGGCCAGTTCCGCAGCCTCACGGACGGTCTCTTGTTCATCCCGCTAGCGCTCGACGCCGAAGAGATCATCGCCGCTGCCGGTAAGAAACCGCTGGTCCTCCTGGGCGAATTCGTGCAGGACCCGCGCTTGGACATGGTCCTCATCCAAAACCAGGAAGCTGCGGCCGCGGTTACCACGCACTTGCTGGCGGGTGGCCGCCGTCGTATAGCAGTCCTGGGCGCGCACGACGGCGACGAAGCCGGCAGCAACGGCCTTCGCCTCCGCGGGTACCGGGCTGCGCTCGCTGCTGCAGGTGTGGAGCATGACCCGGCGTTGGTGGTCCCCTGCGATTGGCGGCGCGACGGCGGTGCGGACGCCATCGCGAGGTTGTTGGAAAGTGGTGTGGAATTCGACGCCGTTTTCGGGCTTAACGACGTCCTCGCCCTGGGGGCACTGCACGAACTGCTGGTTCGCGGCCGGAAAGTCCCAGAAGAGATAGCCGTGGCGGGGTTCGATGACATTGATGAGTCGCGGTTCGCGTCGCCGTCGTTGACTACTGTGGCGCCGGGACGGACGGAAATTGCGGAGCGCGCCGTCGAACTCCTCATCCAGCGAATTGAAAGCAAGGACGCCGCCCTCACTGTTCAGCAACCGAAAGCGGCGTTCGAAATGCGCGTCAGGCAGTCGGCGCCGTAGGGTGGTTGGCTTCGGGGGGTCAGCGTCCCGGCCGTTAGTGTTTGAGGAATGAACGTGATTCCCGCTGAAGTCATCACCCCTGCCGTCCTGATCGACGTCGATGTCCTGGACCGGAACATCGAACGGATGGCGTCGAGCATGCGCGGGCGCGGGCTGGGGCTTCGTCCACACGTGAAGACGCACAAAACGCTGGAGATCGCGCGTAAGCAGTTCGCGGCGGGAGCCGTTGGCATCACTGTGGCCACGATCGGCGAGGCCGAGGTCTTCGCTGCGGACGGCGTGACGGACATCTTCATCGCCTACCCGCTCTGGGTGGAAGCGTCCCACGCGGAACGGCTTCGCGCCTTGGCGGCTCAGTGCCGCCTCGCGGTCGGCGTGGATTCAGCGGAAAGTGCGACGGCGATGGGTCGCCAGCTGGGTACGGATGCCGGAAGCATTGAGGTGCTGATCGAAGTGGATAGCGGACATCACCGGAGCGGCGTGCTGCCGGACGAGGTGGTGGATGTTGCGCGCGCCGCCGCTTCTGCCGGGCTGAACGTGGCAGGGGTCTTTACTTTCCCGGGGCACAGCTACAAGCCCGGCATGCCCGTCGGGGCGGCGAGCAACGAGAATGAATCGTTGGGGACGGCCGCCAAGGCTTTGACGCAGGCCGGCTTTGACGTGAAGACCATCAGCGGGGGATCCACACCTACTGCCCTGATCTCCGGTGACACCGCGGCAACCGAACTGCGCCCCGGAGTTTACGTGTTCGGTGACGCCCAGCAATTGGAACTCGACCGCTGCAACTGGGACGATGTCGCGCTGACCGTCGCCGCTACCGTGGTCAGCAGGCACGAAGCCCGCGGCGGGAACATGCGCCGCGTTGTGGTGGATGCCGGCAGCAAGATCCTGGGCAGTGACCGCCCGGACTGGGCCACAGGATATGGGCGGCTTCCCGAATACCCAGAGGCCCGCGTTACCGCGCTATCCGAGCACCACGCCACGGTTGTGTGGCCGGATTCTTCGGAACTGCCGCCCTTGGGCACGCGGCTCCGGGTCATCCCCAACCATGTGTGCCTCACCATGAACCTCGTTGATGAGGTGACTGTGGTCCGTGCCGGGGCCGTGGTGGAGCATTGGACGGTGGCGGCGCGGGGGCGGAACAACTAAGCCGGGGCGTCTGTTGTGAGGAGGGCGTGTCGGTGGAACGGGTTGCAGCGGGGATTTGACGCCGCGGCTCCGCCGGGGCGGACACCGCGCAGATCCGGACGGTTATGCCAGTACCGAAAGCATGCGGTTCATTCGCTCGTGCCGCGCACGGAATGTCCTCCGCATCTGCCCCAGTAACACCGCACGATCCACACGGGCGCCAAACGGCCCGGCGAACCGCAGAGTGTCGGTGTAGCGACTCCCTGTGCCGTCGTCCACAGCTGTATGGGTGTGGTGGAAGTAGCGGAAAAAGCCCCGAACCTGCTGGTCGCTGAATTCGTGGCCTGGTGTGTACGAGTCGATGAACGCCACCCACTGGACGGGAATCACGTCCTTCAGCCACCAGCGGAAGTGGTACGTGCCGCCCAACTCACCCGTCTCGGTCGACGACCAAATGACCTGCATTCGGTCGGGCATGATCGCGATGAAGTTCTGGCGCTGAAGGCAGAAGTCGATCACAACGTCGGCGGGCTTCGGGAACCACGACTCCACGCGCAGTTCACACACTTCGTCGGGCTCCTCGAGGAGCGCAAGACCACCGATGCGGCTGCGGCCGGCATATGCGAGTGCAGAGCGTTTCTGATCGGCAGTTGCCGATGTTGAGTCGGTGGCCAATGCTTCCCCCAAACATTTGGTCGATGCGACGTTTAACGCGCCGCGGTAGCGACACCTCTGACGAGGCGCTACGAGGGCGAGTATACGCTTAGGCCAGCCCACAAATTCACCTAAATTCACTTGATCCTGGGGCCCACGGCCCCCAAGCGAGAACCCCTTCAGACCCACAGCCGGACCAACCAAGACAGGGTGACGAAGTGCCCTCGCGGAACTGGCGCGAATAAGCTTTACCCCTCGCGGGTCCTGTGACAGAGTGTCATCAAACAGCCTTCTGGTCCGTTAGCTTGATGACTGGAGTCAACTATGACCGCCTTTTCCGAGGAGCTCAAAAGCCATACAGCCTCCGCGCACGAGCATGCCGAGCAGGCTGGATTCGTCACTGAATTGCTGGCCGGCCGGATGGAGGCTAGCCAGGTAGCAGCCATGCTGCTGCAGAACTACGTCATCTATCGGGCTTTGGAATCGGCGTTGGAAGTCAACCCGGACCCTCGACTCGCACCCTTCGCTGACCCGGCGCTCATGCGGGTCCCGGCTCTGCAAAAGGACTTGGCGGTGCACTTCGGAGATGACTGGGAGCGGAAGCTCGGCGCTGGCCAACTGCATGTGACGCCCGGCGCCCAGACGTACGCCGACGAACTCGGTGCACTCGGTCCGGGCTCGGCCACGTATCTTTTGGCACACCACTACGTCCGCTATCTGGGTGATCTTTCGGGTGGGCAGATCATTTCCGCTCTTGTTCAGCGGCATTACGGCCTTAATCCTGAAGGGCTCAGCTTTTACGCTTTTGACAGCATTGGGAAGATCAAGCCGTACAAGGACTCATACCGCAGTCACCTGGACGAGGCCGATTTCTCGGACACCGAGAAGCAGGAAATTCTTCACCATGCCGAAGTGGCCTTCGAAACCAACCGGCAGGTCTTTGTGGACCTGATGGACCAGTACCTGCAGTTAAGCCACGGCTGACACACTCTGGAACAGGGTGTGGAACTCCCTGTTGTGGTAAACCAGCGGAGCTGAAGCTGACGGGTTGGACCGGATGTCCAAAACCCTCGCGGCCAGCAGCACCGAGCCGCCCATCGGTGCGCGGTGGATGATTTCGCACCGCAATGCCCAAATGGCCTCCTTGAGCAGGGGCTCTCCCGTGGGCAGTACCTCCCAGTCCATGGCGTCCGTGAAGCGCGGGGCTGCTGGGTCTGCAAAGGTCCGGACGAGCTCCACCTGATCGGCGCCGACCAGATGGACCACGATTGTCTGTGCGGCTGCGATGTGAGAAGCCGAGCGGCCGCCGGTTACAGAGAATGCCAGCGTTGGTGGATCCACTGCCACGGATGCCACTGAGGATGCCGTCAGCCCCACTGCTCCCTCCGGTCCCGCTGCCGTGACAATCGAGACTCCTGCCGGATGAGCGCGAAACGCGGCCCTGAAAAGCTCGCCGACTGGTTCGGATGGCAGGGGCTTGGGGTGGGTCATTCATACACCTTCGTGGGACTGGAACTGTGTTTGGGAGGGCGCCTCGTGCAGGCACACACCTGATTGATGCTAGGACCTCAACTTAAGTTGAGGTCAATTCCTGAGAAACCGACCCTCGACTGAGACGATTCGGAAACGTAGCCGAAACTTCTGCTCCCTACGCTGGTCACAATCTGTCCAGGTGCCCGGCGTCCAAGGAGTAACCATGCATCTTTTGCCCCGTGAGCAGGAGAAACTCATGATCGTGGTGGCCGCCGACCTTGCGCGGCGCCGCCAAGGGCGAGGGCTCAAACTGAACTACCCGGAAGCCGTGGCGATCATCAGCTACGAACTCATCGAAGGGGCCCGGGACGGCCGAACAGTTGCCCAACTCATGAGCTATGGAACCACCGTGCTCCGCCGCGAAGACGTTATGGAAGGCGTGCCGGAAATGATCCACGACGTTCAGATCGAAGCCACCTTCCCCGACGGCACCAAGCTCGTCACCGTCCACAACCCCATCCGTTAGGAGCCCCCCCCCATGATCCCCGGTGAATACAGGCTCCAACCCGGTTCCATTGCGTGTAATGGCGACCGTACGGCGATCGCCGTCGAGGTTGTGAACCGCGGCGACCGGCCCGTGCAGGTCGGTTCGCATTACCACTTTGCCGAGGCTAACAGCGCCCTGGAGTTCGACCGCGTGGCCGCCTACGGCCGCCGCTTGGACATCCCAGCAGGTACGGCCGCAAGGTTCGAGCCGGGGGACAGGAAGACGGTCCAACTGATTGAACTCGCCGGGACGCGCGAAGTGCACGGGCTCAGCAACGCAATCAACGGAAAGCTCGACGGCGGCACGCGCCCGAGCGGGACTGCTTCGCTGAGCGGGACTGCTCCAGAAGGAGACACCAAGTGAGCTTCGAGATTCCCCGCAAACAGTATGCCGAGCTGTACGGTCCGACGACAGGTGACGCCATCCGTTTGGCCGACACCGAACTGTTCCTCGAAATCGAGAAGGACCACACCGTCTACGGCGAAGAAGTGGTCTTCGGTGGCGGCAAGGTCATCCGCGACGGCATGGGCCAGAACGGCCAGCTCATCCGCGAAGAGGACATTCCGGACACGGTGATCACCAACGTGATCGTGCTCGATTACAGCGGCATTTACAAAGCCGACGTTGCCCTAAGAGACGGGCACATCTTCAAAATCGGCAAGGCAGGCAACCCGCAGATCACCGACGGCGTGGACATCGTGATCGGCGCCAGCACAGAGATCATCGCCGGCGAGCGGAAAATCCTCACCGCCGGCGGCATCGACACCCACATCCATTTCATCTCCCCGGAGCAGGTCCCCGCGGCACTTTGCAACGGCATCACCACCATGGTGGGCGGCGGAACCGGCCCGGCCGAAGGCACCAAAGCCACCACCATCACACCCGGCGCCTGGCACATCTCCCGAATGCTGCAGGCCGCCGAAGGGCTCCCCGTTAATATCGGCCTGTTCGGGAAAGGTCACGCGTCCGCCGTCGAGCCCCTAGCAGAGCAGATCCGCGCCGGTGCCGTCGGGCTCAAAGTCCATGAGGACTGGGGGTCCACCACCTCATCCATCGACATGTCCCTGCGCGTAGCTGATGAATACGACGTCCAGGTTGCCATCCACACAGACACCCTCAACGAGTGCGGCTTCGTGGAAGACACCATCCGGGCGATCGACGGGCGAGTGATCCACACCTTCCACACCGAAGGCGCAGGCGGTGGCCACGCCCCCGACATTATCAAGATCGCCGGCCTGCTCAACGTGCTCCCCGCCTCCACCAACCCCACGCTGCCGTACACCAAAAACACCATCGAAGAGCACCTGGACATGCTCATGGTCTGCCACCACCTCAACCCGGACATCCCTGAGGACGTGGCCTTCGCCGACTCACGAATCCGCGCCGAAACCATCGCCGCGGAAGACGTCCTGCACGACCTCGGTATCTTCGCCATCACGTCCTCGGACTCCCAAGCCATGGGACGCGTAGGCGAAGTGGTGACCCGCACTTGGCAGGTAGCCGACGCCATGAAACGACAGCGCGGGGTCCTGAAGGACCCATCCGGGGCGGCACACGGTTCCGCCGAATCCGACAACTTCCGGCTCAAGCGCTACGTGGCCAAATACACGATCAACGCGGCCATAGCCCAAGGCATGGCCGACGTCATCGGCTCCGTGGAGGAAGGCAAATTCGCGGACCTCGTCCTCTGGGACCCCGCGTTCTTCGGCGTGAAACCCGAACTCGTCATCAAAGGCGGGCAAATCGCCTACGCACTCATGGGCGACGCCAACGCCTCCATCCCCACCCCCCAACCACGGACCATGCGGCCCATGTTCGCCACGTACGGCAAGGCCCTCCAGAAGACGTCCATCACGTTCCTGTCCCAAGCCGCCATCGACGCCGGAGTGCCCGCCCAGCTCGGCCTCGAACGCATCATCAAACCCGTCACCGGCATCCGCAACCTCACCAAAGCGGACCTCAAATACAACGGCGAAACCCCGGACATCGCCGTCGACCCCGAAACCTACAAAGTGAGCGTCGACGGCGTCGAAGTCACCTCCCAGCCCTCCGACGTGCTGCCCATGGCCCAGCGCTACTTCCTCTTCTAGGAGCCCCCGTGATCATCGAAAAAATCCTGGGCAACCTCCACGAACAGCCCAACCACTATGCAGGCCGACACAAAGAAAAAGTGGTCCTGCCCAGCGCCCTGCTGGTCAAACGCATCCAACGCGTCACCACCGACCACGGCAAAGAACTCGGCATCCGCCTCCCCACCGGAACCGGCGACCTCCGCGACGGCGACATCCTCGCCGTCGACGACCACAACATCATCGTCGTGTCCGTGCTGCCCACCGACGTCCTAGTGATCGCGCCGCGCAGCATCCACGAAATGGGGGTCGTGGCACATTCACTCGGCAATCGGCACTTGCAGGCACAGTTCTTCGACGCTTCATCCGAGTACGGCGCGGAGGTCATGGTTTGTCAGTATGACCACACAGTCGAAGATTATCTGAAGAGCGTCGGCGTCCCCTACGACAGGCAAGAACGGGTCATGCCGGTTGCCTTCCGCCATGCCGAGCATTCGCACTAGGCGAATCCCGGTGCTGGCTTTCGGGGTTGGCAAGCCTCCGGCGGGTGATAGGGGCCGTGCCCGCTTCGCGATGCCCTCCACACCGCGGCCCCTATCACCCGCCTCTGCTTGTCGCGACCAGTTCCAGCGCGGTGCGCTTTGAGCGCTGGATATCAGCTGGCGCTGCAGCAACTGACCGACTCTGCGTTGCCTACGGGGGCGTTTGCTCATTCTTTGGGGTTTGAGAGCTACATACATCGGGGGCTGGTGGGGGATGAGGTCACTTTTGGGAAATGGTTGGGTGTTTTTGTGGGGCAGCAGCTGACTTATTCCGATGGGTTGGCTTTGCGGTTCTTGTTTGAGGGGGTGGATGTGGGCTTGCTCGATGGGGTGTTGTCTGCGCAGTTGTTGGCTCGGGAGGTCCGGGAGGCCTCTTTGAAGATGGGTGGGCGGTTGTTGGAGATCGGCGGGGAGGTGTTTCCTTCGGCGGAGTTGGAGGCGTATCGGGGGCTTGTTCGGGAGGGGTTGGCTTCGGGGCATCAGCCCTTGGCATTTGGGGTGATTGCGCGGTCCTTGGGGGTTCCTTTTGAAGCGGCGCTCTCTGCCTATTTGTTTGCCACCGTTACTTCGCTGACCCAAAACGCCGTGCGGGCCATACCGCTTGGGCAGAACGCCGGACAGCGCGTACTTCGCCAAGCACACGACGTCGTCGCTACCGCCGTCGATGATGTAGCACAGCTGTGCTGGGACGACTTCGGGGCCGTCAGCCCCGGCCTTGAAATTTCACAAATGCGGCACGAACGACAACGCGCGCGCATGTTCATGAGCTAGCCAGTGTAAAGGACAGAAAACATGACTGAACCCATCAAAATCGGCGTTGGCGGACCCGTCGGAGCAGGCAAAACCCAGCTCGTGGAACGCATCACCCGGCACATGAGCGGCGACATCTCCATGGCCGCCATCACCAACGACATCTACACCATCGAAGACGCCAAAATCCTCGCCGCCAACGGCATCCTCCCCGAAGACCGCATCATCGGCGTCGAAACCGGCGGCTGCCCCCACACCGCCATCCGCGAAGACACCTCAATGAACACCGCGGCCATCGAAGAACTCAAAGCCAGGCACCCCGACCTCCAAGTCATCTTCGTCGAATCCGGCGGCGACAACCTCTCCGCCACCTTCAGCCCCGAACTCGTCGACTTCTCCATCTACATCATCGACGTCGCCCAAGGCGAAAAAATCCCCCGCAAAGCCGGCCAAGGCATGATCAAATCCGACCTGTTCATCATCAACAAAACAGACCTGGCACCCCATGTTGGAGCGGACCTCGCGGTCATGGAGAGGGACTCCAAGGAGTTCCGCGGCAACAAGCCGTTCTGCTTCACGAACCTCAAAACCGACGAAGGGTTGGACGCCGTCCTCAACTGGATCCGCCGCGATGTCCTGATGCTGGATCTAACTTCGTGACGGTGCTTGGGGCGGCGGCTGCGCCGGATTTTGGGCCGTGCCCGCTTCGCGATGCCCGCCACGCCGCGGCCCAAAAATCCGGCTCCGCCGCCTCGGTGGTTTCGTCACCACGCGAGATGCGCGCATGAACACGAGGACGCAGGTAGGTTTCGGCCGGGACGTTTTGGGGAACGTGGAGCCCGGCTCCATGTTGGCTGTGGGCGGGCAGGGGGTGCGGGGGCGGTTGGAGTTGGGCATTAGTGTGCGGGGCGGGCGGTCCGTTGCTTCGCGGCAGTTTCATGAGGGCGCGTTGAGGGTGTTGCGGCCGCACTATTTGGATGAGTCCGGGCAGGTTTGTTATGTCATGGTCAATCCGGGCGGGGCCTATCTTGGGTCGGATCTGTTTGTTGTTGACGTGGAGGTCGAGGCTCGGGCAGATCTGTTGCTGACCACTCAGTCGGCCACCAAGGTGTATCGGACTCCGGGGTCGTTCGCTGAGCAGCGGATGACTGTGCGGCTGGGGGAGGGCTCGCGGTTGGAGCTGATGCCCGACCAGTTGATTGCGTATCGGGAAGCGAGCTATCGGCAGAATTCACACATCAGTCTCCATCCGACGTCGAGCCTGGTCATGGCCGAGGTCATCACACCGGGATGGTCCCCGGACGGCGGGGCGTTCAGGTACGAAGAGGTGCGGCTGCGCAACGAGATCCGTGTGGAGACCGGTTGTGGGTACAAGTTGTTGGCGCTGGACAACCTTCTGATCCGGCCACCCTGCAACGATGTGACCGGGATGGGGTTCATGGAGGGCTTCAGCCATTTGGGGTCATTGGTAGTGGTGGATCCGAGGGTGGACCAGAGGCTTGCTGATGAGTTGGACCAAATGGTCCGTGGATTTGACGCTCATACCGGGGTGTCTTTGACCGCGACTATTGCCGGGACTGCCGGGATTGTGCTGCGATCGTTGTCCAACAGCACTGAGGAACTCAACAATTTGCTGGGTGCTTGCGCCGGCGTCCTGCGGGAACGTTGGTTCGGGCAGGCGCCTTTGAACCTGAGGAAGTATTGATGACTGCGCTGACCGAGTTCGCCACCATGTACCGGGAGCGGGAGACGCTGTCCTTGCGTACCCGGCTGTTGTTCACGTTCGGCGCCGTCGTCGCTTTGCACCTTGCCGCCGTCGTGCTGTTACTTGTTGGTTCAGCGGGCGGCGCGCAGCCGTTGGCGCTGGGGCTGCTGATCACCGCCTACGTGGCCGGAATCAAGCACAGTTACGACTGGGACCACATCGCTGCAATCGACAATTCCACGCGAAAATTCGTGGCACAACACAAGGACCCTGTGAGTGTGGGTTTCGCGTTCAGCTTGGGCCACAGCTCCGTGGTGATCCTGGCCGGGCTGCTGGTGGTTGCGGGTGCGACGCTGATCGGGCAGTTCATGGAGGACGGGACCACTGGAAACAAGGCGTTGGGCCTGATCGGCAGTGGTGTTTCCGGGCTGTTCCTGCTGGCTATGGGCTTGTTCAACGGCTCGGCGTTCGTTCGCGCCACGAGCGTCTACCGTCAGGTGCGGCGCGGAAGCGAGGCCCGTCCCGAAGACCTTGAAGCGAAAGGCTTCGTAGCCCGGTTGCTCGCCAAACCGCTGTCCAAGGTGGAGCGACCACGGAACATCTACGTGATCGGTTTCCTGTTCGGGCTCGGGTTCGACACTGCCACCACGATCGGGCTGCTGGTCATCACCACGACGGCGTCACTCGCCGGGGTCTCGCCGCTTGCCTTGATGGCCCTTCCGCTCGCCTTTACCGCCGCCATGACCCTGTGCGATTCCGTCAACGGCGTGGCCATGATGAAGATGTATAAATCGGCCATCCACAACCCGAGACGGAAGCTCGGATTCAACGCCGTGATTACCGGCATCTCAGCAGTCTCGGCGCTGTTCATCGCAGTGATCACCCTGGGGGGATTCGTCAACGCTGCCTTTGAGTTGGAGGACCCCCTCACCACGTGGCTTGGCAGCATTGACCTTGGCGACGCCGGCTTGATCCTGGTGGGGCTATTCGTGATCGTTTGGGCGGTGTCCGCGGTGCGTGGGCGCGTAACACGGCCAGCGACGCCCAACTGAGTCGCAGTACAGCGCGTTTAGAGCCCTCAAAACGCGCTGTACTGCGACTCACTTGGGTTAGGAAGCTGCCACCGCGTTGAAGAGCTCGTTCGTGTCCACACCGCGGTCCGGGGTGTCCAGCACGTTGGTCAGGAACACAACGCAGCGATCCTGCTCCGGGAACATCCACCACTCCGTTCCGGACCAGCCCGGGTGCCCATAAATCCCCTGCGCGAAAAGCTCGGACTCATTGGCGGGCATCTGGAATCCCAGTCCTGTGTGGCGGAGCGGCTGCGGCCGGGTGGTGATGTGGGAAACCTCCCTGGTTCGGGGCCTCCGCATGGCAGCCAGCGTTGCGGGCCGAACAGCTTTTCCGGAATTCCGAAGGAGCTCAGTACCAAGATTGAGGAGATCCGTGGCCGTACCGAACAGGCCGGCTCCGGGATGCCTGTTCTTGTACATTGCCTGGACATCAAGGCCCGCAGTGTCGGTGCCGTGGACGGTGTGCGGGTTGGACTCCGTGTTAAACGTAAGGCCGTGTGCCCCGGTGTCAGTTGCCAAGGCCAGGAGCTGATCCTCGAACGGGCGTCCGTCGGCCCATTCGGCCATTGCCGCTGCGCCCTCGAAAGCGAGGTTGCAGTACTGGACCAGAGAGCCGGAGTAAAAGGCTTGCCCCGCTGAGGTGAGCGCCTCGCGGAGGGGAGTGCCGTCGTCGAGCGCTGGGTCGGAAATTCCGGAACGGTGGCTGAGCAGCTGCTCAAGGGTCACGGTGTCCGTGCGGCCGACGCCAAAGCCCGGCAGCGCGTCACCGAGCGAAGCTGCAAGCGCAAGTTTCCCCAACTCAACCTGTCGCATGACCGTGAGTGCACTGATCGGCTTGGTGACCGAGAACAGCGCGAAGTGGTCGTCGGCTGTGGCATGCCTGCCGCCGTCGGACCCGAAGGCCACAATGTCCTCAATGCCGTGGCTCGAAGCGACGCCCAGAACCGCTACCGGCACACGGTTGTGGGTTACCTGCTTGCGGGCCCAGTCTGCAGCGGGTCCTGTTTCCACCATGGTTGTTTACGCCTTCGTTCGGGGACTGTGCATCGAATCTATCGTGCGGCGCGGCAAACCTTGCCACCCCGTGTAACCCTGGCCGCCCAGCCGGAAACTATACAAGTATCCTGCAGTTCAGGGCTCTAATTATCAGGGGGAACAATCGTGCTTTCAGAGCGCGAATTGGCGTTCATCGCCATTCACAAAGACAGCTACCCATCCGTTTTCAAGTTCGTCTGCCGACGGGTTGAATCCGCGGAAGTAGCTGAAGAGATCGCGGCCGACGTGTTCCGGGTCGTATGGCAAAAATGGACCGACGATTCCCGCCCGGACCTCCCGTACCTCTTGACGGTTGCACGGAACCTGGTGGGAAATGCGTACAGGAGCCGTGACAGGCGCCTGGCGCTACAGGAAAAGCTGCGGACGACGGCGGTCCAACGGTTTGGTGACGACTCTGAGAACGTTGCTGTCCAGGACGCGATGGAACGCCTGCGCGAGAAGGACCGCGACATTTTGCAGATGGCGTACTGGGACGGTTTGGGGAGCGCCGATATAGCGAAAGTGCTGCAGTGCAGCGAATCGGCGGCTAAAGTCCGCCTTCACCGGGCACGGACAGCCTTCAGAAAACAACTGCCTGCAGGGGCCGAATCGACTACACAGAAGATGGGGGTCTGAAGACAATGGATCCGATCAAGAACCAGATATCAGCAATTGACCCGCTCACTATCGATCCAGTGGCGGAACCCAACGGCGAAGAAGCGCTCCACAAAATTCTGTCGGGCACCACGGTGTTCAGCGACAGCTGCCCGTTCGCTTCAGTGACGTCCCTGGAACAGCGCAGGCGACGCAAAGCCCAGATTGCCGGGGGACTGTTGCTCGGCGCTGCTGCCGTTACAGCGGGAGTGCTTGTGGCCGCCAACTTTGGCTCGATTAACACCGCGCCAGCGCCTGCCGTCACGGTTACCTCCACAGAAGCGACACCGACACCCAGCGTTTCGGTAACCCCAACGCCCACTCCCACGCCCTCAACTGCGCCGTCGGCAACGCCCACAGTGGCCGCGCCGATCATCACCCCGCCTGTTGCTCCTACGGTTCCGGCGGTCGCGCCAACAACTGCTCCGACGAAGCCGCCCGTTCCCGCTGCTACTTCCCAGACCTACACCTTCCCCGACGGACACATCTCCTTCACCTACCCGGTGGGCTGGACCGTCCGCCCGGAGCAAGGGCCTTCCGCGGGTGCCACCATCTTGGACAGCACCGGTGCCGAGGTTGCCTTTATGAACAGCGGCTTCTACGGCGACGGAACCGGTGGCCCTGTTACCAGGACGGTGTATGACCGCGCAGTGGTGCCAAGTCTCACGGACACATCCGGCAATCCCGTGGAGTTCGGCTTCGCGGCCAATCAGGCCAGGTATGTTCCTTACGGAGCACCCGCGGATAGTGCCCCGGTGCTTGATCCGCCGAGCTACTTCATGGACCTGCGGATTGCTTCCGAACTCCAGCCCGGTGAGACAGGGTCAGGATCCAACCAGATCCTGATGCCCAACGGGTACATGTCCGCACGTGTCATCTTCGACGTCAACGAGCAGCCAGCCTTCGCTACGCCGGAAGCTGCCAAGGCGTGGATGGGCAGCGCCCAGTATGGCCAGCTCAAGTCCATGCTCATGAGCGTGAGCTACAAATAAGCCCATCTGGGTAGCAGTTGAGGCCGTTCTGACAGCTCAAAACGGCCTCAACTGCTACCTACTTGGGTTAGCGGACGGTGACCAGATGGCTGGCGGGGTCGTACCGGAAGGTGACCGGTCCGCCGTCGTGCTTCAACGCGATGTTGCTGCCGTTCGGGGCTCCGGCCAGGCCGTAGTTCTCGGCCCATGAGCCGTTGATGGCGGCCTTGAACTCGTAACTTCCTGCGGCGAGATCGGGCACAGTGAGCTTCCAGAGTCCATCAGCGGCATCCAATGCCAGCTGGGCCTGGGCGCAGTCCGGCATCCAATCACCCGCGCAGCCGATCTCGGAGTTCAGGCTTCCCGGCACGGAGACCGCCGCTGGCTGCTGGCCCGGAACCGCTGCGCTGATCACGTTGGTGGCGTGGTCGTACAGGAACGTGACAGCGCCGCCAGCGTGCTGGAACACCACGTTGGGTCCGTCCAACTCGCCACCCGCACCGTAGTTTTCGTCCCAGGTTCCGTTAAGCGCAGCCTTGAACTCGTAGCTGCCCGCCGGCAGGTTGGGGACGTTCAGTTGCCACAACCGATGCGTCGGCTCGTAGCTCATGAGCGCTTGCTCGCAGCCCGGCTGCCAGTCCTCGGTGCAACCCAGTTCGGTGTTGAGGCTGCCAGCGACGGTGACAGTTTCGGGTTGGGTTGGTTCTCCCACGACGCCGCTCTTCGGCTCGCTCGTCGACGTCTGCCCGCGGTTGTCCAACACCACTGCGCGATACTCCACTGAGGACCCCGCCTCCACGGACGATACGTCGTGGAACACCTGGTAGGGCGCGTTGTCGTCGGTGCCGATCGGAGCCCACTCGCCGCCGGCCGTACGCGCCTGGAAGGTGACCTCGTAGAACGAGTTACCGTCGACGTCGGCCGTCACCTTCAGGCGGCTGGCGTCACCAGCTGCGGTGACCGGCTTCTTAAGCACGACGCCGGGTGCTGCCTTGGATTTGGCAAGTCGCCCCGCTGCTTCGTAAACCACAGCCGAAAGCGGCGGGACGGTGACGGCCAGGTTTGCCTGGGAGTCGGTCCTGGCGTGCTTGGCGGCGTCACCGTAGATCAGCTTGAACGGCTGCTTGGCTTCGTACGTGGGGATCGCCGCGGTCTGGGCGGTCTCGCTGTTGTTTACGGCAACGATGTACTCGCGCTGGTCCTTGGCGTCGATGCGGGAGAAGGCGTAGATCCCTGCACCATCCGCTGCGTAGCGGTTCTGCTGGGCACCGCTACGGAGCGTTGGATGCTCAGCCGTGAGGGCCGCGAGTTCGCTGATCTTTTTATACAGCGGGTGTTGGGTGTCGAAGTTGTCCGTGGCGTGGGTGGAGCTGGTGCCCAAGAGATCGTCATCCAGGTATTCCTGGACCTTGCTCGCGAACATCGTCTGCCGTGAATCCTGGTCCCCGCCGGCACCGGTGAAGCCCTGCTCGTCGCCGTAATAGATCACGGGGTTGCCGCGCGAGAAGTACATCAACTCATGGGCGAGCTCGTCGCGTTCCACCAGTTCGCCCTCGGTTGCTCCCACGTTGTCCTGGGCAATGAAGGTGCCGATGCGGCCCATGTCATGGTTGCCCAGGAAAGTAGGCAGTTGGTAGACGTTGGAGTCGGCATCCGTGTACCAGTCATCCCCATTGAAGAAGTCCGCCAGGCCGGTTGCCTTGCTGCTCTGGGACGCGAAGCTCCGGGCCGCTCCTTGGAAGCCGAAGTCCAGCACCGCCTGCATCTGGTTCTTGGTGGTGAACTTGGACGTGATGCTCTTGGAAGTGTCGAAGACCTCGCCGAACATGAAGAACTCGTCCTTGCCTTGTTCCTTGGCATAGCTGAGAACCTGGGGTCCGAACTGCTGCCAGAATTCGTCGTTGACGTGCTTCATGGTGTCGATGCGGAAGCCGTCGATCCCGAAGTCGCGGATCCACGTTTTATAGACGTCCATCATCCCGTTCACCACTTTCGGGTTCTCGGTGAACAGGTCGTCCAGCCCAAAGAAGTCGCCGTAGAGGGAGTCCTCACCGGCAAAGTTCGTGTTGCCGCGGTTGTGATAGAGCGTGGGGTCGTTCAGCCAGGACGGAACCTTGACGTCCTTCTCTGCCTCGGGGACCACTGGCGTGTACGGGAAGGACGTCGCCGGATCCAGCGTGGGGAAGTCCTGCGTCCCGGCATAGTCGCGGTCATCGAAGACCTCCCCGGCAGCGGTCAGATAGGGTTCCGCTTCCTTGGAAATGTAGGGAGCCGAGGCGGTCTCCTCATACTGGATCACGTCCGCGGTGTGGTTGGTGATGATGTCGAAGTACACCTTCATGCCACGGGCGTGTGCGGCATCGATGAGGGTCTTCAACTCGGCGTTGGTGCCCAAGTGGGGGTCGATCTGGGTGAAGTCCGTGACCCAGTATCCGTGGTAGCCGGCCGAACTGTTCGCCAGGGTGCCGTCACCCTGGACCGCCTTGTTCTTGAAGCTCGGTGTGAGCCACAGGGAATTGGTGCCCAGCCCTTGAATGTAGTCCAGCTGGTCCTGGAGGCCCTTCAAGTCGCCGCCGTTGAAGAAGCCTTTGCGGGTGGGGTCAAAGCCGGACACCATCGGATCGGTACCCAGCCCGCCGTCGTCGTTGGTCTTGGTGCCGTTGTTGAAGCGGTCGGCCATGACGAAGTAGAAGTTCTGGTCGCTGACACCGCCTCGGATTGAGTGCTGGGCGGCCGGATCGGGTGTGCTGGCTGGTGCGGCACCTGCGGGGAGGACGGCCGAGGCGGTGAGTGCCGCCGTCGTCAGCACAATTGCTGCGATTCGGCCGAGTGGTGGGCGCTGGGGGCAGAGGTGGTGTCTATTGCTGCGAGATAACAAGTGATGGAACCTTCCGCTAAGCGACGGTGCTGTGGGACAAGGATGCTGTGTGGCACGTCACAACTGTAAGCGCTTCCGTGATCTCATGCCATAGATAGCAGGCATTTCGGATTGCGACGGACTGCTTCGGGTTCCGTTTGTTGGAAGCGCTTGCACAGTTTCTAGCTGAAATTGCGCGGAATTTTCACTGTGCCTCTGCATGGCTCTGACAGGAAACGCTATGCACTTGCCCATAACCAAGACCGCGTGACTTGCATAGGGTTGAAGAGATCTGCTTCACAAAACGCCCCCGATCTACCTCCAAGGATGAGTTTCAACGATGAAGAGCATCGCCCTCCTGCGCGAACGAGCCACCCGCGTCATGCCTACCGGATCCCACTGCCCGGCGTCAGGCCTGTGGAGCCCGGAATCCGATCCCGATGCCGTTCAGGTTTTCGCGGAAGGCCACATCCTGCCGGCGCACAATGGCGTACCCACTGTGTGGCGCCGCCGCACTGCCGCTGAAGTGTCGGCATGACCAGCACCATCCTGAACAGGCCCGCCGATTACCGCCACGTACCGGCGGCAGAGTGGACTGAACTCAGCTCCGGCGATCCCGTGTGGATCTACGACGTGGCGTGGGGTGCCGGGACCGGCCGCGTGGATGATGTTTCGAAGCACCAGGAATTGCTCTGGGTCATCCTTGAACCGACCGGTCGCAGGCTCATCTGCGGAACGGACGACGTCGAGGTCTGGACCGTCTAAATAGACTCGCCGAGGTGGCATTTAATACCAATGTCTGAGCGGATCATACGTATTAAATGCCATCTCGGCGGTAGTTAAACGGCGGGAATCAGCACGCTCGGAGAGCCCGTCTCCACCCGACTCACAACGCCGTCCGGCAGCCCGGTTTCACGGTTCAGTTTGAAGCTCACGACGTCGTCCGAGCCTTCGTTGGCTACGTACAGCCAGCCTTCGCGGACCAGGTGGTGGCGCGGCCACTCGCCGCCGCACGGCACCTCCGCGAGGGGCTCCAGCTCAGCCCCGCCGTGGGACACCTTCAAAACACAAATGCGGTTGGATCCCCGCACGCCCACGTATGCGAAGCGGCCATCGGGCGAGAGCGCAATCTCCGCGCCGGCGTCGCCCTCTTTTGCCCCTGCTGCACTCGCCGGAACCATGGTGGTCAGCTCGTATGTGCCGTCCGGTTCCATCCGTAGGGCGGCTACTTCCACGGAATATTCGGTGTCCACAAAGACTGTTCCGCTGTGATGGCGGGCCATATGCCGGGGCCCGGAGCCCGCCGGCAGGATTACCTGGTGATCCAACTGCAGGCCCTCGCCCGGCGAGTACTGCCACACCCTGACCAGATCATGCCCCAAGTCTGTGGTCATGACACGGCCGTCCGGGAGCATCAGGCTTGAATGCGCCCGACTCGGGCGCGGCTCGTCCGGAGACGTTGAAGTGTGGGGATCGACGGCGGCTGCCGCACTCGTGCGCGAGGTGATGGCGCCGTCGTCGTCCAGTTCGTACAAGATCACTTGGCCGTCACCCCAACAGGTGGCCACAATAAAGCGTCCCTGCGGATCGGCGGCTACGTGGCAGGTCGCTTCGCCTGCGGGCCAGGGATCGCCAAAAGCCTCCAGCCCAGCATCCCCCGTCCGGCGATACGCGCGTACGGTCTTGCCTTCCTCGGCTACGGCGTAGACCACCGGGAGTGAAGGGTGCAGTGCAAGGAACGATGGTGAGTTGGCGGCAGTCGCCAAACCAAGGGACGTCAGCTGACCGTCATCATCGGCCGAAAGTGCGACGATGCCCTCGCCGTTGCCATTCCTGTCGGCTGTGTACGAACCAACCCAGATGAGCGTCTTTTGAGTAGCCATGGTGATCAGTGCCCCTGTACGTCTGAGTCCACACCGGCGTCCGGTCCGGCGTCGAGGGTTTGCAGCTTGATGAGGTCGTCGTGGTCCAGTTCGAAGTCGAAAATGTCCAGGTTCTCTTTCATGCGCTGCGGATTTGCGGTTTTGGGTATGGCCACCAAGCCCTGCTGGATGTGCCAGCGGAGGACCACCTGGCCCGGCGTCTTGCCGTACTTATTGCCGATGCCGGCCAACACTGGCGCGTTCAAGAGGTCGGTGCTGGCACCCAGCGGGCTGTACGACTCGGTGATGATGCCATTCGCTTCGTTGAAAGCCCGGGCGGCGGGCCGCGGGATGGAGGGGCTGACCTGGATCTGGTTGACCGCAGGAACAATATTAGTCTCCCTGAACAGCTGGTCCAGGTGGGAGGGCTTGAAGTTGGAAACACCAATGGACCGTGCTTTGCCGGAGGCCTGCAGTTCCTCGAAGGTCTTCCACGTGGACACGAACTCACCGCGGCGGGGGAGCGGCCAGTGGATCAAAAGGAGATCGACATACTCCAGCCCCAAGCGCTCCAACGAGCCGTCCAGCCCTGCCACGGCTTTGCCGGAACCTTGGAATTCCCCGTCCAATTTGGTGGTGATGAAGAGTTCTTCGCGATTCACCCCGCAGGCCCGGATGCCGTTGCCCACGCCCTTCTCGTTGCCATACTTCTTCGCGGTGTCCACGTGCCGGTAGCCGTGAGATACCGCCTCCACCACGGCATCGGCAACCTGGACATCATTCAACGGCCACGTGCCGAGCCCCAGTTGCGGGATCTTGTGGCCGTCGTTGAGTTCAATGAGCGGGGCAATTGTCATGCGCGTGATCTCCTTTGGGTCTGTTGCTGTTCTACGCTTGCCGCTTGCTGCTTGGCAACAGCTACCGCCGCGACCATTCATGGAACCGATCACTCAACTCCATAAAATCCTCGCTCACTATCTGCAGCTCAGGGTGGGCGTCGTGCCACGCGACGATCTCCCTGGCGCCGTCCGCGAACGGAATCGTGGCCCTGTAATCAGGGACGAGCGCCTTGATTTTAGAGTTGTCGAACACCACGGAGTGCGAGCGGTCGCCCAACAGATTGGGGCCGAGCTCGGAGCTGTGGGCTGCGATGGTGTCCGAAGAAACATGGAACAGTTCCGGTTCCTCCACCCCGGCCGCACGCGCAAACAAGCGGTAGATCTGGTTCCACGGCAGGAACTCGTCCGAGGTAATCGTGTAGCTCTCACCCACGGCTTGCGGCCTGCCCAGAAGACCGACGAACGCCTTGGCGAAGTCCCGGCTGTGGGTCAGTGTCCAGAGAGACGTTCCATCGCCGTGCACCATGATCGGCATTCCGGCCCGCATCCGGTGGATGTCGGTCCAACCGCCCACCATGGCGATCTTGGTCCGGTCGTAAGTGTGGGATGGCCGCACTACGGTCAGCGGGAAATCCTGCTCACGGTAGGCCTCGAATAGCAGCTCCTCGCAAGCGATCTTGTCCCGCGAGTACTGCCAGAACGGGTTCTTCAGCGGCGTCGATTCCAGAATCGGCAGCGTCGTGGGTGGCTTCTGGTAAGCCGAAGCGGAACTGATGAAAACGTACTGTCCGGTCCGCCCACGGAACATTTCCAACCCGGCCCGCGCCTGATCCGGTGTGTACGAGATGAAGTCCGCGACGGCGTCGAACTCTCTTCCTTGAAGTACCTCGCGCACGGCGGCGGCGTCCCGGACGTCCGCATGGAGTACTTCCGCGCCTTCCGGCACCGGCCTGCCGGCCGACCTTCCCCTGTTGAGGATGGTCAGCCGGTGGCCCAATGCGACGGCGCGTTCAGCCGCCGCCGCACTGATAACCCCGGTCCCGCCGATGAACAGGAAGTTCCGAGGCGAGACGGTGTCCGCCGCCGGTCCGAGGGCGTCGGGGAGGGAACTGCTCACCAGGCGTAGTCCTCGGGGGCAGTGCGGTGACCCGGGAAGATGTCGTCGAGGCGCTTGAGGGCGTCCTCGTTCAGGGTGACGTCCAGGGCGCGGATAGCGGCATCGAGCTGTTCCTGGGTTCGGGGCCCCACGATCGGGGCTGTCACCGCAGGCTGGTGAAGCAGCCACGCCAGCGCTACATCTCCGGGGGCGTGGCCCAACTCATCCGCAAAATCCTCGTACTGGCGGATCTGTTCCTCATGCTTCTTGAGGGTCTCAAGCGCCCGGCCCTCGGCACGGCGAACACCCTGCTCTTCCTTCTTCAGCACACCACCAAGGAGCCCACCCTGCAGCGGGGACCAGGGGATCAGGCCCAGACCGTATTGCTGTGCAGCCGGAATGACTTCAAGCTCAACTTCGCGCCTGAACAGGTTGTAGATGGACTGCTCGCTGACCAGTCCCGTGTAGTTCCTCCTCCGGGCGGCTTCCTGGGCTTGGGCGATGTGCCAACCAGCAAAGTTGCTGCTGCCCGAGTACAGGATCTTGCCCTGCTGGACAGCTACCTCGATAGCCTGCCAGATCTCGTCCCACGGCGTATCCCGATCGATGTGGTGGAACTGGTAAATGTCGATGTAATCCGTCTGCAGCCGCTTCAGGCTCGCATCGAGTGCGCGGCGGATATTGAGCGCCGACAGCTTGGACTCGTTGGGGCGGTCCGTCATGGTGCCATACAACTTGGTGGCCAGGACGGTGCGCTCGCGGCGCTCGCCGCCCTTCGCGAACCATCGGCCGATGATTTCCTCGGTCCAGCCGCGGTGCCCGGTTCCTCCGTACACGTTGGCGGTGTCGAAGAAGTTGATGCCGGAATCCAGTGCGGAGTCCATGATCGAGTGGGCTGTCGCTTCATCCGTCTGCGGACCGAAGTTCATGGTGCCCAGGCAAAGACGTGAAACTTTCAGGCCCGAACGGCCCAGATGCGTGTACTGCATGTTTGTCCTTTTCTTAGAGCTGGGTGAAAGCAGCGACGGCGGGATCGGACCCTATGCGGGCGCCCGCCTCAAGTGCCGTAATGGCTGCCAGTTCGGATTCGGTGAGGGTGAGATCGGCGGCGCCGAAGTTCTCGCGCATCCTCTTCGAGTCCGCGGACTTGGGGATCACAATCGTCCCCTGGGCGAGATGCCAGGCCAGAATCACCTGTGCAGGGGTAGTGCCGTGGGCAGCAGCCACCAGGGCCACCTGCTCGGAGTTCAGGTCCTTGCCCTGGCCCAGCGGGCTGTAGGCCTCCACTGCGATGCTGAGGTCGCGGCACTTGTTGGCCAGTTCGCCCTGCTGGTATGTGGGATGGACTTCAATCTGGTTTACGGCGGGAACCACATCCACTTCTTTTAGCAACGTGTCCAAGTGGTCCGAGAGGAAGTTGGAGATGCCGATGGCCCGGACCTGCTTGTCCTGGTACAGCTTCTCCATTTCCTTCCATGCCTGCGTGTAGAGGCCCTGCGACGGGACAGGCCAGTGGATCAGGTACAGGTCGATAACGTCAAGGCCCAAGGCGTCGCGGCTGCGCTGGAAGGCATCATGGGCCTCTCCTTGCTCCCCGTTGCGGAGCTTGGTGGTGATGAAGAGTTCTTCACGGGGAATGCCCGAGGCCGCGACGGCAGCGCCGACTCCTGCCTCGTTGCGGTAGGCAGCCGCGGTGTCGATATGGCGGTAGCCGGCTTCCAGGGCGTCTTCCACTACCTTCTGCGTTTCCTCAGCTGGTACTTGGAAGACCCCGAATCCGAGCTGGGGGATGGTGACGCCGTTGTTCAATGTCAGCTCTGGCATGACGGTCTCCTTCGACGGAATGGTTATGGTGGTGACACTCCAGAAAGCGTTTTCGGAGGCTCTGTACTGAGCCTATGCACTTTTGGTGGCAGAGTCAGCAATCCAACCTGATCCTGTTTTTCCTAGGTCTGGTAGTCCTACCCAAAATGGTGGTCTTTCACACGCCCCGAACGGCAGAATGGACGGATGGGTCAAAGCGCCGAGTTCGGTAAATTCCTCAAGGTCATGCGTGCCCGCCTCTCACCCGAGGACGCTGGAGCGCAAGAGTCCAGCGGTGCCCGCAGGGTGCCCGGACTCCGTCGCGAAGAAGTTGCCCGACTCTCCGGAGTGAGCACCGACTACTACACCCGTCTGGAACAGGGACGCAACATCCACCCATCCAAGGCGGTCCTCGACTCTGTTGCCCGCGCACTGCGACTTGACGCGGGGGAGCAGGCGCACATGATGGACCTGCTGGAGCACTGTGCGGGTTCTGCAGTCAACCCCGGCCCCGTGCAGAAGGTGAGGCCCGGGCTCCGGCAGCTGCTCGACGCCGTAGGCGATGTTCCGGCCATGGTGCTGGGCAGGCGCGCCGATGTCCTGGCCGGAAACCGGATGGCTCACCTGCTTTTCACCGACTTCACTGCGCTGCCTGCCGCGGAGCGAAACCTGACGCGCTGGATCATTCTGGACCCGTCCGCCGGGGCATTGTTCAGGGACTGGAAAACCGTGGCTGCTGAAGCCGTGGGCGCCCTCCGGATGGACGTGGGCCGGCACCCGAACGATCTGCAGACCAACCAACTCGTGGGCGAGCTTGCCGTACACAGCGAGCATTTCCGGCAGTGGTGGGCCGGGCACAGGGTGGCATCGCGATCCGCTGGAACTGTTCGCCTGCACCACCCGATTGTGGGTGACCTGGAACTGAACTTTGAGACGCTAAGTCTCCCGGACGACCACGACCAGATGCTGAGGGTCTATTCCGCGAAGGCCGGTTCGCCGTCGTCGGACGCTTTGACGCTGCTGAGCTTCGGTGAGGCGGCCGCCGTGCCCGAACCCGAACCCGCCCGCCGAGACGACAGTTAACGCCCATGTTTTCGGAAAACATGGGCGTCAACTGCCATCTCGCGGGGTGGGTAGAGGGGTGATCAGCGCTCCAGGCGGAAACCAAGCTTGATGGTGACCTGCCAGTCGGCCACGGCGCCGTCCTCAAGGTGGCCGCGGATTTCCTTGACCTCAAACCAGTCCAGGTTCCGCAGGGTCTGGGAGGCTGTTGCGATGCCATTCTTGATCGCGTCGTCAACGCCTTCGGTGGAAGTTCCTACAATTTCGGAAACGCTATATGTGTGGCCAGCCATGGTGCTCCTCATCAACGTCTTACGAATCTCTGGAAAATCAGGCCCGCCAGGCAGGCCGTCCATGCAGACTAGCCCACGGATCACCGTGCGGCCAGAGTCTGCAGGGGCTTAGCTTTCGCGCCAGTCGTTGCTGGTGATGTGTGAACCTGCCTGTGGTCCCATCTGCAACATTCCGCCGTCCACCGGCCACGAAGCACCGTTGACGTAGCTGGAATCCGGTGATGCCAGGAAGGCGATGACGGCGGCGATTTCCCGGGCATCGCCGGGGCGTCCCAGCGGAACTCCTGGCCGTTCCTTCTGAGTGGGATCCTCGTCCTCCTGGCCTGTCATGGGAGTAGCGATTTCGCCCGGCGCCACGTTGTTGGCAGTGATGCCGTGCTCAGCGAGTTCCAGGGCCATGGTTTTGATGAGGCCACCCAAGCCGTGCTTGGACGCGTCATACGCCGAGGCTCCAACCCTTGGTTGGAACTCATGGACGCTGGTGACCGCGATGATCCGCCCACCGCGGCCGGCCCGCACCATACGCTTGGCTGCTGTCTGCATTGCCACGAAAGCCCCGTTGAGGTTGGTGTCCAAGGTGGACATCCACGTGTCGTAGTCCAGCTCAAGGAACTTTGTGCCGTCGCCGGTTCCGGAGTTGTTGACGAAGACGTCCACGCCGCCAAGTTCCTCAGCGAGCTTGTCGATGGCCACGGCCGTTCCCCGGACATCCGTGGTGTCCAGTTGGTGGACCACAGCTTTCCGGCCCAGGCCGCGGACCTCCTCCGCGGTTTCCTCAGCTCCCTGCTGGTCCGAGTGCCAGGTGATTCCTACGTCCATGCCGGCCTTGGCCAACGCCACCGCAGTGGCCTTTCCGATGCCGGAATCCGATCCCGTGACGATGGCGGTCTGCGGGGAAAATGGTGCGTCGCTCATTGTCTTGCCTTTCGGTCGTGTGATCGCTCCGATACTTAATCACTACCCAGTGATTCCGGCCGTAAACACTCCCGGCGCAAAAGGGTCATCCCGGCGGATGGGGATGGAGTGTAGATTTCTTGCAGCAGCACCCAGTGAATCCCCACAACCAGGAGTACTCATGTCAGAAGTTATTGTGGTCGGCGTTGACAGCAGCGAGACGGCCAAGCGCGCAGCAGTGGCAGCAGCGAAGCTCGCCACCGCCCTCGGCGCCGAACTGCACGTGATCAGCGGCTTCTCCGATGACCGCATTGAAGAATTCGGCAGCGGCAGCGACCGCATCACCGTCTCCTCCGCGGACTCCGCAGAATACGTGGCCCGCAAGGTTTCCGAAGAGCTGGACGTTCCCGCCGGCAACATCAAGTACTTCGCAGCCCGCGGCACACCTGCCAACGCCCTCATCAACTACGCCGAGACCAACAACGCCTCGCTGATCGTGGTGGGCAACAAGCGCATGAAGGGCCTCGGCCGCGTACTCGGCAGCATCGCCAACAGCGTGGCGCACGGTGCTCCCTGCGACGTGTACATCGTGAACACGGACGTCGACGCATAACCAACCCATGTAGGTAGCAGCAGATGCCGTTTTGAGCGCTCAGAACGGCATGTGCTGCTACTCAGTTGTGGCTGTCACCCGGTTGGGTTAGCGGCGGGTTGTCCGGGCAGCTTTGGCGACGCTCTTGAGAACAAGGACGACGCCGGTCCCCACCAGGAGCCACGGCCCCGCCACGATGATGGGGTCCATCCACTGGTGCTTGGTGTCTGCGCGCTTCCTGCCCCACCGCGAAGCCATGCCGTGGTTCTTGAACTCGCTCAGCACGCCGGTTTCCGTGATCGGGTTGTCCGGGTGCAGCGTGCCAAATGACCGCAGGTGGCTCTCCCAAGCGTCGACTCGGTCACCTGCGATCAGGAGCAGCCAGTGCGCTGCCCGTCCTTCGCTGTATTTGTAAGCGTACTTCCGGATGGCTCCCGAGACGCCCTTCGGTGGGGTGGATGTTCCGAAAACCGGTGTCAGGAACTTGTGCTCAATAGAGCGTTCCCGTGGCCACTTTTCCTCCTGGCGCTCCGGAAAGTCCCAATGCGCCCCAGTGATAATCCCGCGCTGCTCGCGTGGAAAAGCAGGCCGATCCTTGGGGTCCAGGTCCACGCCCCAGCCCGGGATTTTAGCCCGGAGCTCCTCGGGCGTCGGCCTTGGTTGGGGCCGTTCTGCTGTGTACGGCATGATGTTCCTCCTTGCTATGCCTGATCCAGCTGGCACTAGGCTTATTCAGCTGGCGCTAAGCCTGATCAGCGTCTAGGCGGCCGTGGTCACGATCGGCTTGATGCAGTCATCCAGCTTGGCCGAGAAGATGTGGTAACCCTCGGCGATGTGTTCCAGCGGAATCCGATGGGTAATGATGTCGCTGGGCTTCAGGTAGCCGTTCTGGACATGCTCGAACAGTCGGGGCCACTGCCTCTTGACCGGGCACTGGTTCATCCGCAGCGTCAGCCCCTTGTTCATGGCATCGCCAAACTTCACTGCACTGAACATCGGGCCATAGGCACCCACCACCGACACCGTTCCGCCTTTACGGACGGAATCGATGGCCCAGTTCAACGCAACAGGAGAACCGCCCTGCAGCTTGAATTTCGACGACGTGATGTGTTGGGTCAGGTTGCCGTCAGCTTCAGCCCCGACGGCGTCAATCACCACATCAGCGCCAAGGTGATCCGTGGCCTTCTTCATCTCCACCACAATGTCGTCGTATTCGGTGAAGTTGTATGTTTCCGCGTGGGCAAACGTCCGGGCCTTCTCCAGCCGATACTCGAGATGGTCGATGACAATGACCCTGCCCGCACCCATCAACCAGGACGACTTCGCCGCGTAAAGCCCAACGGGCCCCGCACCAAAAACCACCACCGTGTCGCCCTGTTCGATATCACCCAATTGGGCTCCGAAGTAGCCAGTGGGGAGGGCATCAGTGAGCATCACCGCGTCTTCCTGATCCATCCATTCGGGAATTTTGGTGGGTCCGACGTCGGCGAACGGCACGCGCACGAACTCCGCCTGGCCGCCATCGTAACCACCGGTGGTGTGGGAGTAACCGTAAATGCCGCCCACCGCCGTCGCATTTGGGTTGACGTTGTGGCAGTTGGAATACAGGCCACGGGCGCAGAAGTAGCAGGATCCGCAGTAGATGTTGAAGGGCACCATCACGCGGTCCCCGACGCTCAGGTTCTCCACCGACGAGCCAACCTCATGGACCTCTCCCACGAATTCATGCCCGAAGGTCATCCCCACCCGCGTATCCGGCATCATGCCGTGATACAGGTGCAGGTCTGAGCCGCAGATCGCGGCTCCGGTTACCCGGACGATAGCGTCATTTGGATGCTCAATCCGGGGGATATCTTTTTCTTCGACCCTGATTTTATAAGGGCCGCGGTACACCATCGCTCGCATTTTCGCCGCCTCCAACAGCTAGCTGTCGATACAGGTAAAAATGCTAAGCCTCCTTATTATGCGTGTCCAGTTCTTTTTCAAGTTGGGAGAGCGCGGTGCCTAATGGCCTTGAAAGGCCTCAGCCAGCCACCACGAGCCGCCGTCGGAGGCTATCTTCGCGTCGATGACCAGTGGCCGGTCCTGTGTCCCGGCTCGGTAAGCGGCGATCCATGGGTGCACGGCTTCCAAGTCCGCTACGGTCCGCACGGTCACACCCTCAGCTCCGAATCCGCGGGCGATGGCGGCGATGTCGGTATCGGGGAACACGACGCTGGAAAGCTCTGCTTCCGTGTGCTCCGAAGCGAAGTGGTGGACCTCGGCTCCGTAGGCGGCGTCGTTGTAGACGATGCACACCAGCGGGAGTTTCAGCCTTGCGGCGGTCTCCAGCTCGCTGATGCCCATGAGGAATCCGCCGTCACCTGCACCGAGGACCGGCAAGCGGTTCGGCTGGGCAAGTGCTGCGCCGATGACCGTGTACAGTCCGAGCCCGATGGCTTGGAAGGCTTGGGTGAAGCAGAACCCGAATTCGTCCGGCACGGCGAGGTATTGGCTTGGGTAGCCCATGAAGTTGCCCGAATCGACCGCCACGATCCTTTCGGCCGGGAGCAGGGTGTCGAGTTCGCGGGTGAGGACGCGTGGATCAATGGAGGTCGCCGTGGACAAGTCTTCAGTCTCCACGTCCCGCCACCGCGAACCCTGTTTGATGGCCAGCGCGTTGGCTTCGGTGCGGTACTTTTCCGCCGGCTCGGGCTCCACGGAGCGCAGCACCTCCAAAGCATCAACTGCAGTCAGCGCCGAATCGCCAAGCACTCCCAGCGAGATGGGCCGGTTCGCGCCGAGGGCTGAATCTTCGACGTCGATCTGCACCACTTTGGTGCCCGGAGAGATCAGCCGGCCATGTCGCATGGTCCACATGTTCAACGCGCAACCCCATCCCACAATCAGGTCCGCACCGCTGATGAGCTCCGCCGTAGTCGGCGATGAGAAACCGCCCGAAATACCCAGATTGTGGGAGTCGCCGTTGAACAGCCCACTGGCCACAGCCGACGTCGCCACCAGCGCCCCGGCATGGTGTGCGAGTTCCAGGATCTCGTCCCGTGCACCGCGCCCGCCGCGTCCGGCGACGAACACAGGCCGTTCCGCGGCCGCTATCAGCGCCACCAACTGCTCTATGGCCGAAGCGTCCGGGCGCACCTTCAACGGTTCAGGCACGACGACGGCACTCACCTCGTCCGCGGCGGCTCCGCTTTGAACGTCCAGCGGCAAGCTCAACACCACGGTGCGGCGTTCATTCACCGCAGTCCGGAAGGCCCTGACGGTGTCCGCGACGGCTGTTGCGGGGGAGTGGATGCGTTCGGCCACGGCTCCGACACTGCGGGCCAGGGCGTCCTGGTCGATCTTGAAGTTGGACCGGATGGCCGCGGCCTGGGTATCGGCGGTCAGCACGATCATCGGCGTCCGGCTCTTCGCTGCCTCACCGATGCCGGTGATGGCGTTGCTCAGCCCGCAGCCTTGATGCGTGGTGACCACCCCAACTTTCCCGGACATCCGGGAGTACGCGTCGGCCATGGTCGCCGCACCGCCCTCGTGCCGGGTGGCCGTGAACGGGATGCCCTCGGCCATGAGAGTGCCGGTGACATCGAAGTTGCCGCTGCCCACCACCCCAAAAACGTGCCCGACGCCGAGCTTCGCCAGCGTCCTGCCCACCAACGTGGAGACCCGCACTTGCCCGCTCATGCCTTCTCCACCGCGCCCTTTTCCACCAGCGCGTACACGCGGCTCGGGCTGCCCGTCCCGCCGACGATCGGCAACGGAGCAACTACCAACGTCGCACCGGTGACGGGGAGTCGGTCCACGTTCCGGAGCGACGTCACGCCGTACTTGTCCGCGCCGAGCAGGAACGAGTGGACGGGGAACATCGGATCCAGGGCGCCTGCCTGTCCGGCGTCGATGCCCACGGTTTCCACACCGAATCCACTGATCGAGGCGTTTCCGGCGAGCCACTTGGCACCTGCGGCAGAGACGCCGGGAGTGTGGGGTCCGGCGTCGTCCGCGTTGACGAAAGCGGCAGCGTCAGCGCCTCGGGCCGCCCAACCAGTTCGGAAGATCACCCAGCAGTTCTCCGGGAACGCGCCGTGCTCTTGCTGCCACTGCTCAAAATGTTCCGGTTCTAAGAGGAAATCAGGGTCATCCGCTACCTCGAGCGACTTGTCGATCACTACAATCGGGCCCACCAGTCGGTGTGGTTCGATCTGGTCCACCGACTTGCCGTCCTTGCCCGTAATCCAGTGGACCGGGGCGTCCAAGTGCGTCCCGGCGTGTTCGCCCACGGTGACGTCGTTCCACGCCCAGGCCGGACCGGCGTCGTCGAAATTGCTCACCGGCGAAACGGACAACCCCACCGTGTTCGCGAACGGCTGCGGCAGGTTCAGGATGGGGGTTTCGGAGCTCAGGGGCGTTGTGAGGTCGATGATTTCCACCGAACCACTCGAGAGGGCTGCAGTGAGCCCGGCCAGAACAGACATTGTTCTCCTATCGCTTGCTTGGTTTCAGTGCTGATTGAATACGGGAAAATCGTGAGGGTTTCGCGGTCAATTTCCGCGCAACCAGATGTCCGGAACCGCCGGAAAGCCCGGGACCGGGATGGGTTGAAGCGCCGATGTGCCACAGCCCTTGGGCGGCAGTCCGGTGTCCGGCGGCGGAGGGGAAGGGCCGCCACAGCAGGTTTTGGAAGAGCTCCGCGGAGCCGCCATACGGGTCGCCGTCGACGGCGTTGGGGTTCGCGGACAACAGGTCCGTGGGGGCAAGGATGTCTGAAGCAAGAACAGTAGCCCGGGTTCCCGGGGCGAACTGCTCCAACCGGTCCAGGACCCGTTCCAGATATCCCTGCTTCAGTTCGTGGGTCCAACCTTCGGCAACCGACAATTGGCCCGCCGCGTCCCCCACGGGAGAGAACGGCACTTCCTGCAACTGCAGCCACAGCGTTGCCTTGCCCTCCGGAGCCCGCGACGGATCCAGTACGCACTGCTGTCCCACCACCACGGTGGGTTCGCTGGGCAACAGGTCGGCTTCGGCCTGGGCGCAGGCAATTCCCGTGCTGTCCGAGCCGTTGCTGATGTGAACCAGCGGAACGCTGTTGAGCCTGGGATCGAGCCACTCGACAGGACGGTCCAGGGCCAGGTGGATCTGCATGGCCCCGCGGCCGTTTTGGTAGCGTTCAGCGGCTTCGGCAGTACCGGCCGGTGGCTGGCGAAGGAGTTGGGTGTAGAGGGCCTGGGGCGATACGTTCGCGAGCACCGTGTCTGCGGTGACCACACCTTGCGATGTCTGCACTCCGGCCACGGCACCGGATGAGTCCACCAGGATCTCGTCGGCCTCCGCACCCAGCATGATCCGGACGCCGTTGTCCCTGAGCAAAGACTCAAAGGCAGCCACAAACTGCGAGGCGCCGCCCTTCACAACAGGAAGCCCGAAGCCGTGCATGCTCATGGCCATGACCGGGAGCATGACGCCACCGGTGGCTTGGTCCGGGCCTAGTCCTGCGTGCAGGAGCCAGGGAGACCACAGCTGGTCCGCTTCCCACCCGTCAAAGCGGCTGCGGGTGTAATTCCGGCCGCTCATCACGGAATCCCGGACAAAGGCCTCCGTCCCTGAGAAACGCCCGCGTCCCACGGCTCCGAAGGCAATCTTCGCCACCTCCCCAAACGACCGAAGTTCCGCCCCGAAAGCCCCGAACACGGTTCCGGCATTCCGCCCAAGATCATCCAGCATGGCCATATAGGCGGCTTGATCGCGAGAGGCCTTGAACGCAGCAGCCGTCTCGGCCGGGTCCCTGTGTGCGATGACCACGCGGTGGGCTCCGGTAGCAGGATCCGCAGCAACGCTGGCCGTCACTGGGCCGGAAGTGTTGCAGTACTCCAGACCCCGGCGGTGCAGTTCTTCTCCCAACGCCGAGTAGGCACCACCGGACACAAACAAAGGGTGCCAGGAGGAGAAGGTGTCGTGGATGAAACCCGGGAGGGTACGCTCCGCGGATTGGATGAACCCACCCAACCTATCCGAGCGCTCAATGATGCACACGCGCTTCCCTGCCAAGGCCAGCTCGGCTGCCGCGACCAGCGAATTGATGCCTGAGCCTATGATCGCGACGTCAAGGGGATGGTCCATATCCGTTCCTTTCAGAAGTGCACAGAAGTCAAAAGGGAGTGCTTAGAAATCCGGATGGCTGGCAGTGGCGTGGTATTTTCCGCCGTGGAACACCAGGGGAGCGCCGTCTTGGTGGTTGTAGCTTTCCACCTCACCCACGTAGATGACATGGTCCCCGGCATCATGTCGCGCAACGGTGCGGCACTGGAATGTTGCTACTGCACCCTCCAGTAGCGGAACACCGGCGATGCCGTCAGCTGTTTCCACGCCGGCGAACTTGTCCGTGGCGGGCGTGGCGAACTGGCGGGACAGGACGTGCTGGTCACTCGCCAGGATGTTGATGGCAAAATGCGTTGCGTCCTCGAAATCGCCCAGGCTGGGGGCGCGTTTGCTGGGGCACCAGAGCACCAGCGGCGGATCCATGGACACTGACGTGAAGGAATTCGCGGTCATGCCCACTTTTCGGCCGTCCGCAGCCACAGTGGTAACCACCGTGACGCCCGTGGCGAACTGACCCAACGCACCCCTGAAGTCCCTCACATCGAAGGCAGCAGCATCGTCCTCTTTCCGGGCCTGCATGAAGTCAGCGGCCGCGGTGGGATCGAACCACCAAGGGTATGACGTCCGGGGGTCATCGAAGCCGCTGACGATGCTTGCCGCCAGTGCCGGATGGTCAGCGGCTTCACGGAGGAGCGTCTTCTGATGATCGCGGCGTGGCTTCAGGAGATCGTTGGTCCACTCCACCGCCCATTGCCCCCAGCCGCGCCAAAATTCGTCGAAGGTGCGCTCCATCCAGGCACGGTCAAAAGGCTGCTGGCCTCGGCGAACTATCGAATCAAGGTAGTACTTCGCGGCCAGGGTGGCGTTGTTGGAACCCTGCCCGGTGAGGGGATCGTTGAGGACCACGGCGTCACCGAGCCCGAACACCAGCTTCCCGTTGCCGAGTTCCCCGACGGCGGACCTCACGGTGGGCGTGATGCGCCCCAGGAGCGTCGCGCCGCTGTCGGTCAGCTCCGCGGTGGCAAAGTTTTCTGCCTCGTGCGGGAAATGTTCTCGCAGGATTTCCAGCGAACGCTCGAGCTGCTCTTCGGGGGTTCCGACGTCGGTCCAGCGGTCCATGGGGCCGCCCACCACGCCCTCGAACACCATCATGCGGCAGGGGCCCGATACGGTCAGGCCCGGGAACGTGAAGAATTCGCCGACGCCGGGGGCCATGGACATGCGGATGGCGTCGCCCGCGCTGCCGGTACCGGCAGCGGACGAGCCGGCGGAAGCACCGTCGTCGGACGTGACGTAGTTCAGGGCCAGTACCCGCTGCGGCCGGTCGAAGGGCGACTTGGCCTTGTCCCGAGGGAAGATCTGGCCGATCTCGCCCTTGCCGGTGCTCACAATGACCAGCTCGTAGTCATGGGCGAGTTCTTCGAGCATGCGCGGTGTGACTTTCTCAATGCGGAAGTCACCACCGGCTGCAACAAATGTTTCGATCCAGAGGGCACTTTTGATGCGCTGGTCAATGGACCGGGCGGGACCGTCCAGGGGTGCTTCCCATTCGATGGGTTCATCAGCATCCACACGTAGCCGGATTGAGGTGATGCCAGGGACGGATCCGGATTCGTAGAATTCGGTGAGCGCCGTTCCCATGTGGGCTTCGGCGTCGAGGGCGGTGGAGAACATGCACTGGCTGGACATGACCTTGCCGGTGCGGATCTGGGCAGCGGAACGGTCGGACAGAAGCGTCACCGCGTAGCCGTCACGTTGCAGGCCCAAGGCCAGCTGGGCGCCGGATTCGCCGGCCCCCACGATTGCTATCTTTCGCATGGTTGAGTCCTTATTAGCAGGGTCGTGCTACGAAACTTTGGCGGCAGACAGGTCCGCGAGGTAGCTCGCGGCTTTATCCGGATACATAAACCACTCCTGGAATTCCGGTGGGTGGTTGAAGCCGTTGGCGAAGCGATGAGCGATAGCCGGCTCGCTGTTCGCAGCCCCCAAGAGCTCGAGGACATGGGGCGGAGGCGGAGCCAGGAGGGCATTCGTCCAGTGTGCAACGTGCTGCGCGTAATCCCAATAGCGCTCAAAAGTGGCCTGCATAAAGTTTGCATCGTAGGCTCCACCGCCGTACCGAGTGATGCTGTCCAAGTACGACGCCGCGCATTTGCTCGCGTTGTTGGAACCCTGCCCCGTGATCGGATCGTTCAAAACCACGACGTCGGCCAGGCCAAGTACCTGCCGGCCGCTCGGCAAGGTGGCAATTGGGTGGCGGACGGTGGGCGCAAACCTGCCCTGGAGAACGCCGTTGGGATCAGTGAGTTCCACATCAGTGGCGCGCTCTGCTTCCCACGGCAGGAAGGCCTTGAGGATGTTCTTGGAGTTTTCCAAATGCTCCTCGGGTGAGAGTCCCTTCCAAGAGTCCATTGGCCCGCCCGGAACCCCTTCGAAGACCATGATTTCGCAGGGGCCGGTGGTGGTGAGCGCCGGGAAGACGAAGTACTCGCCAACGCCGGGGATCAGGTTGAACGAGACCGCCGAGTAGTCCTCGCGCGGCTTCAAGCCCTTCACGTAGGTTAAGGCCAGGGCGCGCTGCGGTGCATCGTAGGTGCTGCGGTTCGCGTCACGGGTGAACAGTTGCGCGATCTCGCCCTTGCCGGCGGCCACAATCACCAGGTCCGAGTTCTGCGTGTACTTCTCCAGCTCGGCTACCCCCGCGTCTTCGAAGACGAGCTCTCCGCCGCGTGCTGTGAACTCCTCCATGAACCGCGGGAACTTCACGCGCTGGTCGATCGACTTGGCGTGGTTATCCAGGCGTGAGGCCCAGCTGATGGCTTTCTCACCCGGCAGTTCGGGGTGGGGGATGGTGAACGAAATGCCGTCCACGGTGGGAGCATCGGGCCAGAAGTCCAAGCCGAGCGCCCGCTCGTGCTCCAAGGCGTTGTGGAAGATGCACTGGCTGGAGGCAACCTTGCCTTCGTGAATCTCTTCCGGTGTGCGGTTGGAAATGGTGGTCACTTGGTAGCCGGCGTCCAGCAGTCCGATGCCGAGCTGCAGCCCGGACTGGCCGGCACCGACGATGGTGATGTGGCGTTGCGTCATGGCGTTGCCTTTCTCTGTGGTGGAAGTTGTTCTGAAGCTTGGCGTTAGTTTGCTGCGAGCAGGGGAATGGTCTCTTCGGCGCGTTCCGGGCCCAAGGCGGAATAGCCGCCGTCGACGGCCCAATCTGCGCCGGTCACGAAACTTGCTTGGTCGCTGGCGAGGAACGCGACGACGTCACCCACCTCGTGGGGGCGGCCGACCCGCTTGAGTGCGTGGAAGGGGGCCGCCACGGAGTCTGTCTTTTCGAGGTTCCCGTTGCTGAGTGAGTCCATGATGTTGCTCCAGACCCAGCCGGGGCTGACGGAATTCACGCGGATACCGTCTTCTGCGAAGTCCACGGCCATGCTCCGGGTGACTTGCACCAGCGCGGCTTTGCTCGCCGGGTATAACCAGCGGCCGGTTTGGGCTACTGAGCTGGAGATTGAGGTGAAGTTGATGATGGCGCCGTGCCCGGAGGCCTTCAGGTGGGGGCGGGCTGCGTTGCTGGCCACCACTGCGCTGACGAGGTTGACGTTGAGTGCCTCGAGCCAGTCGGCGCGCCCGGAGGCAGCGCCGTCGTCCTTGTAGGTGCAGGCAAGGTTCACCAGGATGTCGAGGCTTCCGTGCGCGGCGACGGTTGCGCTGACCAGCCGATTCACGGCGTGGTCATCGGTGATGTCAGTGTGGGAGTAGTGGATGCCTTCGCCCAGTCCGGTGGTAAGTGATTCGCCGTCGGGATCTATGTCCGCAACCACCACCGCGGCGCCAGCGTCCCGCAGCGCGGCCACCACGCCCTGCCCGACCTTGGTTGCACCGCCGGTAACGATTGCCGTCCTGCCCTGAAGTCCTGACATGGTCCAAGCCTTTCCCGTACTTGTCACGTTGTGAAAATATGACGTGCGTCATAGTTCTTCTAGAAACGACTCTAGGCAGTCGCTGAAATCCGGACTATCCATTTGGCGCAAGGGCCATCCGAATTACGCAGGGTCTTCCTCTTCTTCGTGCCAACCAACCCAAGCCGCGGAGGTGAGTTGAGCGTTCTTGGCTTGAAGTTCCGCCGCCCAGAGTTCGAAGTGGTTTTCATCCCACTCCTCCCGCCGGTGGTGCACGAGCTCGATGTTCTTCACTGGTCCTCACCTCGCTTTCGGCGCTGTTATGGTGATGTGAGCTGAGTCATACTTGTCCTAAGGGCGACTCTAGGCGGCCGATGAAATCCGGAATATCCACGTGGCGCGAGGATCATCCGAAAAGCGCAAAACTGTGGAGTAGGTGCCGAAATGGTGAAGATTCTTCCTCGTGATGTTTTGCGGGGACGGCCAACAATGGCCACAACTGACGTGGACGAAGCACACGCCAAGATCGCTGAGCTGTTCTGCAGCCATGAGCTCGCGCCACGCACCCGGACGTCGTCAGTGGACATGAAACTGCGCTCCTTGCATCGGGGCGATGTGGGGATCGAGTTCCTGGACTACGGCGCGGATGTTCGGATTGAGCCCGAGGGCCTTCAGGACTTCCATCTGGTGCAGATCCCGCTGGCAGGACACGCTTCCATGCAAGTAGGTGCGAACACCGTGGAATCCAGTCCGCGTATGGCCACGGTTCCGCCCATCGACCGGCCCTTTTCCATGAGTTGGGACGGCGGAAGTCCGCACCTGATTGTCTACGTGAGGCGTTCGGCGCTTGAACGGGTGGCCGAGCAGTTGTACGGCGACAGCGCTGTGGACCTTGGCTACGGCATGGACCTCTCAGGTGGAGCGGGCCGCGCGTTCCTGAGGTCCGTCGTCGAACTTCATGACGACATGATCAGTCAGCCCGCCTCCAGTGCCCCCGCGTTCGTTCAGGGGCTGCTGGCGGACAGCATGGTGTCCCGACTGCTGATGGCGATGCAACCGCCCGGCGGGGAAGCGCGAAACGCGGAAGCGGAGGGTCGGTTGGTCCGCGAGTGCAGGGAGCTGCTGGAGCGGCACGCCTTTGAAGAACTCACGGTGCCGGACATCGCCGAGTGCTTGGGTGTTTCGGTGCGGACTCTCCAAACCGCGCTCAGGGCGGAAGCCGGTGCGACGCCGTCGGAGTTGTTGCGGAGTATCCGGCTGGATCGCGCCCGCGAGATGCTCCTGGAGGCGAGTCCGCGGGAGCAGAGCGTCACGGCAATCGCGGAGTTGTGCGGCTTCACGCATCAAGGGCGCTTCTCCGCCCTGTATCTGAAGACTTTCGGCGAGCTCCCGTCGGAGAGCCTGCGCCGCTGAGGCAAGACATTGAGATCTACTATTGTGCGTTCAGATGCACAATAGTAGATCTGCCGGTGCGGACTATTCTGTATCGCGCAGAATGCGCGGGAGGAATCCCAGCCGGTCCAATTCCCGAACCAGGAGGGGCGTTAGTTCGCTCGGGGCGAGTCGAAGCCGGTAGGATCTCTTTCCTTTCGCCACCGGTTCTATGACTCCGCGCTCCAACAGTTTTCGAATGTCCTGGCTTCGAGTCGCGGGTGAACCCGTGAATGCTGAACTAAGGTCTGCGGCCTTCACTTCAACTTTGCGGGCGATGATTTTTAAAGCGAAGGCTTCTTCCGCTGTGAAGCGCGATGACGCAAGGCCTCTTTCGATTGCAGGAACTAAAAGACCTTCTGTAACGAAGTCCTTATCGCCGAGTTTCACCAACCTGCTTAGGTCCGTCAGTAGACCTTCCAGGACATAAGTCGACCAGCGAATGAGAGATTCAGGTTCGAGGGAGTCGGCATCTTCGAGCCGCTCGTAGTAGAGGTCGCGATTCTCCCCAAATACTGCCGTTGGGTTTAGAGCCCTGTATCCGGCGGTGTCGGAAAACCCCTGCCGTCGCATGGCTGCGTACGTCAGGAGTCTCCCGACTCGACCGTTGCCATTCCCGAAAGGATGAATCCAGACGAACCGACGGTGGGCGAGGGCGATCTTGAGCAGTTCATAGTTCTGAGCTACATCCGCATTGATGAAGTCCAGGAGTGCCGTCATATCACCGTGCACGCTCCCATGCGGTGGTGGCCGGTGCGACGAGCCGCTGATGGTGACATCGGCGAGTCTATAAGCGCCAGGAGTGCGGTCCCCTTCGCGTTTCAAGCCGGCAACGGAGATGCGGTGCAGCTCCCGGACAAAACCATGCGTTAGTGCCGTCCCCCGGTCAATGGCGGAGTCGACGAAGGCTGTTGCTTCTTGGAGCTGGACGATTTCTTGGACCCCGTCGTCCGGCATGACGTCAATCCGATTCGCGTGTTGAACACCGGCAACCGCATCGACAATTGAGGTGCGATTGCCTTCGATGCGTGCGCTCATGATGCTCGACAACAATTGAAACAGCGTGCGGAGCTGCGTGAAGACCTCGGGAGGGGTGGTTCCATCCCCTAAATCTGCGCGAACCCGTTCAAGCTGGATGATGGCTCTCGCCAACGGAGACCTAAAGGGAAACTCGGGAAACTCAAGTGGTCTCACGCGCAGAATTTTCGGACGGCACTGGCAACAATTAAGAGCATGATGCGAATCTGCCCTAAAAATCAAGGATTCCAACTGTCCGCACCCATGCAAGATTTAAATTCATTGTGCCTAACAATTAAGGCGTTCTCTACCTGCTACGCCTCCAGCACGTACGTCTTCAGGTCGTCCAGGGTCTGCTGCATGTGCGCATCCATGGCGAGCCGTGCCTCGTTGGGATTGCGCGACTCCAAGGCAGCCGCGATCTTCCGGTGGTGGCCGATCGCGTGTTCCTGGATTTCCGGGAACGCCGAGGTCTCGGTGCGCCTGGCCTCGAGGACCCGGTGCAGCGGCTCGAAGAGCACGGCGACAAAGACGTTGCCTGAGGCGTGAAGGATCACGTCGTGGAAGGCAAGGTCGGCTTCCACGAAGGCGCCGAGATCATTGGTTTCGTGAGCGGCCTGCATCTTTTCCACATGCTCTTTGAGGGCCGTCAGTTCATCATCGGAGATGCGCTCCGCGGCCAGCTCGCATGCGCCGGTTTCAAGCATGCGACGCAGTTCGATCAGCTGGATCGCGGCAGCCGCATCCTTGGTTCCCTCTGAGGCCGCGCGCAAAACGGCTTCCAGCGACGCCCATTGGTTGAGGGGGTTGACGAAGGTTCCGCGGCCGCGTTCAACACTAAGTATCCGCTGCGCCTCGAGGGTTTTCATGGCCTCGCGCACAGTCATCCGGCTCACCTCGTGTTTGGCGCTGAGCTCCAGCTCTCCAGGGACTACCGTTCCGGGCGGAAACTCGCCCGCGATGATCCGGTCCAGCAACTCGTCAGCGACGACGCCGACCAGCGACTTGCGTGCCATGTATCCCCGTTTCCTATACTTCAGACCGCCCGGCTCCCCGTGTATTTCCCTCGGACGGGCGGTTGTCAGACATCTTACGCTGGCGGTGGCCAGCTTGTTTTCCAAAACCCGGTTAGCGCCGTGGCGCATTTTTCCGGCTGTTCCCAGTGGACGTTATGGCCAGCGCCGAGGATGGCGCTTAGCTGCCGATTCGGGCTTTCGTCCACGAATGCGCGCATTTGCTCCATGGGCCGCACCCGGTCATCGGTGCCGGCTATCACCAGCATTGGCGCGTGGACCCGCCCGGGCACTGAAGGTTCGACGCCGGTCATGGCAGCTACGGCGCTGGCGGACAGAATCGGGAACGGCGCATCAAACCCTGTGCTGAGCCGCGACATGTCGGCTGCGGACAGTTCCCCGTACCAAGCATTCATGAGCTTCGCTACGGTCTCGGGATCAAAAAATCCCTGATCCAGTTGCGAGCTCAGCAGCTTCTTGAACCCCTGATTCTGCGGCACGGGCGCCATGCCCACCAAGGTGCCATGCCCACCAAGGTTATGGTGGCCACCAGTTCGGGGCGGGCTGCCGCAAGTGTCAACGAAACACTGCCTCCCATGGAATGCCCCACCAGGTGCACCGGTCCGCTGTTCCTGACTTCAATGGCTGCCGCTACCGAACCGGCCACCGAGTCCAGCGTCCACGGGAAGTCCGGTGGCACTTCTTCGCCAGGGTGGTAGCCCGGGAGGTCGAAAATCCAGACCGTCCGGCCGGCGTCGAGCAGTTTTTTCGCAAGTGGTTCCCAGTACACAGAGCCGGAGGCCCAACCGTGGATCAGTGCCACGGGAACCGCCTCACCTGCGGAAACGGTGGGCGCGAGGACGTTCACGAACGGGAGCGCAACAACACTGTCAGCCATGCCCCCAGCCTAGTGATGCACAGCACCTTGCGCGCGGTAGGGCCGTGTGTCACACTAATTCAAATGTTAGATGTCTGACATCTTACATTCACCAAACCGCTACAGAGATTTCCCACGATGGAGTGCACAGTGACCCTTGAAGCCGACGTTCTGGCCGCTTTCCCGGCGGAAGTCCAGATTCCTGCTCAGTTGGTTGCCGACGCCGTTGCGGCGTCCTCGGCAACGTCTCCCCGCGTCCTGGTAGTCCTCGACGACGACCCCACGGGAACGCAGTCCGTTGCGGATCTCGCCGTGCTAACCCAGTGGGACGTCGCAGATTTCGCATGGGCCTTCACCCACATCCGGCAGAACCAGACCAAACCTGCCGTGTACGTCCTCACCAATACCCGCAGTCTGGACCCGGCCGAAGCCGCAGCCCGAAACGAGGAAATCGTCCGCAATGCCCTGGTCGCGGCCGCCGGAAATGTGAGGCTCGGTTTTGTCAGTCGCAGTGACTCCACCCTCCGTGGCCACTACCCCTTGGAGCCCGACGTCATTGCAGCCACCGTGGCTGCCGAGACCGGTGAAGCCACCGACGGCGTGGTGATCGTTCCCGCATTCCCCGACGCCGGCCGAGTCACCATCGGCGGCGTGCACTATATGCGGGGCACCGGTGAAGACGCAGGCACACTCACCCCCGTGGCCGAGACGGAATTCGCCAAGGACGCAAGCTTCGGCTTCAAGAACTCCGAGATGGCCAAGTACGTGGAGGAGAAGTCGCGGGGCCGGTTCCCTGCAGGCGATGTGATCGTGCTTGACCTCAACATCATCCGCGCCGGCGCCTCCGCGCAGGACCCCACCATCTCAGCGAAGGCCATCGCCGACGCCCTTGAGTCCGCCACCAACTCCACGCCGATCGTGGCCGACATCGTCACCGAGAATGATTTCCGCGCCTTGGCCCTGGGCCTCGAAGAAGCCGAGCGCCGCGGCAAGAAGCTCCTGTACCGTGTGGGCCCGCCCTTCGTGAGGGGCCGCATCGGCCAGGAGATCCGCACCGCGTTGACCTCCCAGGAGGCTTTTGCAGGCAACACTCCCTCCACGGCCGGCGGCCTGATCGTGGTCGGCTCGCACGTCGGCGTCACCACCCGTCAGCTCAACGCCCTGACCGCAGAACACAGCTCGGCACGGACCATTGAGATCGACGTCGAGAAACTCATTGCCGGGACCGAAAGTGCGGGCGAAAGCGAGGCCGAGGCCTACATCGCAACGGTCGTGTCCGACGTCGTCGACGCACTTCGCAAGGGTGACGTCATCGTCCACACCAGCCGCCTGCTCATCAAGACCGACGACGCCGCAGCAAGCCTGAAGATCGCACGCACCGTCTCGGCGGCCGTCGTCGCAGTTGTGAACCGGACGCTGAAGACCTTCCCGCCGCGGTTTGTCATCGCGAAGGGCGGCATCACGTCCTCGGACGTCGCCGCGCACGGGCTGGAAATCCGCCATGCAATTGTCCGCGGCCCCATGCTGCCGGGCATCGTCTCGCTCTGGGAGCCGGTGGACGGCCCCGCCAAGGGCATTCCGTACATCGTTTTCGCGGGCAACGTCGGCGACGACCAATCCCTGACTGAGGTCACCCGCAAGCTCAGCGCCACTTTCTAGAACCCCAAGAAATTCAATGGAGAACACCATGACCAGCAGCAACTACACCGTCACCGTCCTGGGCCTGGGCGCCATGGGCCTGCCCATGGCTACCCGGCTCGCGTCCGAGCTGACTGTCCACGGCTTTGATATCGCCGAGCCCCGCTTGGAACTCGCCGCAGAAGCCGGCATCAAGACCTTTGCTTCTGCACGCGAGGCATCGGACGGCGCCGACGCGCTGCTCTTGGCCGTCCGCAACGGCGAGCAGCTCAACGACGTCCTTTTCGGCGAGAACGGCGTGGCTTCGGTACTGAAGCCGGGCGCCGTCGTGATCCTCGGCAGCACCGTTGGTACTGAAGCCATCCCTGCCACGGTGGAAAAGCTTGCGGAATACGGTGTGGCCCTGGTGGATGCGCCGCTGTCCGGCGGCCCGAAGCGTGCCGGCGAAGGCGATCTGCTGATCGTTGTCGGGGCGGAGCCCGAAGCACTTGAAAAGGCGCGTCCTGCCTTGGAACTGCTGGCCTCCACCCTGAGCATCGTGGGCGACAAGCCCGGCGACGGCCAGGCCCTCAAGACCGTCAACCAGCTCCTCTGCGGTGTCCACATCGCCGCTGCTGCCGAGGCCATGGCTCTTGCCGACGCCCTGGGACTCGATCAGGCCAAGACCCTCGCCGCCCTCGAAGCCGGAGCCGCCGGATCCTTCATGCTTTCAAACCGTGGCCCGCGCATCCTCGAGGCCTACTCCGAAGACGGCGCCGAGGTACTCAGCCGCTTGGACATCTTCGTCAAGGACATGGGCATCGTGGGTAAGGCAACCCGGGCCGCCGGTCTTGCCGCACCCGTTGCCGCTGCTGCCGAGCAGCTTTACCTTCTCGGCCAGGCCCAGGGCCTCGCCGCCGCCGACGACTCCGCCGTCATCAAGGTTGTTGCGCCCGCAAAGCGCACCGCCTAAGCACCCCACCAGAACGCGCGACGACGGCGATCCCCCCTTCGCCGTCGCCGCCACCTCCCGCCGGTCTTCTCTAGACTGGTATGTCAAAGGAGACACCCCCAATGAATCCCCTCAATAACTCTTTGATGGTTCAGATGGCGGACGCCCCCGCCATCAAGCCCGCAGTGGAGCTGGGCACACCTCTGCTGCTGACCATCGCCGCAGCGGGCATCGCCCTGTTGCTGGTGCTGATCATCCGCTTCAAAATCCAGGCTTTTGTTGCCCTGCTTGCCGTCAGCATCCTGGTGGGCGTCGCCGCGCAGACTCCGCTCAAGGACATCTTCACTGTTGTGACCACGGGCGTTGGCAGCACCATGGGCAAGGTCGCATTGCTGATCGCCCTTGGCGCCATCCTCGGCCGCATGATTGAAGTTTCCGGCGGCGTGCAGTCGCTGGCCACCCACTTCACTGAGAAGCTCGGCGCCAAACGCGTTGCCATTGCGCTGACGGCCGTCGGCTTCCTCGTGGCGATCCCCGTGTTCTTCGAGGTGGGCGTGATCGTCCTCGTTCCCATTGTTTACGCGTTCGCGAAGATCGCTAACGTACACCCGATCAAGTTCGGCCTGCCCATGGCCGGCATCATGCTGTCCATTCACGTGGCCGTCCCGCCGCACCCGGGCATCGTTGCCGGCGCCGGCGTGTTCGGTGCGGACATTGGACTCATCACCCTGATCTCACTGATCATCTGCGTGCCGCTTGGCTTCCTGTCCTACTGGGTTGCCAGCATCATGAACCGAAAAGAGTACGAACTGCTTCCAGGCGTCAAGCAGCAAGTGGACGAGTTCGGTTCCGAATCACTGGTCCACGTTGGCCATGACGGCCCCGGTGCGCACGCCATCGCTCCTCCGCGGCCTGGTCTGATCATGTTCCTGATCGCCGCTCCCATCGTCCAGATCCTCCTCGGCACCGTGGGAACGCTGACCCTCCCCAAGGACAACTACTGGTACGGCGTGGCCGCCTTTGTCGGCAACCCGTTCTTCGCACTCCTGGTGGCTGTGGCTCTATCGTTCTTCCTGCTCGCCGTCCGCCGCAACTGGTCCCTCAAGGAAACCGGCGAGATTTTCGAAGGCGCACTTCCTCCCATCGCTTCCATCCTCATGGTGGTGGCCGCTGGTGGTGTGTTCGGTGAAGTCCTCCGTGCATCCGGAATCGGCGCAGCTCTGTCCCACACTTTGGATAGCCTCGGCCTGCCGGTCATCGTGCTCGGCTTCATCATCTCCCTGGCACTGCGCGCCGCCCAGGGTTCTGCCACTGTCGCAATCGTGACGACGACTGGCCTGCTTACCTCTGCCGTGATGGAAGGTGGCTACACGCCGGCCCAGATCGCGGTAATCGTCATTGCCATTGGCTTCGGTTCATTGGGCCTTTCCCACGTGACCGACGCCGGGTTCTGGACGGTCGTCCGCTACTACGGCCTCACAGTGTCTGACGGCCTGAAGACCTGGACCGTCCTCACCACTATCCTGGGCCTGGCCGGCTTCGCGTTGACTTACGTTGCCTGGATCCTGGTGGGAGGTTTGGCCCACTGATGCGCGCCAACCTCGACCATGTGGTCAACACTGCCCTGGCCTCCGGCTCGGCTGTTCCGGCCTTCACCTGCTACGACTTCACCACAGCGCTGGCTGTTGTTGGCGCAGCGGAGGAAGCCCGGCTCGGCGTGATCCTGCTCGTCGCTCCGAAGACCGCGTCCACGCCTAACGGACTGCGCCTCATCGCGGCCCTTCGCGGCCTGGCCAACGACGCCAGCGTCCCGGTTTCGGTGCAGTTGGACCACGCCTCCGATCTCAGGGTCATCCTGGAATCCGTGGCGGCCGGTGCGGATGCGGTGCTCGCTGACGGTTCATCATTGCCCTACGAGGACAACATCGCCCTCGTCCGTGAAGTCCGTGCGGCGCTGGACGCGGCAGGCGCTGCCGACGTCGTGATTGAGGCGGAGTTGGGCGGCCTTGCGGGCGACGAGGACAAGGCGTTCGGTGCCGAAAGTTCAGCGCACGACGCCGGAGCGTCCGTTTCGGGACTCACCAACCCGGCACAGGTGGCCGACTTTGTGGAGCGCACGGGTGCCCAGCTACTGGCTGTGGCCGTGGGCAACGTGCATGGGAAGTACAAGGGCGAACCAAACATCCGTTGGGACGTACTGCAGGAAGTCGCTGCCAAGACAGAGGTGCCGCTGGTGCTCCACGGCGCCTCCGGCATTCCGGCCGACGAACTAGCGAAGGCTCCCTCCATGCAGGTGGGCAAGGTCAACTTCAACACGGAACTGCGCACAGGCATTCTGTCGATGCTGGAGTCGCAAACCCCAGCCCACCGCGCCGATGGCGAGAATCTTCAGGGTTTGCTGGCCCAGTGGAATGGCTCGGCTTCAGCTTTTGCGGGCGCCACACTGGAGTTGCTCAGCGCCTGACGGGCCGCGCGACAACCAAGTCCGGCAACACAGGGAGGCTAGGATCAAAACATGATCCTGGCCTCCCTGATTTTCGCAACGATTGCAGCCTTGCTCCACGTCTATATCTTCACCATGGAGTCCATTACCTGGACAAAGCCCAAAACCTGGAAGACATTCAGCATCACCTCCCAGGCCGACGCGGAAACCACCAAACCGCTCGCGTACAACCAAGGTTTTTACAACCTCTTCCTGGCCATCGGCGCACTGATCGGCATTATTGCAGTGGCTATGGGTGCGCCCCAAGTGGGCTGGACCCTTGTCTTCAGCAGCTGCGGTTCCATGCTCCTGGCCGCCCTCGTGCTCGCAGCAAGCGGCAAGAAGTACCTCCGCGCAGCTACCCTCCAAGGCACCATGCCGCTTCTCGCCGTCGTTCTTGGCGTGCTGGCAGTGACGCTGGGCTAAGCCAAGATGGCCTAAGCCAATGGGCTAGGACTCCGGCGGACCATCCTGGGCCGCGGCGTCGTCCATCCACACAACTTCCCAGTGGTGCCCGTCCAGGTCGCGGAACGCGCGGCTGTACATGAATCCCATGTCCATAGGGTCGTAAGTTTCGGAACCGCCGGCTTCAAGTGCCTTGGCCGCCAGTGCATCTACGTCCTCACGGCTGTCGGCAGAAATGGCGACAATTGCCGCCGTCGAGTTCTGCGTGTCCGCGATGGGCTGCTTGGTGAATTCGCTGAACTTGGCGTGGGTCAGAAGCATTGCGTAGATCGTGTCGCTGAAGACCACGCAGGCCGCAGTTTCATCGGTGAAGTTCGGGTTGATGGAGTAGCCAAGGGCCGTGTAGAAGGCCTTGGATGCCTCGAGGTCGCTGACGGGCAGGTTCACGAAAATCGACGTAGTCATGGGTCTGATCCTGCCGGTGTTTCGGCGGCTCGTCCAGAGCCAATCTCGGGTTTGTGGATAACGGCTGGGTACTCGCCCGGCCTGCTGGCCCAAGCCCTCGCGCGGGCGGACAATGGAGTCAGCACGCAGGCGCGTGCCATTGTAGGGAGAACCATGGAGATGGACGCGCATCCTCCCGCCAGCCAGGAAAGGGCTGTGCAACGGGACCCGGCGATCGACCTTGTCCGCTTCACCTGCCTGCTCCTGGTCGTCGCGGCGCACTGCATGATGGTCAGCCCTGTCCTGCACAAGGATGGCACTGTCACTACCCTGAACGTGCTTATGGAGCAAAGCTGGTTCACCCCTGTGGCATGGGGGCTCATGATTGTGCCCCTGTTCTTCGTCCTGGGCGGCGTGACCGGGCTGCAATCGTGGCGGCGCCTGAAAGCGCACGGCGGCAACGGGTTCGACTTCGCCCAGTTACGGCTCCTGCGACTGGTCCGCCCGGCCATGGCTGTGCTGGCCGTCATGTGGGGAGGGCTATGGGTCGCGCTGCTGCTTGGTGTCCACCCGGCAGTCATCCAGTTAATGACTGCCGGGGCCGCGATGCCCCTGTGGTTCCTGGCGGCCTACCTCACGGCCCAACTCAGCATCCCGCTCATGGCCCGGCTTCACGAACGCGTGCCTCTGCTGACTTTCGCTGTGCTGGTGGCACTGATCATCACGGTGGATTCCCTCCGCGGCGCTGTTCCCGTCGTGGCGTTTGCAAACATGATCTTCGTATGGTGCGCTGTCCAGCAACTGGGATTCCTCATGGCCGATGGCTTCTTCGAGAAACGTAGTCGCAGCTGGCTTCTTGGTGCCGTGGTTTCCAGCAACCTTCTGCTGGGATTGGTGACCGGCGTGGCCGTGTATCCGGGGAACATGGTGGTAAACCTGAATCCGCCCAATTTTTGCCTGCTTCTCTTGGGCATTTCCCAGGTGGCGACGCTTCAACTGCTCCACAAGGGCATTCGGTGGATCGCGGACCTCCGATGGGTCCAGGTAGTCATAGCTGTAACGGGGCGGCGTTCCATGACCGTCTATCTGTGGCACCTTCCACTGCTGGTGGGCATGTCCGGGTTGCTGTTGCTCACCGATGTGCCCCAGCCATTCGCAGGGACTGCAGAGTGGTGGTGGGCGCGGATTCCGGTCTTCTTCGCTGTGCTGACTCTGCTGGTCCCGGTGGTGTGGCTTTTTGGTCGTTTGGAGAACCGTCCGACGGCGGCCAGCCATGCGCGGGGACCGTCACGTACCGCTGTGGTGACCGCCGCCGTCGTGGTTTTGGTCCCGCTGGCGGACGCCGCCTTCAACGGATTGACCCTTGCCCTGTTGGGTGGGGGAGCGGCGTGCTTTGCCCTTTCGGTCCTCTTGCTTGGCAGGGTTCCGACGCCGGTGCTGACGCGGCCCACGCAGGAAGGCGCGGAATTCCGCGGGGGGCGGTGGCGCACGTTGCCAGAGCCGGATTTACGTGCCAATCTCGAAACATGACCGAGTACACGGATTCACTGGCAGAGTCGTTCCGAGCTGGCGTCACCACGGTGCGCAACGACAAATTTCACCGCTATGAGCTGCACGTGGACGGTGAGCTGGCCGTGGTCTCCCAGTTCATGGACAAGCCCGGTCATATTGATTTCATTCACACTGAAACGAAACCCGGGTTCAACGGCCAAGGCCTCGCAAAAGTACTGGCGCACTTTGCGTTGGATGACGTGGTGGCCTCCGGAAAGCGCATCATCCCGCATTGCCCGTACATCGCCGCGTACCTGACGAAGCACGAGGGCTACGAGCAGGACGTCGACTGGCCCGCGGAAAAGCCCGTGGGCGAACCCGAGAACGAGTAACTTGCCGTTCCCTTCCCTGGGGAAACCGGTTCGCTAGGGAAGCAGGGTCCGCTTTCTTTGCCATTGCACTGCATGCCACAAGAGCAAGGCGGCAGTGATCAGCAACGCAGCCAGGATTGCATAGGGTGCGTTGGAGAGCATGATGAAGTTTATTTGGGCTGTCTGGGCTGATTCGGCGGACTGAGCTTGCGCAGTGCTCACTATCGCGCTGGCCGCCGTCGTTAGGGCCCATAGTCCAAACCATGCCAAACCGGCGTCCAGGGCCCACAAGGCAATGATGAATGGGTTGAGCTGGACCCGCTTGCGTTCCGGGCCCGCGGTCTCCGGCACGTGGGGGCTGACGGCGGGCTGGGTGTTGCCATGCTCGTCGATTTCGCGGAAGCCGATTCGCTCGTGGGCGTGGTCCTTCATGTGGTCCCCCAACCGTGGGCAGCGGATAGTCCTAGCACTCTACCCCCTGGAGACCGGAAGACAGCAGGTCGTGCACACACGGCCCAGCGAAGCCTTCGGTCCCGAAAAGAGTGCCATATTTTGCACCCAAAGCGGTCCCGAAGAAAAGTCAATGACGTATATCCGCGCGGCGCAGCCACGAGAAACCGCCTTCTCGGCGAAATACATCACAAAAGTTTGACGGAAAGGATTACCTAAGTAAGGCTTACCTTGCTAACAAGCGCCCCAACGCAATGGAAGGAAGCTGACGTGACGTCACCTAGTGTCGAAGAGCGGATCGCTCAGGAGCAGGATTTTGGCTCCAAAGTGGAACTGGCCCTCGCTGCCACAAACCAGCTGTTCAACGCACGAAATTCACCCAGTTACGTCGCTCAGGTTCTCCAGGGGGTCAATGCGGTCTCAACCAAAGTCCAGCGGACAGCCCAGCCGTTCACCGGCGTCGGGCATGCCGAACTGAAGGCCAAGGTTGGTGCGGTGGATCTTGAACGCCCGCTTCCGGACACGACTGCGGCGTTGGAAGAGCTCGATGAGCTCTACCTCAAGGACGCCATCTACTTCCACGATTCCCGCTACGCGGCGCACCTCAACTGCCCGGTTGTCATTCCGGCCCTGGTAGGTGAAGCAGTGCTCTCGGCGGTGAACTCCTCCATGGACACTTGGGACCAGAGCGCCGGTGCCACCATGATCGAGCGCCGCCTTATCGATTGGACGGCGGAACGCATCGGCTTCACGGAAGACGCCGATGGCGTATTCACGTCCGGTGGCAGCCAGTCCAACTTCCAGGCTCTGCTGATCGCCCGGAATCATGCCGTAGCCAAGCTGCGGGCCGCGAATGGGGACGCGCGCCTGCCGCACCTGCTTGACCGCCTCCGGATCTTCACGTCCGTGGACAGCCACTTCAGCATCCAGAAGTCCGCTTCAATGCTGGGCCTGGGCTTCGATGCCGTCGTCGCAGTGCCCACCACCGAGGACCACCGCATGGACCCCACCGCCCTCGCGGCTGCTTTGGCGGAAGCTCACGACGCCGGACTGGTGCCGATGGCGGTTGTGGCCACCGCCGGGACAACGGACTTCGGTTCGGTTGACCCATTGTCCGAAATGGCAGCGTTGGTTCGCGCCTACGATTCGTGGCTGCACGTGGACGGCGCCTACGGTGGAGGGCTCATCGTTTCCGGCAGGCACCGTCACCTCCTGGACGGGATCCACCTGGCGGATTCCGTCACAGTGGACTTCCACAAGACCTTCTTCCAGCCCGTCAGCTCCAGCGCAGTCCTGGTCCGCAACGGCTCCATGATGGGGCATGTCACCTACTACGCGGACTACCTGAACCCGGAGAGCGCGGCAAAGGCAGAGATCCCCAACCAGGTGGATAAGAGCATCCAGACCACCCGCCGCTTCGATGCCCTGAAGCTGTGGCTGACCCTCCGCATCATGGGTGCAGACGCCATCGGCGCACTCTTTGACGAAGCGATCGACCTCGCCGCCCGGGTGGGAACCTTGCTGGCTGATGACGCTGAGTTCGAGCTCGCTGCCCCACCCCAGCTGAGCACCTTGGTTTTCCGCTACCGCCCAGTGGTTGACGGCGCAGCCCTCGATGAAGATGCTGCAGACGTTCTCAACCCGGCTATCCGCGCCGCGATCTTCGCTTCCGGCCAGGCCGTTGTTGCCGGCACCAAAGTGGCTGGCCGCCACTACCTCAAATTCACCCTCCTCAACGCCGAGGCGAGCCTGAGGGACATCCAGGAAATCATCGAACTTATCCGCCGGACGGGCGACAACCTGTTGGCGAACACCACGGAGGCCGCAGCGTGAGCACCCAAGACAACGGCAAGATTTACGACGTCGCAGGCATCGGCGTCGGGCCTTTCAACCTGGGCTTGGCCGCGCTGAGCGAGCCCGTGGAAAACCTCGACTGCGTTTTCCTGGACCGCCGCGAGTCCTTCGACTGGCACCCCGGCATGATGTTGGAGCCGGCGCACCTGCAGGTCCCGTTCATGGCGGACCTCGTAACGCTCGCCGACCCGACGTCGCCGTTCTCGTTCTTGAACTTCCTGAAGCAGACCGGGCGCTTGTACCGTTTCTATATCCGCGAGAACTTCTACCCGCTGCGTGCCGAGTACAACCAGTATTGCCAGTGGGTGGCCGGACAGCTTGAGTCCGTGCGTTTTAGCACGGATGTGCTGGATGTGACATACGACGGTGTGTACCGCCTTTCGGTACAGGGGCCGGAGGGTGCTGAGGTGCTTCGCGCCCGCAAGCTGGTCCTGGGCACCGGGACTTCTCCGTATGTCCCGGACTCCTGTGCAGGAATAGTGGACGCCGGTGGACTTGTCCTCCACAATGCCGATTACCTGTCGAGGAAGAGTGAGCTGCAGTCCAAGCGCAGCATTACCATCGTGGGCAGCGGCCAGAGTGCCGCGGAACTTTACTACGAGTTGCTGCAGGAAATCGATGTCTACGGTTACCAGCTCAACTGGGTCACTCGTTCGGGCCGTTTCTTCCCGCTTGAGTACACCAAGCTCACTCTGGAGATGACCTCGCCGGAGTACGTTGACTACTTCCACTCGCTCCCGGGCGAGCAGCGTGATTCGCTGATCAAGAGCCAGAAGAACCTGTACAAGGGCATCAACTCGGACCTGATCGACGACATCTACGATCTCCTTTACACCAAGAGCCTCTCCGGAATGGTGGACACCCAACTGCACACGCACTCCTCCCTCGCCGCTGCAGAGTGGGATGCCACCACCGGCACCCATACACTCCGGTTGCACCACGAGGAACACGGGCAGGGCTACTCCTTGGAATCCGAAGCCGTGGTCCTCGCCACCGGCTACACGTACAAGGAGCCCGCCTTCCTGGCAGGCATCCAGGATCGGATCCGTCGTGACGCCAAGGGCCGCTTCGACGTCGAGCGCAATTACGGAACCGGCGTTGAACCCGGCGAAATCTTCGTCCAGAACGCTGAGCTGCACACGCACGGCTTCGTCACCCCGGACCTCGGCATGGCCGCCTACCGGAACTCCTGCATCCTGCGTGAAATCACCGGCCGTGAGGTCTACCCGATCGAGCGCAGCATCGCGTTCCAGCAGTTCGGCGCTCCGGCTCCCGTGACTGTTGCCGTCCCCGAAACCGCTGGAGCCACCGTATGAGCTTCACGTTCCGGCCCGTTGATCCCTTAGCGGACGCACCCCTCCTCCACAGCTGGGTCAGCCAAGAATATGCGCGGTTCTGGGGCATGGTTTCGGCCACCGGGCAGGACGTTGTGGAGGAGTACTCGAGGATCGCTGAGTCCGGCCATCACCAAGCGTTCCTGGGGCTCGACGACGGAGTCCCCGCCTTCCTGATGGAGCGGTACCGACCGGAGTCATCGCCGTTGGCGGACGTTTACGAGGTCCAACGCGGTGACGTCGGCATGCACCTTCTGGTGGCGCCGCCCAACGGGGAGCCGCAGCCTGGTTTCACCACCGCCGTCATGCAGTCCGTCATGACGGAACTCTTCGATGACCCGGCAACCCGGCGTGTCGTCGTCGAGCCTGACGCCCGCAACCACAAGATCCATGTCCTGAACGAGAAAGTGGGCTTCCGGCCGCACGGCGTGGTGACCCTTCCCGCCGTCGACCCTGCCGAAGACCACAAGCAGGGGCTGCTCAGCTTCTGCACCCGCGAGGATTTCCTGGCGACCCTGACCCCAATTCTGGCCGCGCCTGCCGCGGCGACCAGAGGAGAATCCCTGTGACCACAACTGCCGACAACGCGACTATCACCGCCGTTGATTCCGTATCGCACCTGACCCCCGAGCGCTGGGCCATCGCCAACCGGCACTTGGTCCGCAAAGCGATCGCTGAGTTCTCACACGAGCGCATCCTGGTGCCGGAAGTGATCCGCGTGGAGGAAGCCGGCGTCAGTCTGTACAAGGTAGTGAGCGATGACGCTGCTACTGAATACCGCTTCCGCGCCCGGTTGCTGCAACTGGAACACTGGTCCGTATCCGCGGAATCCATCGTTCGGATGCGGGACGGTGAAGAGCTCCCTGTGGATGCCTTGGACTTCATTGCCGAGTTCCATGAGGCACTGGCAATCCGCCAGGAAATGCTGCCTGTGTACCTCGAGGAAATCAGCAGCACGCTGGCCAGCCACGCCTATAAGCAGGGCAAGCCGTTTAGCTCGGCCCAATTGGCTGCGGGCATCACCGGTGGCACTGACCGCGCCGCTGACTTCCAAGCCATTGAGCACAGCATGACCGAGGGCCACCCGTGCTTCGTGGCCAACAACGGCCGGCTTGGGTTCGGGATCGCCGACTACCATGCATTTGCACCGGAAACCGGCGCAGCCATAAAGCTGCAGTGGATCGCCGTGCATCGCAGCAAGGCGGTATTCACCTCCAGCGCGGGGCTGGATTACCGGACGCACTTCGAGGCCGAACTTGGGCCCGCGACTCTTGCGTGGTTCAACGCGGAACTGTCCGCATCCGGCCTGGATCCGGAGGACTACCTCCTCATGCCCGTCCATCCGTGGCAGTGGGACAACAAGCTCACGGTGACGTTCGCGGCAGAAATCGCCCAACGCCACATCGTGAACCTTGGCACCGGTGAAGATTCGTACCAAGCGCAGCAGTCCATCCGTACTTTCTTCAACACCGACTACCCGGAAAAGGCCTACGTCAAGACGGCCATGTCTGTGCTGAACATGGGCTTCATGCGTGGTCTTTCTCCGCAGTACATGAAGGCAACGCCAGCTATCAACGACTGGTTGCAGGAATTGATCGGCAATGACCGGGAGCTCCAGGACCGGGGCCTGGCCATGATCCGTGAAACCGCGGCCATCGGCTACCACAACCACTACTACGAGGCTGCTTCGGCCAAGGGGTCCCCTTATCGGAAGATGCTCTCGGCCCTGTGGAGGGAAAGTCCGTTGCCGTTGCTCAAGGACGGGCAGCAGCTGGCCACCATGGCGTCTTTGCTGCATGTGGACTCCTCCGGAGAGTCGGTGGTGTCTACCCTGATTCAGCGCTCCGGCCTGGCACCCACCGAGTGGCTTGGCCGCTACTTCGAGGCCTACCTCGTGCCGCTGGTCCATTGCCTCTACCAGTACGAGCTCGCTTTCATGCCGCACGGCGAGAACGTCATCCTGATCCTCGAAAACGGTGTGCCCGTCCGGGCGATCATGAAGGACATCGCCGAGGAAATCGTGGTCATGGGGGACCGGCTGGAACTCCCGGAGGAGGTCTCCCGCGTCAAGGCTGAGATCCCTGCCGAGGAAATGGTCCTGGCCATCTTCACGGACGTGTTCGACTGCATCTTCCGCTTCCTCGGAGCCATCCTTGTGGAGGACGGGACGCTGCGCGAGGACGAGTTCTGGGGAACTGCGGCCGCAGTGTTGCGGGAATATCAGCAGCGCCACCCGGAGCTTGCAGAACAGTTCGCCATGCACGATCTCTTTGCTCCGGACTTCGAGCTTTCCTGCCTCAACCGCCTGCAGCTCCGGAACAACCAGCAAATGCTCGACATCTCTGATCCCTCCGGCGGGCTCCAGATGGCGGGCCGCTTGGCGAACCCCTTGGCCAAGTTCGCCTAATCGGTTCCGCCGAGGTGGCAGTTAATACCAATCCTGCTCGCAGACATGGGTATGAACTGTCACCTCGGCAGAGCGGGTGCTTCCTAACCCTTGACACTCCAACGTGACGCGGGATACATTTAGGCGCGTTATACGAATAACTAATACGAATAACCCGTATGTTGGAACGGCCCAAGGAGGTGCCCCATGGCTAAGTCGAAGCCGCATTCCAAGCCGACCATGCACGACGTTGCTGCTGCTGCCGGTGTTTCGCAAGCCACTGTCTCCCTGGTGCTGAACTCAGCGGGCGGGTCGCGGTTTTCCGACGAGACCCGACGCAAGGTCAAAGATGCCGTCGCGCAACTTGGTTACCGCACGAATGCCCACGCAAAGATGCTTCGCGATGGACTTGCCGGCATGGTTGGTTTCATCGGCGACTCCGTGGCGACCTCCCCGTTTGCCGGGGCGATCATCGAAGGCGCGCAAGAGCGCGCTTGGGAGGATGGGCTCCTCCTGGTGACCATGAATACCGGCGGGGACAAGGAGCTTGAAGCCGCCTCCCTGGATGCCATGCTTTCCTACAATGTGGCAGGCATCGTTTATGGCTCCATGTACCACCGGCTGCTGGAGGTGCCCAAAGCCCTGGCCGGTGTCCCCTCGGTGGTGCTGAATTCCCAGGACCGGGACGGTCACCTTCCCAGCGTGGCGCCCAATGAGGTGAGCGGCGGCTATTCAGCTACATGTCACTTGATCGATGCCGGGCATACCCGTATTGGGATGATCAACATCGAATTGCTCGAAAGTGGGCTCCCGGCCGCAGTGGGTCGCTACGAGGGCTTCAGGGGCGCTCTTGAAGAAAGGGGATTGGACGTAGATCCGGCCTTGGTGCGTTTCGGTAGGGGTGGCGAGGATGACGGCTACAAGTATGCAATGGAGCTGATGACCGCCCCAAAGCGACCTACGGCGATCTTCTGCGCCAACGACCGCACAGCGTGGGGCGCCTATCAGGCTGTGGCTGATCTTCGGCTTTCGATTCCCCACGACGTGTCGATTGTGGGTTTTGATAACCAGGCCATCGTTGCGCCCCATCTTCGTCCGGGGCTGACAACCTTTGAGCTGCCCTTTGTTGCCATGGGTAGGCGTGCAGTTGACCTGATCCTCCAAGGTGCCGAACCCGATGGTCGGGTGGAGCTCATGGAATGCCCCCTTGTTGAACGAAAGTCAGTTACACACCCTAAGGAGATGCCATGAGCCGCACTATGCCGGCGAAACGCGGGCGTCCGTCTGCGGCACCGGTGCCGCAAGTTCCGCAACGAAAAATTTCTGCTTCGCTCCGCCTCCGCCGCATTTTTCGGGCCTGGCAGTTATACGTATTACTAGCACCTGCTCTTGTGTACATCCTGGTTTTCAAATACTGGCCGATGTATGGCGTGCAGATTGCTTTCAAGAATTACAACCCGGTGGACGGCTTCACGGACAGCCCCTGGGTGGGGCTGGACCACTTCGTCCGGTTCGTGAACTCTTACCAGTTCGGCCAGGTGGTGGGAAACACTCTCTGGATTGCGGTTCTGGGCCTTCTGGTGGCCTTTCCGATCCCCATCATTCTGGCTCTGCTGGTCAACCAGCTCCAGAGCGAGAGGTTCAAAAAGTTCACCCAAACGGTGCTCTACTCACCGGCCTTCATTTCCACGGTTGTGGTGGTGGGAATCATGTTCGTGATCCTGTCGCCGCGGTCAGGGCTGGTAAACAACGCCATCCAACTCACCGGAGGCGAGCCGATCTTCTTCATGGGCTCGGCTGAGTGGTTCCGGCCGGTGTACGTCATCTCGGATGTCTGGCAGAACGCGGGGTTCTCCATGATCGTTTACCTCGCAGCTTTGGCCGCTATCGACCCCGCACTTCACGACGCCGCGAAGGTGGATGGTGCGTCAAAGCTCCAGCGCATCCGCCACATCGACCTGCCGGGCATCATGCCGGTGGTGACCATCCTTTTCATCCTGGCTATCGGCAACCTGCTGAACGTGGGCTTCGAAAAGGCATTGCTGATGCAGACACCGTTGAACCTGTCCACATCAGAGATCATCCAGACCTACGTCTACCACGCTGGTTTGCAGCAAGCGCAGTTCAGCTACTCGGCCGCCATTGGCCTCTTCAACTCCCTCCTCAACCTTGCGCTGTTGCTCGTCTTCAACACGATCGCGCGTCGGGCCAACCAAGCGACCCTGTGGTGATGCCGAAATGTCCCTGACAACCGAACCCTCAACCATCCGCCAGGCCAACCGCGCTCCCAACCCGGGGCGCCGCAAGCAGACGCTGCGCGACAAATACGGCGATCGCGTCTTCAACGTCGCCGCGACGGCAGTGCTGCTGTTGTCCATCCTTGCCGTGGTCTACCCCCTCTACTTCATTGTCATCGCCTCCATCAGCGACCCCAATGCTGTCTATGAGGGGAAGGTCTGGCTGTTCCCATCCGGTGTTACCACCGAAGGCTACGAACGGATCTTCGCTGACAGCAGGATATGGAACGGCCTCGGCAACACCCTCCTGTACACCGTGCTGGGAACCGCCATCAGCGTTACCACCATCCTGTGCGGGGCTTACGCGCTGTCCAGGAAGGACATGCCGGGCCGCAAGATCCTGATGCTCCTGTTCGTGATCACCATGTTCTTCGACGGCGGACTCATCACCAAGTATCTGGTGGTCCGGGACCTGGGAATGCTGGACACCATTTGGGCGGTGGTTCTGCCGGGAGCCGTGGGCGTCTGGAACTTGATCATCGCCAGGTCATTCTTTGAGCACACCATCCCGAACGAACTGCGCGAGGCTGCCCAGATGGACGGGGCAACGGACTTCAAGTTCTTCTTCAACATGGTCCTGCCACTATCCAAGCCATTGATCATGCTGATGATCATGGTGCACGTGGTGGCCCATTGGAACTCGTTCTTCGACGCCTTGATCTTCCTCAACGACGACACCAAGTACCCGCTGCAGCTTGTGCTGCGGAACATCCTGATCCAGTCAGACGTCTCCTCCACCGGAACAACCGGCGGGGACATCGAATCCTATGCGGCAGCGCAAAGGATCGCAGAGCTCACCAAGTACGCCATGATCGTCGTCTCGAGCCTGCCACTCATGATTGCCCTGCCATTCATGCAGAAGCACTTCACCAAGGGCGCCATGATCGGCGCCGTCAAATAATCGCCCACCTCTAAGAAACGGTCCAAGGCATTCGGCCTCCGGACTTCATCCAAAACACCTCAGAACAGGAATGACCATGGCAATCAGCCGCAAACTCGCCGTCCTTGGCGCCGTGCTGGCCGGAACGTTGACGTTCACCGCCTGCTCGGGCTCCAACTCGGGCACCACGGAGATCAAAGATGCCTCCGCAGACTTCGGCTTCCAGGAAAAAGGCTTCCCCATTGTCAGCAAGCAGCTGACCTTGAAGTTCTCCGGGACGAAGGCGGCCCTGGCTCCGGACTACAACACGATGACCGTAGTCAAGGAATGGGAAAAGGCCACCAACGTCCACATCGAGTGGGAAAACCTTCCCGAGACGGTCTTCCAGGAAAAGAAGAACCTGATCCTGGCCAGTGGCGACCTGCCGGACGCGTTCTTCAACACAGGTTTGACGGACGCCGAGATCGCCACATACTCCGCCAGCGGCACATTGATCCCGCTGGAAGGACTGATCGAGAAAAACGCGCCGAACCTGTCCAAACTCCTCTCCGAACGCCCCGACATCAAGGCGGCGATCACCTCTTCGGACGGACACATCTACTCCCTGCCGTCCGTGGAAGAGCTCGGCCTGGTGCAGTTCCCCAATGAACTGGCCATCAACACCTCCTGGCTCAAGAAGCTCAACATCCCCATGCCCAAGACCATCGATGAGTTCCACGACGCCTTGGTGGCTTTCAAAGCCCAGGACGCCTCCGGCACAGGCAAAACCATCCCCCTGAGCTTCATGCCCGGCTCGTGGTGCGGCGACATCGTGGACCTGATCGCTGCCCTCGGCGGAACCCCGGACAACATGGACCACCGCATCGTCCAGGACGACAAAGTCATCTTCACGGCCACCCAGGATGGCTACAAGAAGGCCATCCAAACCCTGCACGAGTGGTACAAGGAGGGCCTGATCGATCCTGAGTCCTTCTCCCAGGACGACAAAGCCTATTTGGCCAAGGGCAAGGCAGCCACGGAAAACCTCGGCTCATTTGTCTGGTGGGAAATTCCTGAAATGGTTGGAGCGGACCGCGCCGGCGACTACGCCTTGGTGCCCGTCCTTGAGGGCGTCGACGGCAAGCGAATCGCCAGCCAGTCCAACAACCAGGAAATCGCACGCGGCGCATTCGCCATCACCCGGGCCAACAAATACCCGGCAGCCACCATGCGCTGGGCCGACAACCTGTACGATCCCATCCAGTCCGCCCAGGCCAACTGGGGACCCATTGGTGAGACCCTCCAGAAGGACTCCAGCGGCATCCTGACCCAAATCCCGGCGCCCGCCGGAACCAGCGAAGGCGAACGCCGCCAAAAGGTCGCCCCGGGCGGACCGAAGGCAAACACCGCCGAGAACTTCACCTCCGTCGTCGCGCCCGAACCACGCGCCGCGGCCCGCCAAAAGACGGTCACTGAAAACTACAAGCCCTTCGCAGGTAACGACGGCTACCCGCCCGTTGCATTGTCCAACGAAGAGCTGCAGCAGATCGGTACCATTCAGGCCGACGTCACCTCGCTGGTCAAGCAAAACACCGCGAAGTGGATCGTCTCCGGCGGCATCGAGCAGGAATGGGACGGTTACGTCACCCAGCTCAAGAACGTGGGAGTCGACAAGATGATCGAGGTCTACCAGGCGGCCTACGACCGCTTCAAGAAGAACTCCTAACTGCCAACACCCAAGGTGGAACCGGCGCCCAGCGCGCTGGTTCCACCTTGACCGCTCTTCCGTCTGCGGGACTCCCACGAGAACTGCAGAAATCACCTGCCAAGAAAGAGACTCACTTTCATGACTGCCGCCGCCGCCACGACAACCGACATCTTCCGGCCCGCCCTTCATTACAGCACCGGAGGCACCTGGCTCAACGACCCCAACGGCCTCATCTTCCATGACGGCGCCTACCACCTCTATTACCAGAACAACCCGTTCGGCAGCGAGCACGCCAATCTGTCCTGGGGCCACGCTACGTCCACCGACCTCGTGAGCTGGACTGACCATCCCGTCGCCATCGCCTGTGACGAGAACGAAGACATCTTCTCCGGCAGCATCGTCTTCGACAGGCAGAACACCAGCGGCTTCGGCAAGGACGGAACAGCACCCCTGGTAGCCATCTACACCAGCGCCTTCAAACCCGCATCCGGGCTGGAAGGGATTCAGGCCCAGTCGCTGGCCTACAGCCTCGATGGTGGGTACACCTGGAGAAAATACGCGGAGAATCCCGTTCTGGATCGTCGTTCAGCTGATTTCCGGGACCCTAAAGTGTTCCGCTACGAGGGTGACGCCGGCAGCTACTGGGTCATGGTGGCCGTTGAAGCGCAGGACTTCCAAGTCATCCTCTACAAGTCCCGGGATCTCAGGAACTGGGAGTACCTGAGCACCTTCGGTCCTGCGAACGCGACAGGAGGGATCTGGGAATGCCCGGACCTGTTCCCCCTGCCCGTCGACGGCGACCCCGAAAACGTTAAATGGGTGCTCACCGTCAACTTGAACCCGGGCGGTCCAAACGGCGGCTCGGCCGGACAATACTTCGTAGGTGACTTCGACGGCGCCACGTTCACCTCAGCCACGACAGTGACTGAAGGCCTTCAAGACCCTGACCGGCTGGGCGAGTACCAGTGGCTGGACTGGGGCCGGGACTACTACGCCGCCGTCTCCTTCAGCGATGCACCAGAGGGCCGACGACTGATGATCGCGTGGATGAACAACTGGCAATACGTCAACGAACTTCCCACGGCATCATGGCGAAGCCCCATGTCACTGGTCCGGGAACTGACACTCCAAACAATCGGCGGCGAGACGCACCTGGTGCAGCAGCCGGTGGGGGACTGGGCTGCCGTACGTGCCTCGGTCTCAAACTTCAGCCTCCCTGAAACCACCATCCCGGCGGGCACCACGATTCTTGACGGTGCGGCTGGAACGGTCCAACGCATTGACATTTCCTGGACGCCAGGAGCAGCCGAAGAATTCGGGCTCGTTGTCCGGGGCGGAGGTTCGCAAGGAACCCGCATTGGCATTCGGCCTGCCGAGGGGACCCTGGTCGTCGACCGCCGCGAATCGGGGCATACAGACTTCCATGAAGCCTTCGCATCCATCGACACCGCCCCCATCCGGTTGGTGGAGGGTCAGTACCAACTCACCCTCTTCGTGGACCGCTGTTCAGTGGAGGTATTTGCTCAAGGCGGCCAAGTCACCATGACGGAACTAGTCTTTCCGTCCTTGACGAGCAACGACGTCTCCCTTTACTCGGTAGGCGGTTCAACCACGCTCAACAGCCTGCACATCACCCAGTACGCGTAGACAACCGGCACATCCCCTTCCGCCGAGGTGGCAGTTAATACCAATCCTGCTCGCAGACATGGGTATTAACTGTCACCTCGGCAGAGCGGGAAAAGGGGAGGGGCTAGTCTAGGCGCATGACCACTCGAGCCAACGAACTCACTGCCTTGGTTACCGGTGCCACCGCCGGGCTCGGTGCAGAATTCGCCCGCCAGCTTGCCGAAGCCGGACACCACCTTGTCCTGGTAGCCCGCGATGAAGAGCGCCTCAAAGAGAAGGCCGAGGAACTTGAGCGCGACTTCAGTATCTCGGCGGAGGTCCTTCCCGCGGACTTAACCACCGACGTCGGCGTCTCGGCAGTCGCTGACCGCTTGCGGGACGCTGCGCGGCCTGTGGATGTCCTGGTCAACAACGCGGGCATCGGGCTGTTGAAGTCGTTCGAACGGAATGACTTGGACGAGGAACGTCGCCATCTGAGGCTCCACGTCCAGACACCCATGGAATTGAGCCACGCTGCACTTGAAGTCATGCTGGCACGCGGCAAAGGGCGGATCATCAACGTCGCCAGCGTGGCAGCGTTCGCCAACAGAGGTACTTACTCCGCCGCCAAAGCATGGCAAGTGACATTCAGTCGGTGGGCCAACATCACCTACGCGAAATCCGGAGTGCAGGTCACCGCTGTTTGCCCAGGTTTCACCCACACCGAATTCCACGACCGTATGGGCATGGACAAAACCGTTGCTCCCCGGTTCATGTGGCTCACAGCCGAGCGTGTAGTGCGCGAGGGGCTGGAGGACAACGCCAAGGGCAAGGGTGTCTCCATCCCTACGCGACGGTACAAAGTGGTCAGTTTCTTTGCACGTATCCTGCCGGCGAAGCTGACGTCCGGCCCACCCCGGCGGCCGCTCGAACCGTAAATCTGAGGTCCGGGTTACTATGACAGTTCATTCGAGCCTGAGGGGGCAGCGCCGTGAGGAACAAATCTTTGGCATTCATTGTGGCCATGGTCGTAAGCGGAGTGCTGCTGAGCGGCTGCACCGGAACGAGCAACACGGGCTTCAAGGCGCTGGAGCGAGAGGCAACGGAAACCGACACTCCGCCGACGGGCCTGAAACTCGAGCAATTCGAACTGGAAAAGGTGCTGTTGGTCGCCGAAGCGAACGGGAAGAAGTACTACTTGGGGCAGGGCAAACAGGGCCGCCCGTCCTGCTTGATCGTAGAAGCTGCGGAACCATACTTCTCGCATAGCGGCTGCAGCGATTCCATCCAGGGAGAGATGCTGAGAATCAGTGGTCCCGACCAAAAATCTGCTGTTCTGGTCTCCGACGGCTATGACACCAAGGAGCTTGAGTCGAGCGGCTTGACGAAAATCCACCCGAACATCCTCGTCGTTGCGAACTGAAACAGTTACGAACTGAAACAGTTGCGAACTGACCCTGTTACAAACTGACCCGGCCCCGCGGTGCCCGCACCAGCACCGCCACCGCGATCCCAACAACGGCCCCCACAAATGTCTCGATGGCACGCTCCATGACCAGCACGCCTGGGTCCATGGGAGCAGCGAGTTGGGCGATCAGCAGGATCACGGGAGTAAAGAACACCATGGCCCAACCGTAGTGTCGTGCCATGAACAGCTCGGTGGGGAACTGGCACAAAACCACCAGCACAGCGAGCACCACTGCGGTTTGGCCCGGGAAGTACTGAAGCGGCGATAGCGGACTGGGGAAAAGCACGACGGCGACTATCCCCAAACCGAGGAACGTCCCCACGATGCGGTGGATACCTCGGTGGACGCGGCTTGGGAGGTCGGCTCCTGCGAGGGGCACGGCCGCGGCGGCCATGGCCCAATGTGGGTGGCCGCTGCCGCTCAGCACCCCGATGGCCCCGGCCACGCCGACCGCGAGCGAATAGCGTGCAGCATGGACCAACGCGGCCTGGCGCTGCGGGCCGCGAAGGACGAGAACATCGCGGCCTGCCCCGGACACCCAAGTGCGTCGCCGGAACCAGCCGCTGAAACCCACCGCCAAGGAAAAGGCGGCGGACGCGACGCCGATGAGTACCGCCGTCGTGAATGGCACGTTGGTTGGGACGGAGGCGCAGGCGCCCAAGGCGAGGATGCCGAAGAACGGGCCTATGGGCCGGAGGCGTACGGCGTCCGCATAGAGGGAACCGGCGCCGGCAAAGAAGGTTGCCACGAGTACCAACCACCAGGACTGGATGTGGTTGACGGAGAGGAGCACCCCGATGGTGAGTCCGCCAACCAGGAACAGGGCGGCCTGGGCCTGGTGTTTGAGTCTGAGCTGATGCGTTTCGTTGCGGCCGTACATGCCGGTTAGTGCACCGAATACGGCGTACATCATCAGGTCCGGGCGGCCGATGAGAATGAGGAACAAGCCAGGCACTGCGACGCTCAAGGCCACCCGTACAGCCGAGAGGTGGTCGTTGTTGGCAGGACCCATCCGGTGGAGTTCACGGGCATGCGAGATGAGTGCGGGCATGCGGGAACACCACCAATCGGTCAGGGCTTGTCTCTGGAAATTAGCATCATCGCGGCCCAGGCCGCCATTAGCCCGGTCACAACCCGTAGCGGACTTGGGCGCGCGGACGGGGGAAGTTCTGGGAAGATCAAGGTATGCCCGTCGCTTTCGTCTGCCGCACCCGCTCCAGCATGCCACCGCAGGAGCTATTTGACCTTTCCCGCAACATCGATGCCCACGTAGGGTCCATGACGCAGAGCCGGGAGAAGGCAATCGGCGGCGTCACCAGTGGGCTCATTTCGGAAGGTGAGACTGTCACCTGGCAGGCATGGCACCTCGGAGTCCGGTTCCGCATGACCAGTCGCATTACGCGGATGGAGGCGCCGTCGTCGTTCTCTGATGAACAGGTGAAGGGCCCTTTCAAGTACCTGCGCCACACGCATGAGTTCCGGCCGGACGGCAGCGGGACCCTCATGGTGGATACCGTGGAATTCGCTGCACCGTTCGGCCCGCTGGGCCGTTTGGTGGAGAAGCTGATTCTGGCCCGATACCTGCAGAACCTGATTGAGAAGCGCAACGCGTTCCTGGTGGCCCCAACCCCTCCCGCCCTGGATTCGCGGCAATGATCAGGCTCGCGCACGCGGACGACCTGCTGATTCTGCAGGACATCGAGCGTGCCGCGGGCGAGGCTTTCCGGGCTCTGGGAATGGAGTCCATCGCGGACGACGAGCCCCTGTCCTTTGATGAGCTGAACAGTTATGCCACGGCCGGGCGCGCCTGGGTTTCCGTCGATGGGCTCGACTACCCGGTGGCATACCTGTTGGCGGACATCGTTGACGGCAACGGTCACGTGGAGCAGGTCAGCGTCCATCCGGATCAAGCACACCAAGGCCTGGGCCGTGAGCTCCTGCATGCCGCGCGCGTATGGACGCGCGGACACGGGATGCAGCGGCAAACCCTGAGCACGTTCCGGGACGTGCCGTGGAACGCCCCGTACTATCGCCGCCTCGGCTTCGAAGTGCTCGACGCCGGCAGCTGGGGTCCGGAGCTGACCCGCCTCATGGAGCACGAGGCTGAGTTGGGCCTGACCCGTTGGCCCCGCGTAGCCATGTGGCGCCCGGCAGTTCCGCCCAAGTAACCCAGCCGGTCGGGTTAGCCTGCCACCAACTCGACCTCATAGCTGTCCGTGTTGAGCAGGTATGCCGCGTAGTGGTCCGGGCCGCCGGCGTGCGGGTACTTCGACTCGAACATCTCGTACCAACCGGCATCCGCCCCGAGTGCCCGGATCCTGTCCACGTTCTCCCGGGTCCCGGCGTGGAAGGCTATGTGGTTGACCCCGGGATCAGTGCGTCGGTGGGTTGTGGCGGTGGTTGCATCAGTCTGCTCCACCACCACATACGTGCCGTCAAGCTTCCAGCTGCACCCCGTGGGCCACTCCTGGAATGGCTCATAACCCAGCTCACCCAGCAGCCAGCCCCACTCTTCCCTTGCCCGGTCAAGGAACGGCACCCAGATCTCAAGATGGTGGATTGATCCCACCGGAACCTCACGCATGCGCCGATTCTACGAGGTCCGCACCCGTTGCACATCGGTTGCGCTCGCCGAGTCGCAACGGGCACACGGGTTCCTACTTCCTGAGCCTGACGCGAACGGCAGCACCGGCGCACAGGATCACCGCGAGGCCGCCCACCACGGTGGTCCAGGTCATCGACTCACCTAACAGGAGCCCGGCCCAGGCGATGCTCATGACCGGTTGGACAAGCTGGATCTGGCTGACCTGCGCCATGGGTCCGATGGCCAGGCCCCGGTACCAGGCGAAGAAGCCAAGGAACATGCTCACCACTCCCAGGTACGCGAAGGACAACCACTGGACGGGAGTGGCAGAAGGTGCGCCAAAGCCCAGCGATGCCACCGTTAGCAGGATCATCACTGGCGCGGCCACCACTAGCGCCCAGGAAATGGTCTGCCATGCACCGAGTTCCCGGGCCAGCAGCCCGCCCTCTGCGTAACCGATGGCGGCAGCCACCACGGCACCCAGCAGCAGAAGGTCCGCCCAGTGAAGCGCACCAAATCCGCCGGACTGAACCAAAGCGAATACCACCGCGGCGATCACGCCCACCACTGTCAGTACCCAGAACAATGGACGAGGATGTTCCCGTCCCCTGATCGCCGCTACAGTCGCTGTGGCTGCGGGCAGTAGCGCGATGACCACAGCTCCGTGACTGGCGGAAGTACTGGTCAACGCGAACGTGGTCAGCAGCGGGAATCCGGCCACGATTCCCCCGGCCACCACGGCAAGGCGAATCCATTGCCGGCCGCGCGGCAACCGTTGTCGAGTCAGCGCGAGGGCAAGGGCTGCGAGGATGGCGGCAACAACTGCACGGCCAGCGCCGATAAACAGGGGCGACATTCCCTCCACAGCCACCCGTGTCAGTGGAACAGTGAAGGAGAAAGCGACGACTCCAAGGAGGCCCCACCAGATACCAGTCGATGTCTTGGTGGATACCACTGGCCGCAAAAGTGTAGTAGCGCTACTATTAGGACTCATGAACAACGATAGCAGTTCCCGAATCGTCTCGCGAGTAAAAGAATGGATCGCAGGGGCTGCGCCGGGAGCCAAACTGCCATCTACGCGCCAACTCGTTGCTGAGTACCAGGCCAGCCCCGTCACGGTTCAGAAGGCCCTCAGGACACTCACGGCACAGGGCCTGATTGAGAGTCGGCCCGGCGTTGGAACTTTCGTCCGGGCTTACCGCACGGCCAGGCCCTCTGACTACGGCTGGCAAACAGCAGCCTTGCGGGCAGCCCAAGTCGCGCGACCACTGACCTCTGGCGCAATGCGGAGCGCTACCAACGACGTCATCGCATTTCATTCCGGATACCCGGACCGCGAACTCCTCCCCGAAAGACTCGTCCGCGCCGCCCTCACACGGGCCGCAAGGGGAGACGCTGCCCTGTCCCGGCCGCCGGCGCAAGGACTTCCCGAACTCCAGACCTGGTTCGCGCAGGAACTCAGTACCTCAACGCCGGTGGGCGTCACGCCGCCCCAGCCGAGCGACGTCGTCGTTCTTCCCGGTAGCCAGAGCGGACTCAGCTCGATTTTCCGAGGTCTGGTGGGGCACGGCCAACCGCTGTTGGTGGAGTCGCCCAGCTACTGGGGTGCGCTGCTGGCGGCGGGCCAGGCGGGCGTCAATGTCATTCCTGTCCCGAGCGGCCCGGATGGCCCCGACCCGGAAGAACTGGACCGGGCCTTCGAGGAATCGGGCGCGCGGCTGTTCTACGCGCAGCCCAACTTCGCCAATCCCACGGGAGCGCAGTGGTCGGCCGACCGAGGGGAAGAGGTGCTCCGGATAGTCCAGCGGCACGGAGCTTTCCTTGTGGAGGACGACTGGGCGCACGACTTCGGCATCACCGCGCCGTCGGTCCCGCTCGCCGCCAAAGACGATTCCGGGCATGTGGTCTACATTCGCTCGCTGACCAAGAGCGTCTCACCGTCCATCCGCATCGCAGCCGTCATAGCGCGAGGTCCGGCACGCGAACGCATCATGGGGGCGCAGGCCGCCGAGTCGATGTACGTCAGCGGCCTGCTTCAGGCAGCAGCGCTCGACGTCGTCACGCAGCCGGGTTGGCATACGCACCTGCGCGGCCTCAGCCATCAGCTGCAGTCGCGGCGAGATCTGCTGGTCACCAGCCTCCGCGAGCATGTTCCGCAGGCACATCTCAGCCACTTGCCAAAAGGCGGTTTGAACTTGTGGTTGCGGATGCCGGACGGGTTCGACGTCGATCAGCTCACCAAGGATTGCGAAGCGGCCGGGGTGCTCATCGCCTCGGGCACGGAGTGGTTCCCCGCGGAACCGGAAGGGCCATACATCCGGCTCAACTACGCCGGCCCGAATCCGGGCGGTTTTCCGGAAGGTGCACGGATCATTGGCGCGGCGGTGCAGGCCCAGTTGGGGCTTTAACAGCCGTAGCCACCAACCTCAAGAAGAGCGCCTTGAGGTGGTGGCTACGGTGGGCGGCAAGCTGCCGCGAACTAACTGAGTCGCTGCGCAGAAGTTGCAGGCATTGAGTTCCTAAGCGGGAGTCAGGTCCTTGTTGCCTTTGCCGAACACTGTGTCATCAATCGGCTGGCCGTCGAACGGCATCTCGTCCAGGTTGATGAGCGGGTTGGTGTCCTGCGTGGCTACGAGCTCGCGTGCCTCGGCCTGGGTGTCCACGCTGGGCATGGAGCCCGGCAGGGGACGCTGGGCGGATTCACGCAGGAAGTAGATGGCGATTGCGCCCACAACGGACGTGGCCATCAGGTAGTACGCCGGCATCATGTCGTCGCCAGTGCCTTCGATCAGGCCCTGGACGATGAACGGCGTGGTTCCGCCGAAGATCGCAACCGAGAAGTTGTAAGCGATGCCCATTCCGCCATAACGGCTGGACGTCGGGAACAGGGCGGGCAGGGCCGAAGCCAGGTTGGCGATGTAGAACGTCACCGGGAAGGCGATCAGTGCCAGGCCGGCCAGCGTGGACCAGATGTCGCCAATGCCGATCAGCAGGAAGGCCGGAATGGCGAAGACGATGGTGCTGCCTGCGCCGATCCACAGCACAGGACGGCGGCCGATGCGGTCGGAGAGCTTACCGGTCAGTGGAATGCAAACAGCCATGATCACCAGGACCGGGATGGTCAGCAGCGTGCCGTGGACGGGGTCGTATCCCTTGGAATCCGTGAGGTACGTGGGCATGTACGACGTCAGGGCGTAACCAACAGTGTTGGCGGCGGCCGCGAGGATCATGGCCAGCACGATCTGGCGCCAGTAAGCCTTGATGATGCCAATGGGTCCCTTGGCGACGGCAGCATCCTGAGATGCCGCGTCCTTGGCAGAGGCTTCCTGGGCGTCCAGGGTTGCCTGGAACTGGGGTGATTCCTCGATCTTGCTTCGGAAGTACACGGCAATGAGGCCCAGGGGACCGGCGATCAGGAACGGGATCCTCCAACCCCATTCCTCCATGGCTGCCTGTCCGAGCGTGAGCTGCAGGACCGAAACCAGGGCGGCACCGAGGGCGAAGCCAATGTAGCTGCCCATATCAAGGAAGCTGGCAAAGTAGCCGCGGCGCTTGTCCGGGGCGTACTCGCTAACGAAGGTTGTGGCACCGGCGTATTCGCCACCGGTGGAGAAGCCCTGGACGAGCTTCAGGATCACCAGCAACGCGGCGGCCCAGATGCCGATCTGCGCGTAGCCGGGAAGGAGGCCGACGGCGAACGTACTTGCCGCCATGAGCATCAGTGTTGCTGCGAGGACCTTCTGACGGCCCATCTTGTCGCCAAGCCAACCAAACACGATGCCGCCGAGGGGACGCGCGATGAAGGTTGCGGCGAAGGTGCCCAGAAGGAAGAGTGTTTGGACCGACGGGTCTGCTTCGGGCAGGAAGACGGGGCCCATGGTGGTGATGAGGTAGCCGAACACGCCGACGTCGTACCATTCCATGGTGTTGCCGACAATTGTGCCTCCGAGTGCTTTACGTAGCATCGGCTTGTTCACCACGTTGACGTCGGACTCTTTCAGCCGGCGCTTCGGGCGAAGCTTCTTCGTTGCGTTCTTTACTGCATTTGCTGCGTTCGTGGCGGCCGGGGTGGGGCCTGCCAATACCTGGGTCCCGGAGGCGTTCCTTGCGCCATCCGGAGAGACGGTGTTGCTTTGGTCTGTGGGCATTTGGGGTTCTCCTAGGGAGGTCATTTGCTTGCGACTTCTGCTGCCCCGCTCTGGGCAGGCCTTCAATTTTACGGGTTTTTGCACGAAAACCCGAGTTGAGATCCGATTTTTGGGTCATATGAGAGCGCAAATTGCCTAGCTGTGTTGCATCTCATTGCCCGCTCTTGCCCTGCAATCATGCGGATCCGGCCTCGTTTTTGCCCTCCGGAGCACGTTGTTACCAAATTGTTTAGCGGAGCCCACTTAACAGGCCGGATTCGGGCCTAAAAGCTGATGGTTTGAAGGGTTACCTTTGCGCAGCGAGCACCACGGTTGCATCCAATTCTTCGTCCAAGGCCACCTCCGCGAGCAACCCCGCCTCGTTCAGGAGCCGGACGGTCCGCGGTGCCTGCTGCCTCGAGGTTTCCATCACCATGGACCCACCCGGCGCCAGCCACTGAGCCGCGCCAAGCGCTAGCCGACGCTGGACATCCAAACCGTCAGCACCGCCGTCGAGCGCTACCCGCGGCTCATGGAGGCGTGCCTCCTGCGGCATCATCGCGATGGAGCCCGTTGGAACATACGGCGCGTTCGCGAGCAGCACGTCCACTTTCCCGCGCAGTTCCCGGGGGAGTGCAGCGTAGAGGTCCCCTTGATGGACGCGGCCGCCACGAGGCTCAACGTTACGGCGCGCGCACCGAACCGCCACGGGGTCGACGTCCGTCGCGTGCAGTTCGCAGCTCCCCAGGAGATCGTTGAGTGCTGCACCTATCGCCCCGGAACCACAGCAAAGGTCGACGACGACGGCTCCGGGTTTGGTGATCATCGCCGCCACCCGCACGACGAACTCCGTGCGACGGCGCGGCACGAAGACGCCCGGTTCCACGGCGATGCGCGTCCCGCAGAAATCCGCCCACCCCACAATATGTTCCAAGGGCAGTCCTCGCAGGCGTTGGTCCACCATGTGGGTCAGTTGGTCCGGATGGTGGGCGGCATCGATGAGCAGTTGTGCTTCATCCTCCGCGAAAACGCAGCCGGCGGCACGCAGAGTGGTGGCGATGGATGCTCTCCGGGTCACGTTTGCCATGCTAGCCGAGGATTAATCCTGGTGGAGCAGGAAGAAGCTACAGGTGAGGGGTTCACAAATCTGCCGGGACTTGGTTAGGGTATGAGGCATGGGAACACTGATTTTTGAGTAGACCGGCCTCTGCCTTAGCGGCACAGCCGAGTTTCACCTGACAAAAATCCACGCCTGTTGAGGCCCTGCCTCCATGCCGTTCCCGTTCTCGACGCCTTTTTCCCGAACCGCAACGACATGGGATACGTGTCTCTTCAGGGCTCACACTTTTAGGAGTCCACGTATGACTGCCAACCCTTCCGAAAACAAGAAGACCCCGGCTTCCGGTGGTATCAAGTCCAAACTGACCGACGCCCAGAAGGCCATGCTGGCCAGCAAATCCGGGGGTGGTGCACCGGCCGGCTGGCAGAGCACCGGCAAGGGGCACAAGCCCACCTCCGCCAGCGGCAAGCAGGCTAAGACCGAGAAGAAGGTCCGCTGGTAAAACCTGCGGACAGGCACACTGGAAAGGAAGAACCATGACTGCGAATCACGATTCCGACCGCATCAATCCTGAGGTTGCAAGCCACTTGGTGGAGTCCATGGACATGGCTCCTATGCCCGAACCGACCGCCATCGCCGTTGCACTGGGTGCGGACCAGAGCAGGCAGTGGCCGGACGGTAACGGTAAACGTCGCCACCCGAAGGAACGGGACCAAGCCCACGGCCGCATGGGCCAGGGTGCAGCTGTGACGGCGATCCACAGGACCAGCCGCCCGCAGATGCCACATTCCTCCTAACGGCACCCGCATCAACCGCACCACCCGCGTAGCCAGCCCAACTGAGTCGCAGCACAGCGCGTTTTGAGCCCTCAAAACGCGCTCAACTGCGACTCAGTTGGGCGGGCTTACGTCCTCAGGGGACTTGTCCGGACGCCAGCCACGCCACACCGGGTGCCGTAGCCGGCCGGGGCCCGTCCATTCGCCGAAAGTTACCTCGGCCACCAGCTCAGGGCTCACCCACTTGGCGCCAGCAGCATCCTCCCGGGGAACGTCCGCGAAGGGGGAGTCACTCACCACCAGGGGCTCCAATTTCTCCATGACGTCCCGGAGCTGCCAGTCCTTGAACCCGGTGCCCACCCGGCCCACGTAGTGCAGCTTGTCGCCGTCGGGGATGCCCAGCAGCAACGCACCGAAGGTCCCGCCCCTTGCACCCGCACCGGGACGCCAACCGCCCACCACCACTTCCTGGCTCTGCTCCAGCTTCAGCTTGATCCAGGCCCTGCTGCGGCGACCAATCACGTAGCGGCTATCGGCCTTCTTGGCCATGACACCTTCCAAGCCAAGCTCGGCGGCGCTGGTCATGAGGTCCTCTACGTCGTGGTCCAACACTGCTGAAAGATGTAGCGGGCAACCTTTTCGCAGGCGCCCCGCAAACCCGGAAAGCCTCTCGCGACGCTCTCGGAAAGGCAGCCCGCTTAGGTCCGTGCCGTCGTCGTAAAGAAGGTCGAACAGCATCAGCTGCACCGGAACCGTTGATCGGGCACGTTCGATGTCGGCAGCCTTCACCAAGTTCATCCGGAGCTGCAGCCGCCCGAAATCAGGCCGGGAGCCTTTGCCGAGCGCCACAATTTCGCCATCAGCCACGAAGTCGCCGTCGGGCCAGCATGCGCGGTCCGTCAGTTCGGGATAGGCGGCGCTGAGATCGTTCCCGTTGCGGCTCATGAGCCGGATCTTGCCGTCGGTGCCGGTGATGATCGCCCGTATTCCGTCCCACTTCAGTTCATACAGCCAATCGTCGCCGCGGAGATCGGTGGTGGTTCCGGAGGTGGCGAGCATGGGGGTGTAGTTCGGCATGGGTTGTGGAGACGCCGGAGTGGACTTGGGTGCCACAGCTTTACTGGCCGCTGCGGTAGCCCGCCGCCCTCCCGGCTGCTCCTTCATAAGGTGGATGAGCCAGTTCTGACCAGTGTTGATGATCGCGAAGCGTTTGGTGCCGCCAAGGCCACCGCCCGGCTCGCCTGTGAGGGTTGCGATTACTTCCTTGCCGTCTCGCCACTTCTCGCAGGTGTACTCGCCACGGTCCCAAATGGTCATGGTCCCGGCCCCGTACTCGCCCTTCGGGATGACGCCCGCGAAGGTGGCGTACTCCATGGGGTGGTCCTCGGTATGGACGGCGAGGTTGTTGCGGTCGGGGGTTTCCGGGATGCCACGCGGCAGCGCCCATGAGGCCAGGACGCCGTTGTGCTCCAGGCGCAGATCCAGGTGGTAGCGGCGGGCGTGGTGCTCCTGGATGACGAAGATGCCTCCCGGCGGCGGAGGGTCGCCGGGCTTCGGTTGCTCCGAGGACGAGGCCCGGGTTGGTGTGGGAGAAACGGCCGACGACGACGGAAACGGCTCCGGGGTCTTGCCCGGATCGCGCATCCCGACGTATTTGGCGAGACGGTTCTCGACCGTCACCACACGCTCACGGGCACCGGAGTCACCCGAAGCAGCACCGTCGTCGTCATTCTCATCCTCGCCGTGCGGCGGCAGGTGCCGGTCGGAGATCGACGCGAAATGGTCCTTGCCGGTAGCAACCCGCTTCATCACGGCCAAGTAGTCGAGGTGGTCCAGCGAAGGGGAGGCGAGCTCCCGCCAGGTGCGGGGCGCGGCGACTGTAGGGTGGGCTTTTCCGCGCAGCGAGTAGGGGACGATGGTGGTCTTGTTCCCGCTGTTCTGGCTCCAGTCCACCAACACTTTGCCGTGGCGGAGGGACTTCTTCATGTCGCTGACCACCAACTCCGGGTGGTCCGACTCCAAGGCCCGGGCGAGTTCCTTGGCGAAGGCGGAGACTTGCTCTGACTTCAGGGTTCCGTCGAGGCCGGTGTAGAGATGGATCCCTTTGCTTCCACTGGTGACTGGGACGGGATCCATGCCCATGTCCTGCAGGATGGAGCGGGCCAGCTTGGCCACTTCAACGCACTCGGGAAGTCCAGCCCCCGGCCCTGGGTCAAGGTCCAGAACGAAGCGGTCGGGTCGGAGCGGCTTCCCTGAGGGATCCACTTGCCACTGGGGAACGTGGATCTCCAAGGATGCGATCTGGGCCATCCACGTGAGCGTGGCCAGATTGTTGACCATGGGATAAACGTTGGTGTGGTCCGAATGCTGGATGGCGGCACGGGGTATCCATTTGGGCGCGGAGTCCTCGAGGTTCTTTTGGAAGAACACTTCCCCGGGGTTTTCGGCGGTGCCCACCCCATTGACCCAGCGCTTACGGGTGACCGGCCGATTGGCAGCGGCCGGGATCAGGAAAGGCGCGACGGCGGCGTAGTACCCCAGCACTTCTGCCTTGGTGGTGCCGGTTTCCGGGTAGATGATTTTTCCCAGGTTGGTGAGGGTGAGTTCGTGACCTTCCACGTTCACCCGCTCCTGTTGCTTGCCTGCCACCTCTTCTCCTCTGCTGTGTTGTGCTGTTGACTGGGTGCATGAGGGCCATATGGAAGGGATCTATCGCGTTCGGTCTGGTCAACGTACCAGTGAAGCTCTACAGTGCCACGGAGGATCACGACATTGGCCTGCACCAAGTCCACAATAAGGACGGCGGGCGCATTCGGTACCAGCGTAAATGCGAAATTTGCAGCGAGGTTGTGGCGTACGAGGATATCGACAAGGCCTACGAAGAAGAAGGACGCACAGTGGTCCTGACGTCTGCCGAATTGAAATCGTTGCCTGAAGAGAACAGCCGCGAAATTGAGGTGGTGGAGTTTATCCCCGCCGAGCAGTTGGACCCCATCATGTACGAGCGCAGCTATTTCCTGGAGCCGGACTCCAAATCGCCCAAGGCGTACATGCTTCTCCGGCAGACGCTGGAGGACACGGACAGGATCGCGATTGTCCAGTACGCGCTGCGGCAGAAGACCCGTTTGGGGGCGCTGCGGGTGCGTGGGGACGTTCTGTTGCTGCAGGCACTCCTGTGGGGCGATGAGGTCCGCGAGGCCAAGTTCCCGTCGTTGGAGACCGACATCAAGATCTCCGACAAGGAACTGGAAATGTCCTCCGCCCTGGTGGAATCCATGGCGCACGACTTTGACCCCGATGAATATACCGATGACTATCAAGCGCAGCTCCGAACGCTGATCGAGGCCAAACTGGAGAAGGGCGAGGCCCTGGACACCGAGGCCACCTTCGGCGCGGTGGAAGGAGAAGGCGAGGGTGGGGACGTTATCGACCTTATGGAAGCACTCAAACGCAGCCTGGACAAGAAACGCGGCAAGGAAAAGGCGGACGACGACGCCGCTGCCGCCAGCAAAACTGCCAGCAAACCAAAGGCTCGGGCCAAGAAAAAGGCGTGAACCGGCGTCGTAATTCCATAAAAGCGCGGCCGCCGTCCAGGTGGCCGCTGCTTTTGTTGGCTTTAGTGGTTCCGCAGCATCGAGATGAGCTCGGATTTCTTCTTGTCTGAATAGCCTTTGAGGCCAAGTTCCTTGGCTCGGGCTTTCAGTTTGTCCACAGTCCAGTCATCGTAATCACCGGACTTTCCGCCCTTGCGTCCTACTTCCTTGCGGCCTTTGGCCGCGGCAGCGTTCGAGACGCGGGCAGCCTTCTCTTTGGATGCGCCATCCTCGCGGAGCTCTTCATAAAGTTTGGGGTCCTTCAAACTGGAGTTCTTCTTTCCAGGCATGATGCCTTCCTTTCTCTGAATTGGTTTAGGCGCCCGTCTCGTAGTGTGGCTCTGCGACCGGCTTGGATTCCGGTGAGCCTCTTTCGCGGAGGTATACGGAAGCTCCCACCAGCACGGCCACAGCAAGGAACTCGCTTTGCCAGTTCTGGAAAGACTCAAACCAGAACTGGCTGGAACCGATGTACTCCCACGTGGAGACCTCGGGGAGGCCATGGCTGCGCTGTTCGTCGTTGTAAGCGGCTGTGCCGCCGAAAGCATGCAAGGTGAACGAGAGCAGGAAAAGCAGGCCTAGCAGGCCCGAAAGTGAGTGCTCGTAGACCTTCAGGACCCAGCCACCCCGGCGTACAGGCCAAGGGGTCTTCGCTGTCATCTTTGCGTCTCGCGGGTCCTCGTCCTGAGGGGCGTCCTTGTCCACGGGCTTTGATTCAGAGGAGCCCCTTTGGAACAGGAAGACCGTCAGGACCACGTACATGCCCATCTGGAGGAACTCCGACTCCCAGTTCTCGAAGACGGCTTCCCAGAAATTGCCGGAAGTCAGGAAATCGGAAATGCCGGTTGCCGGTTGTCCGTGCGTTTGCTGTTCTTCGCTGTAATGGGCTGCCCCTGAGATGATCATGCCGCCGAGGAAAACGACGAACAGCCCTGCGTTGACCAACAGCAAACCATGGTCCTTGATCCAATGGCGGGCCGGCTTGTTGTCTTTACCGGAAGTTTCCTGGTGTTTGGAGGGCCGCAGCATCTTCCTTACGCGTCCTTTGCTTTTCCGTTGTTGCCGTTGCCGTCGCCGTTTCGGATGGCGCGGCGGTGCAGCCATAGCGGAGCGCCCACTACAAGAAGCAGCAGCACCAGAATGATGAATCCGGCGGCCACAAGTCCGGCGGTCCGTCCGGCGGTGAAATCGAAAACCAAGGTGGCCGAGCCAACAATTAACAACGCCACTCCAGCCAACGCCCACTTGGTGACAATATCGGCGCTGGAGACCAAGGTGGCCTTGAGCCCCCTACGGAACAAACGGCGATGAACGCTGACGGGCAGCACGATGAGGACTGTGGTTAGCGCTGCCACCATCACGTTGAACAGGTAGAGGTTCCGTTGCCAGTCGTCCAGGAGTTCGAATCTTTCCTGAAAGGGGAGCGTGAGCAGGAAACCGCCAAGGATCTGTACCCCCGTTTGGAGAACCCGTAACTCTTGGATCAATTCCATCCAGTTGCGGTCCATCCGTTCCTCGGTGGACTCGTTCCTGCCGATCCTGGGAGCCTGCTCCGGCTCTACCATCTGTGCACCTCCGTGGTGGTTTTGGTGGACGACGACCATGCACGGGACTACGGTCGAACTGTCAGCATTCCTCGATCTTTTCTATCGGGGCCTCATCGGATTTCCAAGGAGGAAGCAATGAATCAGGACGAACACCGCGTGGACCCTGAGAGCGAACCCGGCGGCTACGGCACACCCACTCCGGAACAGGAAATGCCTGGTCAGGGTGATGAACGCGAGACGCCGGAACGGCCGGCCCAGGGAGTCCCCGATGCCCCGGGTGACGAGTTCCCCACACCCCAAGACCCTGATGCGGCCCCGCCGCCTTCAGCAACCGGTAAAGGCGCCGAGGGCGACGGGTGAAGCCGGGGGCCGGTTCCCGTGCACATGCAGTGGTGGGAACAGCCCTCACTGTCTGTAAGTGCTTAAGGCCTGCCCGTTAAATCCGGGTGGGGTATGTCCGGTTCTGGTTTATACCGTGTGTCCCCTGCGACCCGACATGAAGCTCAGCAACCAGCCGATGGCCGCAATGACGAGGAGGATGACGCCTACCCACAGCAACCAACTCAGGGCTTCGGTGAAGCCGCCCACCAGGAGAAGAACAATTGCTACTACACCAGCAATGATCAGAAGCGTATTCATGGTCAGCACATTCCTTTCTCGGGGAATCTTTGATGAATCGCCGATTCCCAACTATGCATTCCGATTTACTTCGATTTAGTTATGCCGGTACTTGGAGGCGTTCCACGGCCTCAAAGTGCCTTTTCGTGTATCACATACCGGTCTTCGCCTCGTGGTGAAGTTCGCCAGTCGTGAACAGTAACACTTCCCATTGTACTACTAAGCAACCTTATGAAAGGCTTATTGAAGTCGTCACCTGATGATTGGGCAGTTGCCGCAGACATTTTGCGGCGCGTTTTGGCTCACATGAACGTCCATGAGAGGAACACATGAAAGCGTCACAGCAGCTTGCAGACAACCTTCAGATCGTCCTGACAGACCTTATTGAGCTCCAGCTCCAGGGAAAGCAGGCGCACTGGAACATCGTGGGTCCGAACTTCCGCGACCTACACCTCCAGCTGGACGAGCTTGTAGTGGCCACGCGCGAGTTCGCAGACGACACCGCCGAGCGCATGCGAGCACTCCACGCCCTGCCCGATGGCCGCAGCGCGACCATCGCCAAGGGCACGCGCCTGGAAGAATTCCCGGCCGGTCTGGTCAACACCAAGAACGCCGTCAAGCTGGTTACTGACCGCGTTGAGCGCGCAGTCCAGACCATGCGCGACGTCCATGACGAAGTTGACGAGGAAGACCCCACGACGGCGGACCTGCTGCACGCGTTCATCTCCCGCCTTGAGCAGCTGGTGTGGATGATTAACGCCGAAATCATGAATGCCGGAGCTGCCGTGACGGATCCGGACGAGGCCTAGACCTACCGGACCGGCTCGGTCAGAGTAGGGCGGAAGAACCGTGCCCCGGCTTAAGCGCAGTGACCTGTCCAAGCCCGGCATCGTCCGCCGCAAGGTAGGAAAAGGGTTCAGTTACAGGCATCCGGATGGAAGTCTGGTTAGCAAAGAGGATCGCCAGCGCATTAATGCGCTGGCGATCCCGCCTGCGTGGACCGATGTATGGATCAGCCCCTACGAGCACGGCCACATTCTGGCCACCGGGGTTGATGGTGCAGGACGCAGCCAGTACATCTACCATCCCCGGTGGCGGGAACGTAAGGACACCGAGAAGTTCCTTCGGGCAGCCAAGTTGGGCCTTGTCCTTCCCGCAATACGGCGCAATGTGACGGTGCACCTGCAGAACACCGAAGATCCCAGGCAACAAACCCTCGCCGCGGCGGTACGGCTCATGGATCTGGGTGCGCTCCGCGTCGGCTCCGAGATCTATATGAAGCAGAACGGCTCCTATGGGCTCACCACACTCCGATGCCGCCACGCCCGGGTGGAGGGGCAGGACGTCTTCCTGAAGTTCCCTGGGAAGAGCGGCCAGTTGTGGGACACATCCATCCACGACCCCGCTCTGGCAGCCTTCCTTGAGCCCCTTGCGCAGCGGCCAGGTAAAGAGAGGTTGTTGGCGTACCAAGCCAACGGGTCATGGGTTTCCGTTGACGCGTCCATGATCAATGAATACTTGCGTGGTATCGCCGGCGAAGCCTACACATCCAAGGATTTCCGGACGTGGAAGGGCACTGCGGCTGCGGCGCTATGCCTGATCAAGTCCGGACATAAGGGCACACCACGCCAAGCGATAGTGCAAGCCATCAAGGAAGCTTCGGAGTTGCTGGGCAACACCCCGTCGGTGGCCCGCTCTTCGTACGTCGACCCAAGGATCATCGAGGCCTACCTCTCGGGCAAGCTCACGGAAGTGAAGCCCACAGAGGCGTCTGTTGCCGCCTTCCTTAACGGCGAAACGTCGAGGACGTAGCCCAAGGTTTCACCAGCAAGCCATAGCGGCCGGCTCCCATGAACTTGTGAGTACACTCGTACTAATAACGTTCGGTGTGACAAGCCTTGGGGAGCAGTCAATGATTCTGATCGCGATCGTGGTGTGCGAAGTTGCGTTCTGGGTGGCGATTATCGCCGGACTCGCAGCGCGCTACCTGCTGCGGAGGCCTCGCCTTGGCGGTGCTCTCCTGATCCTTGCTCCGGTGATTGACGCTGTCCTGCTTGCCCTAGTCTCCTTGGATCTGCTGGGCGGGGGAACAGCATCATGGCAGCACGGGCTGGCGGCGATTTACATCGGCGTCTCCATTGCTTACGGCAAACGGATGGTGGCATGGGCTGATGCGCACTTCCAACATCGCTTCGCGGGCGGACCTGTGCCGGAACGAGTCACAGGAACCCGCTACACGATCAAGTGCTGGCGGGATGTGCTTTTGACTGCGTTGGCAATGGCCATCGCTGCGGGGACACTGGGAGCCATCATCTTCCTGGTCAACGACGCTGCACGAACCTCTGCCCTCTCGGATTTCTTTCGCATCCTGGGGATCATCTTCGCAATCGACTTCCTCTGGGCCTTGAGCTACACGATCTGGCCGAAGAAAGCCGCCCGCACTATTCCCGCTGCTACCCTGTCGCGCTGAAACCATGCCCCGGAGAATCGATGCAGAGGCACGCAGCGCAGCAATAGCGGAAGCTTCCTTGCGGGTGCTGGAACGTGAGGGTCTTTCGGGCCTTTCCGTGCGCGGGGTGGCAGCGGAAGCGGGCATCGCCGCTGCTTCACTGAGGCGCGCGTTTGCCACGCAACATGCCCTGAGGGAGTTCTGCCTGCAACTCATTGAGGACCGGGTCACCGCCCGAATCGCCGCCCTTGAGCTCACTGGCCGGGCCTTGGTTGATGGCTTGCTCCTGCAGTTGCTTCCTCTCGACAAGGAACGGCGGCTGGAACTCGTGGCGCAGGTGCAGCTTGGTGTCCTCTCACTGACGGATAGTGCACTACGTCCTGCCGCGATGAGGCTTAGCGAGGGAGTCGAGCACGCATGCCACGCAGCTGTAAACATCCTGATCGAAGCCGGCCTGTTCTATAAGGGGCGCGATACGGAGTATGAAGTGCAGCGACTACGTGCTCTTCTTGATGGAATCGCCATGCAGGGACTGTGGAGCGGTGAACTCCCGGAGGCGGGTCCGATGCTCCGCGTGCTCTCGCGCCACCTTGACGAGCTCGCCGGTCCTTAGGCGGACACAGAAAGAGCCTGGTGCCACCCATATCCGGGTGGCACCAGGCTCTTTGCGTGTCGCTGAGGGGTTTGGGTGACCCTACTCGGCGTCGTGGTCCGTTTCGAGGATCTTCACCAAGCTGTCCAAGGCTGCATCCGCACCCTCACCGTCGGCGCGCAGCACCACGACGTCGCCGTGGGAAGCGCCAAGGCTCATCAGTGACAGGATGCTCGCGGCGTCCATGGCGTCATCCGCGGGCTCGCCCTGGCGTGCGATGGTGACGTCAAGATTCAGGTCTCCAGCTGCTTCGGCGAAAATGGCTGCCGGGCGGGCGTGGAGGCCGACGCGGCTTGCGATGGTGGCTGTACGTTCTGGCATTGGTGCTCCTTTGTTGAAAGAGGTGGCTGTTGAGAGGCTTGGCTTTGTGGGAAGTCTAGACGCTGACGGTGGCCGGTGCGGCTTCCGCTTCTACCGGCTTCTTGACGGCCCAGCGCTTGAGGGCGATGACCGCCAGGGCGCTGACTACCATTCCAGCCACGATGGCGATGATGAACATCGGCAGGTTGCCAATGGCGAAGAAGACGAAGAACCCGCCGTGGGGAGCCTGTGAAGTGACCCCGGTGGCCATGCAGAGGGCGCCGGTCAGGGCGCCGCCCAGCATGCTGGCCGGGATGACGCGCAGTGGGTCAGTTGCTGCGAACGGGATGGCGCCTTCGGAGATGAAGGATGCGCCCAGCAGCCAGGCTGTTTTGCCGTTTTCGCGTTCGTTGAGGGTGAAGAGCTTCTTGTTCAGGACCGTGGCGAGAGCCATGGCGAGCGGCGGAACCATGCCCGCAGCCATCACGGTACCCATGATCAGCCAGGGTGCCTGGTTGTCGGCGCTGCCGGCGCTCAAACCGGCCACGGCGAAGGCGTAGGCAACCTTGTTCACGGGACCGCCGAGGTCGAAGCACATCATAAGGCCAAGGATGATGCCAAGAACCACTGCGGAAGCACCGCTCATGCCCGTCAGCCAGTTGTTCAGAGCTACGGTCAGGCCAGCGATGGGACCGCCGAGGACCAGGAACATCAGGCCCGAAGCGACGATAGAGGCAAGCAGCGGGATGATGACGACGGGCATCAGGCCACGAAGCCAGCGCGGCACCTGCCACGTCCCGATCAGGTGTGCGACGTAGCCGGCCAGGAGGCCGCCTACGATGCCACCGAGGAACCCGGCACCCATAAACCCTGATACGGCACCGGCAACGAAGCCCGGTGCGATACCTGGGCGGTCGGCGATGGCGTAGGCGATATAGCCAGCCAAGGCCGGGACCAGGAAGCCCATGGACAGGGCTCCGATCTTGAACAAGACTGCACCGAGGTAAATGGCAAGGCCACCTTCAGGCAGGTTGCCGAAGTTGTTCTCCAGCACCACCTTGTCGGCCACCTCGGTGATGTCGTAACCACCCAGCAGGAAGCCCAGGGCAATCAGCAGGCCACCGCCGGCTACGAACGGAATCATGTAGCTGACACCGGTGAGGAGTGCCCGCTTCAGCTTCTGGCCGATGTGCTCGCCCTTCTCCTCCTCATCGCGCTCAGCCTGATCTTCAGCGCCGGCATGGGGAACGCGGCGGGCCCGGGGGTCGTCGGCAGCTGCAAGTGCTTCTTGGACCATCTTGGTGGGTTCGTCGATGCCCCGCTTGACTGGTGCGTTGATGACCGGCTTGCCGGCGAAACGTTCCTTGCCGCGAACATCCACGTCGACGGCAAAGATCACGGCGTCAGCTGCTGCGATCACGGCCGGGTCAAGCGGCTTGGCGCCAGAGGATCCCTGGGTCTCGACCTGAAGGTCGACGCCCATTTCCTTGGCGGCGGCAACCAGCGAGTCGGCAGCCATGTACGTGTGCGCAATACCTGTGGGGCAAGCGGTCACGGCCACGATGCGCTTGGGTCCGCCTGATGCGCCGGATCCCATGGGAGCGGGTGCTTCGGCAGGGGCAGCGAAACTGTCCGCAGGTGCGGCCGCAGGCTTATCGGCCAGTGCACCGTCAACAAGGTCCACAATGTCCTGCTCAGTGGCAGCCGCGCGCAGTGCTGCCGTGAAGTCCTTCTTGATCAGCGAACGGGCCAGCTTGGACAGCAGCTTCAAGTGCTCCTGGTCCGCGCCGTCCGGGGCTGCGATGAAGAAGATGAGGTCAGCGGGGCCGTCCTTGGCGCCGAAGTCCACTTTGTGGGACAGGCGGGCCATGGCAAGGGCAGGCTCCTGGACAGCGGCAGAGCGGCAGTGCGGAATAGCGATTCCGCCGGGGACGCCGGTTGCGGTCTTTTGCTCGCGGGCGAAGGCGTCGGCGAAGAGGCCTTCAACCTCGGAAGCACGGCCGGAGGCGGCAACTTTGCCAGCCAGGACGCGGATGACGTCGGCAGGGGAGTCGCCCAGGTTTTGGTCGAGGGTGACCAATTGGGGTGTGATCAGCTGGGTCACTGTGAGTCCTTCTGGAGGGCCGTGATGGTTACGGCATTGGGGGTTGTCTGGTGGACTGCCGGGACAGTGGAGCCCGGCAGCGAAGCAGCAGCGGCACCATGTGCCACGGCTTGACGAAGGCAGTCCTGCGCAGAGCCACCTTGGGTTGCAGCCAGCAAATAGCCGGCCAATGAAGAGTCCCCGGCGCCCACCGTGCTGACGGCTTTGATGGGTGGATGCGTGGCGAACCATGCTCCGTCCGCCGTCACCAGGACTGCTCCTTTGGACCCGAGTGTTGCGAGAACGGCACCTACACCGCTGGCGACGACGGCGGCTGCAGCTTCAGCGGCTTTGGCCGGATCTGCTTCCAGTTCGTCAGCAGTGGAGACGTTGGTAAAACCGGCGGCGGCGGCCAGCTCTGCGAGCTCTTCCGCGTTCGGCTTGAGGAGGTCGGGCTTTCCTGCGGCATCGCCCACCAAGGCGGCCGCGAGCGGCGCCCCGGAGGAGTCAATGGCGATGCTTGGGGCCGCCGTTCCGTCCGCGTTCGACCGGAGTCGACGAGCGATGGTGGCGTAAAAATCCGCAGGCACTCCTGGTGGGAGTGAACCTGCGAGAACCACCCAGCTGGCGCCACGGGAGCGTTCCAGCAGCAGCCCGATCAGGGCTTCCTGCTGTTCTCCGCTCAGCTCCGGGCCGGGTTCGTTGATCTTGGTGGTGACACCGTCCGGTTCGGTGAGCGTGACGTTGCTGCGCAATGCCTGACCGATGGGCAGCGCCGCGAACGGTACGCCGCCGTCGTGCAGCCCCGAAAGCACAGGATCCGAATCGGCGCCCGGGAGGACTGCCAGGGTGGCCAGGCCAGAGGCAACCAGAGCCCGTGAAACGTTGACACCCTTTCCGCCGGATTCCTGGTGGACGGCCACCGCGCGCTGAACCTCGCCGCGGGCCAAGGCTCCGGGAAGCTCCACCGTGCGGTCCAGGCTGGGGTTGGCGGTCAAAGTGATGATCATGCGATCACCACGTCTACGCCGGCATCGGCCAAGGCTGCTGCGAGTTCCGCGGACGGTTCGCTGTCTGTGATCAAAGTGTCAACATCCTTCAGGGTGGCGAACTGGACCAGGGTTTCGGCGTCCAGTTTGGAGGAGTCGGCCAGGGCCACCACACGGCGGGCTGACGTGACGAAAGCGGCTTTCACCGCGGCTTCTTCGGGATCCGGGGTGCTGAGCCCGAAGGTTGCATGGATGCCGTTGGCACCAACAAAGGCGATGTCCGGGCGGAGTTTGTGAGCTGCCTCCACGGTTGACTGGCCGACGGCGGCCTGCGTCAGTCCGCGGACACGCCCGCCAAGGATCTGGAGTGCTATGCCCTGCGTGGAGGAGAGCTTGCCGGCGATGGGGATGGCGTGCGTGATGACCACGAGCTCATCATTTCCGTTGGCCGGTGGCGTGCGCTGGGCCAGAAGGTCGGCGAGGGTTTCGGTGGTGGAACCCGCGTCCAGGAGGACGCTGCCCGTGGTGAGTTGGGGGATCAGGGCGAGTGCCGCGTTAGCAATGCGGAGTTTTTCCACCTGACGCTGGACGGCGCGCTCGAGGATGCTCTCCTCGCGGGTGCTCAGGAGGTCAGAGGGGACGGCGCCGCCATGAACGCGCCTCAGGTTCCCGGAAACCTCAAGGGCCGCAAGGTCGCGGCGGATTGTCTCAGTGGTGATGCTGAAACGGTCGGCAAGGTCAGTGACGCTCACCCGTCCGCGCTCTGCGACGAGTGCGGAGATCAGTTGCTGGCGTTCTTCGGCGAACACTTACCCTCCATAGCGGTCAAGCTGCGTATCAGTGCAGCCACATCAGTGACTGCTGTCACAACGATGTGGAATTGCTTGACTCTATCTTTGTTTATGTTGGTAAGTCAATAGAAATCAACATAAACACAGATATGGATACGGACAAGTCTGGACAGCACAAAACTCCAGGCGCACGAAAAGGGCATGCCGCGCTCCCTGTAGCGCGGCATGCCCTCGTTCGGATCCCGACTGGGGGATATCTACGGGATCCGGTCTGCGGAGGAACCCGCTTGGTCCTCTCGGCCGGTGTGGGCTAGGTCAAAAGGCCAGGCGGTTCTCCCGGCGTTGGCGGCCCCGGCGTCGGCGGCGAGGGCACTGTGGGTTCTGGCGTGGGGTCCGGGACGGGTGGCGGCCCTGGTTCCGGCAGCGGAACGGGCTCAGGCGTGGGTCCTGGCTCGCGGGTGGGATCAGGATGCGATGGGTCCGGCGGGAATCCACTCATGATCAGGCGCTCTGCCGGTGGGTGGAGTGTTGCGGCCGAAGGCTCCCTGGAACAGTAGAGGGATACCTGCTGGAGTCCCACCCCAAGCCCGGGTAGTCGATGGGAAGGTTGTCCGGATCCGGCGGATCCGGAAGGCGGCGCTTAGCGGCTTGCCCCAGCTTCCCACCTGTGGTCAAAGGTTCTTTCCGTTGTGATTCTGCGTGCATGCTATCCCTCCCGTTAGCTCCAGAATTGTTGGTGTAGCTCCGCATGGCTCTGCCTCTCATCCGTCTCCAATGTCAGTCCGGGATTTCCATGCGGAAGCCGCAGTGGCACCCGAGGATGCGTGTATTGATAAGTACCTCGTACATCCGCAGCTGCGCTCCCGGAGTCAGCACCAAGGGTGCCTGGACCCTGCGAAGCTCGCAGCTTTTGGTCTTCATGGGTTCACCGCAGTGGAGGTACTGGCCGCCGAATTGCAGAACCCCTTGGGGGACGCCGGGGCGGTTCAGGACCGCGGCCACGCGTCGTACGGAGGCGACATGTTGGTAGGAGTACCTGCAGACATGGCACTCGTACGCCACTTCCACCATGTTGGGCGCGGGCGGATAGTGCGACTGAATTGAGTTCACCAGGAGGTGCTGGTCGGTATTACAGCGCGAGCACCAAAGCGGTTCATCGGGTGGTTGATGTGCTTCGTCCGGGACTCTGGACGCTGGCTGAGCCGGCATGGGTCTGTACCTCTGCATCAAAAAATGCGGGGTGCCCGTCTGCATGAGCTGGAAAACCTGAGTCCCGTGATGTGGACTACAGGTCGATTGTGCACATAGGTGCACGCCAGATGCAAGGTTTTTGATTCCTTTGCTAATCGGGTGACGAGTTGGGCTTGGGCGACCGTAAAATGAGGCATGGACGAAATGAACATTGATTTTGCGGCGCCTGATGCTGTCTCTGCGCCCGACGATGTTTCGGTGCCTGAGCAGTTGCAGGACCTGGTGATAGACAGCGAAGATGTGGGTGGTTTCCTCCATGAGCTCGCGGTTTTTTCGGCTTCTGCCGTATCGCAGGCCGTTGGCATGGATGTGCTCTGCGGCATCACTCTCAGCCGGCGGCGCCGCACTGCCACGGTAGCTGGAAGCACCCATGAAGCCAGGCTGATCGATGAAGTGCAGCAGGCGTACGGTGATGGTCCTTGCCTGGAGGCCATGCGAAGCCGCAGCACCCAGCATGTTCCCGACACATCAACCGAAGAAAGGTGGTCCGAGTACTGCTCAGTCATTGCCGAGCGTGGACATCTTTCCGCGCTCTGCGTGCCCTTGGAATTGGACGAAGGAGCAACCGCAGCCCTCAACTTCTTCGCCCCGCAAGCCCAAGCATTCGATGACGCCACCATCCGTAATTGTGAACTTTACGCAAGCCAAGCCGAGCGCTCACTGCGGCTGGCTGTACGGATTGGTGTGAAGCAGCAGCACGCTGACGATCTGCAGGTAGCCATGCAGACTCGTACCGTGATCGACCTCGCCAGTGGAATCATCATGGGCCAGAACCGCTGTACGCAGGAAGAAGCGTTCCAAATCCTCAAGAAGGCATCGAGCACCCGGAACCAGAAGCTGCGGGACGTGGCAGAGACTATCGTCAAGAGCGTGGCCAACGAAACTCCCGTGGCGCACTTCGAAGCGTAAAAGCGCGCGCACAAGGGGCAGGCAGCAAACCCATCACTTGTGACGGGTGCCACTAGTGAACTACATTCATACATGGGTTAAGCAGATAGCCCTTGGAGCCTCATGAGTTGTACCATCCCGGATGGTCCAAGAACTGCACCTTTTCAGCCGCGGCCCCTTTCGGCCGGCTCACAGCGTGCCTCCATGCAGGTTCCTTGAAGGAGCAAAAGGAGAATGGCAATGACGCTTGGATCCCCGATTCCCGCCCCGAAGCCTGCAAGCGGACGGGCACCTGCAACTGTCGATACCGGAGCACGCCCTTGGTGCACCGTTTGCAATACTGATTCCTACATTTTTGTAGAGACGGTTGTGGAAGCGACACCGAATCAGTCGGAGATCGTCGAAGTCAGCTACACGTGTAGCGAATGCGATACGTTTTACGCCCACGCAGTCCGCCTGGATGCCTTGGTACCCGCCATCCAGAGTGAATTTCTTTCCACGTCTGCAGCGGGCCTCTGGTTCAGCTGCACCCACTGCGGTGATCCCATGACCTTGGGACGCCCCACGGAACGCGTCATTGAGGCGCCCCGGACCACTGACGATCCGGACAGTCCCAGCCTCCTTGAGGTGTACTTGCAGACGCAGGTGCTCCACTGTCGTTGTGGTTTCCAAATGGAGGTTCCGCGCCACGTTGGATAACCGCCGTCTCTAAATAACTCGTCGCGGGGAGGGGTGGCTATGCGTACGTTTGGCGTCGAAGAGGAACTACTAATTGCCGATCCGGTGGACGGCATGCCCCTGGCATTGGCCGCCGACATCCTGGATGTGGCCTCCCCTGAAGGCCCGGAGTCAAACCCTCAAGGGCCTTCGCTGAAGTCGGAGTTCAAACAGGAACAGATTGAGGTCAACTCGCTGCCCTGCCGGACTGCCAAGGAACTCAGGGCCGAGATCCGCGCCGGGCGGGCGTTGGCCGACTCTGCTGCCCTGGCTGTCGGGGCGCGGGTTGCCGCGTTGGCCACCCCGCCGGTCTTCCATGCCACGCCGACTACGGGCAACCAACGCTACGCTGCCATGGGCGCGGAATTTGGTTTGATTTCCCGCGAGCAACTCACTTGTGGCTTCCACGTCCACGTGTCCATTGAGTCGCCGGAGGAGGGAGTTGCAGTCCTGGACCGGATGCGCCATTGGCTGCCGGTCCTCTTGGCGCTGAGCGCCAATTCTCCGTTCTGGATGGGCGCCGACACGGGGTTCGCCAGTTACCGCACGCAGATCTGGAACAGATGGCCCACGGCGGGCCCCATGGATGTTTTCGGCTCGGCGGACGGCTACCGGGCGGTGCTTTCAGAGTTGCTGGGGACCGGAGTTCCACTGGATGAAGGCATGATCTACTTCGACGCCCGCTTGTCCAGGGGACACCCGACGGTGGAACTTCGGGTTGCCGACGTCTGCCTCTACGCCGAAGACGCCCTCACCATTGCGGTCCTCGCACGTGCTCTTGTGGAAACGTCGGCAAGCGAGTGGCGCAAGGGGGGCCCGCCGTCGAGCACTTTGACGCCGGTAATCCGCATGGCCAACTGGAAGGCCAGCCGTTTCGGCATCAACAACCAATTGCTGCACCCGCTGGAGCAGGCGCCATATGCTGCCGCCGATGTGGCCGGTGCCCTACTCCGGCACATCCGACGGGCATTGACTGAATCCGGAGATCTGGCGCTCGCGCGGACAGGGGTGGCGAACATCCTCCGGCGCGGAACCGGCGAGCGGCTGCAGCGGCAAGCTTATGGCCGGCGGATGCGGCTGTCCGACGTCGTAACTGCGGCAATCACATCCACGCATCAGGACGGCGAGCGGTCGGATGCCAGCCTGATTAGTCTCTGACAACAGAAGAACGACGACGGCGGCACGTCGCCGTGGGTGCCCACGGTAACGTCCCGCCGTGCGTGCTTACGGGCTGTGAACCCTGCGAGGATGGTTAGCCCTGATTGATGCGGATCATGTTGCCCGAGGGGTCGCGGAAGGCGCAGTCGCGCGGGCCCCAGGGCTGGTCGATGGGTTCCTGGAGTACCTCGGCGCCGGATGCGCGCAGCTTTTCGAAGGTGGCGTCGAGGTCATCCGTGGTGAACACGAGCATGGGCATGACGCCCTTGGTGAGGAGTTCCTGGATGGCGTCGCCGTCGGCCTGTGAGCGGCCTGCGTGCGGCGGGGAAAGGACCAGCTCAAGATCAGGCTGGGCATCGCTGCCGATGGTGACCCAGCGCTGGCCGTCCGAGCCGACGTCGTTCCGAACGTCAAAACCCAGGGCGTCCCGGTAGAACGCGAGCGACTCATCGACATCGTTGACTGTGACGTGTGCGTACTTCAATGAAATGTTCATGAATCACACGCTATTGCAGCTAGGACGCGGGCGCTTCTTCAATCCTGCTCAGGTTTTTGTTACCTGTTCGTTCAGGACGGGTGTGCTGTTTGGCGATGCAGTTGGGCATGGCCTTCACGGCGTGGTGCTCCCGGGCCCGGTATTCGCTGGGGTTGATTCCCACAATCTCCGTGAAGCGGGTGCTGAACGAGCCCAGCGAGGTACAGCCGACTTCCATGCAGGCATCTGTCACGCTTGTTCCTGCGCGGAGTAGGGCCATGGCGCGCTCAATGCGCCTGGTCATGAGGTAGTTGTACGGCGATTCGCCGTAGGCGGCTTTGAACTGGCGGGAGAAATGTGCGGGAGACATCAGTGCGCCGGCGGCCATGGTGGGCACGTCCAGCGGACGCGCATACTCGCGATCGATGAAGTCGCGGGCGCGCCGCAGATGGGCCAGGTTGGCCAGTTCCTGCGGAGTCATGGGCACAGTCTACTAGGCTCGTCCCCATGGAATCAGTGGTGTGGTCGAAGCCCGAAAACCAGCGCAAGGGCACGCCGTTGCTGGTGATGATGCACGGGTATGGCACCAGCGAGCAGCGTATGGTTGACCTCTTCCCGCACCTTCCCGGCGAGTTCACCTGCGCGGCACTTCGCGGCCCCAAGAGCATCGGTGACCACTACGGCTGGTTCCTGCTGGACTACTTCCTGACCAACGACTTCGCGGATGTCATCGCGTCCACCAACTCGGTGTTCAACTGGATCAACTCCGTCAAGGACAACCACAGCAGCGTCAGCCTGCTGGGCTATTCGCAGGGAATGGCAATGGCCAGCACGCTCCTACGCCTGCGGCCCAACGCGTTCAAGGCAACAGTCGGGCTGTCCGGGTTCGTCCTGGACAACGATCTCCTGGCCCTGAGCGAGTCCTTTGACGTCCCGCCACCGTTCTTCTGGGGACGGGATAAGGCCGATCCGGTCATCAACGAGGACGCCATTGCCCACACGGAGGAGTGGTTGGATGCCAACGTCGCACTGACGGCGCGGACCTACCCTGGGATGGGTCACAGGATCGAGCCGCCCGAATTGGTGGATGTGAGCGCGTTCCTGAAGTACTACGTCTTGGGTTAAGCCCCAAGGATTAGAAGGCATCCAGACCACGGAATCAAGCTTTCGCCGAGATTCGCGTCACAATATCGCATTCGACCACACTCTATTGAATGACAAAATTGTAAGCGCTTACACTTTTGGCTGGTGTCCCGGTTAGGGGCTCACGCGAAGGCGTCAGGCGAGGATGGAAAGGGTTGAGGCCGTGTTGCATGGTTAGGACTCACAGAGTGACAATCCAGGACGTAGCCGTTCTCTCCGGGTTGTCCATTTGCACGGTGTCCCGGGCCCTCAGGAACCTCCCCAACGTTTCTGAAAAAGCCCAGCGACAGGTGGCGGAAGCCGCCAGCAAACTTGGCTACAAAGCCTCCGCCGCAGCGTCCAGGCTGGCCGGTGGGAGCACGGGTTCGGTGGCCATCGTGGCCCCGACCGCCACTGCCTGGTTCTTCGCCCAGGCCGTGGAAGCAGCAGAGGAAGTCTTCGGCGACAGTGGCTACGACACAGTCCTGATCAGCCTGCGCAATAAGGCCAGCGTGCGGCAACAGTTCTTTGCGGATCTGGGAAACCTGGCGCAAAGAGTGGATGGGCTGCTGCTGCTCAATGTTGACCTCGCCCCCACAGAAGTGGAAGCGTTGGAAGCCTGCGGACTGGCAGTGGCCAGCGTGGGCATGCGAAATGTTCCGTGGGACAATGTAGGTATCGATGACGAACACGCAGCCTGGCAGGCCACCCAACACCTGCTGGGGCTGGGCCATTGGGACTTGGCAGTTCTCTCGAGCAATGAACACTCCGTTGTGACTGAGACTCCACGGTTCCGTGGCTTCAAACGTGCGCTGGATGATCACCACCTCACCGTCCACCCGGACCTTGTGGTGGGAGCCGGGCCAAGCATCGACGACGGCAGGCGGGCAATGACTGAACTCATGACCCGCGGCGGGAGGCCCACAGCAGTGTTCGCCCACTGCGACGAGGCCGCGTTCGGTGCCCTGATGGCACTGCGTGAACACGGCCTTTCCGTGCCCAAGAATGTATCCGTGATCGGCATAGACGATCACCCCATGAGTTGGTTCCTGGGCCTGAGCACCGTGGCGCAACCCGTTGCCGACCAAGGCGCCTTCGCAGCAAACCTGCTGTGTGAACGCCTGCTGAATACTGAAACCCCCCATCAACCCTCCAACCACCTGCTCGATACCAAGCTCATCGAACGCAAGACCACGCGCCACAAGCGCTGAACGGAACAATGCATATGACTGATCTTCGTAATGCCTGGACTGGCGCCTCGGCGCTGTTGTTCGACCTCGACGGCGTGCTGACGCCCACTGCCGTGGTGCATGAGCAGGCGTGGCAGGAGCTTTTCGACGGTTACCTGGCCGCAACGGGCCATCCGCAGGGCTACCAGGAGAGCGACTACTTCGATCACATCGATGGCAAGCCCCGATTCGACGGCGTCCGTGACTTCCTGACGTCCCGCGGCCTCACACTGCCCGAAGGGCCGGTTCATGACCACCCGGACAACGAGACCGTGCAGGGCCTGGGCAACCGCAAGAACGCGATTTTCAACGAGATCGTGAACTCCCGCGGCGTTGAGCCGTATGAGGGCTCGGTCAAGTTCATCAACGCCGCAGTGGAACTGGGTCTCAAGGTGGCTGTGGTGTCCTCCTCGCGCAACGCGCCTGCGGTACTGAAGGCCGCCGGGCTCGACCACCACTTTGAGGTGGTCGTCGACGGTCAGGTTGCTGCCGGCGTCGGACTTCCCGGTAAGCCAGACCCGGCCACCTACGTCTATGGAGCAAGCCTGCTGGGCGTGCCTGTGGAGGAATGCATCGTGGTTGAGGACGCAGTGTCCGGCGTGCAGGCCGGCGCAGGAGCCAACTTTTACGCCGTGATCGGCGTGGACCGCGGGGCGGGCCGGAAAACCCTGCTCGACGCCGGCGCCACGCTGGTGGTGGACGACCTCAACGATCTTCTCTGACCCTACTTTTTTCGAAGGACTTCAACAGCCCATGGCACTCATCAGCTCCGATCGGCTTCGCTTCCCCTGCGAGCCCTGGAAGCTCGTAGAGAATATCCACGTCCCCGGTGACGAGGGAACGCTGGAAACGCTATTCGCGCTTGGCAACGGCCACCTTGGTATTCGTGGCTCGCATTCGACCGCCGGCGACGGCGAGCTCCCCGGCACGTTCATCAACGGCTTCCATGAGATTTGGGACATCAAGCACGCCGAAAATGCGTATGGCTTTGCCCGGACCGGCCAGCGGATCGTCTACGTGCCGGACGCCAACAACTTCACGGTCTCCATTGATGGCGAAGCCCTGAGCCTTGCCGAATCCACGGTGCTGGACTATCACCGCAGCGTGGACTTTTCCACAGGGGTCTACGAGGAAAGCATCACCTGGGCCTGCCGCTCCGGCGCTACCGTCACGACGGTGGAGCGTCGCGCCGTAGGCTTCGATTCCCGCGGATGTCTTGGCTTGGAACTGTCGCTGACAGCTGACCGCGACGTGTCCGCGGACATTACCTCCGGCGTCGTGAACCGCCAGGACCAGCCTGTGGAGGACCACTCGGTCCACGACCCCCGCCGCTCTGGCCGGCACGCGGGCCGGGTCTTGCTGCCGTTGCACCTCCAGGGCACCGACGGCTCGCTTCGCCTGGCATGGGAAACGTCCGAGTCCCGCCAGCGCGTCGCCATGGCCGTTGACCACTGGATTTCGGCTGAAGGCCAGCCCTTCGAGACCTTGGTGGCGGAGGACGAATCGTCCGTCCGCTACGTTTTGGCCATTCACGACGGCGACACTTTCCGTTTGGAGAAGTCGGTCAGTTACGTGGTTGCCGGCTCCTCTGACGCCGAAGACCGTGGTGAAAGCCTCGCGGCGGAAGCCGAAGTGAACCTGGTGTCCTTCTCCGACATCCTGGCCCAGAGCAAGGCCCACTACGCCGAATACTGGACCACGGCGGACATCTCCATTGGCGGTCAGCCGGAGATGCAGCAGGCGGTGCGCTGGGGTTTGTTCCAGTTGGCACAGGCTACTGCCCGGGCGGGCGTTGCGGGTATCCCGGCCAAGGGTGTGAGCGGTTCCGGTTACGAGGGCCACTACTTCTGGGACCAGGAGGTCTACCTCCTCCCGTACCTGACCTACACCAATCCCTGCGGTGCGCGGAAGGTGCTGGAATCGCGGCACGCAATGCTGCCGGACGCGCGTGTCCGAGCCAAGGAGCTCAGTGTGGACGGTGCACTGTTCCCGTGGCGGACCATCAACGGCCTCGAAGCGAGTGCCTACTACGCCGCCGGTACTGCCCAGTTCCACATTGCCGCGGCCATCGCCTTCGCCGCCAACCGATACCAGTGGGCCAGCGGCGATGACACCTTCCGCGGCGAACTCGGCGCAGACCTGCTGATTGAAACAGCACGCATGTGGGCGTCGCTGGGCTTCTTCGGCAAGGACGGAATGTTCCACATCCACGGCGTCACCGGCCCGGATGAGTACACGGCCGTGGTCAACGACAACCTATACACCAACGTCATGGCGCGCTTTAATCTGCGGGCCGCCGCCGCTCTGGAACACGAGGGGATCGCGGAAACCGAGCGCATGGTGTGGCGTCAGGCGGCCGAGCGGATGTCGCTCCCGTACGACCCGCACCTGGAAGTCTTCAGCCAGGACAACGACTTCATGACGCTGGAGCCGTGGGACTGGAATACACCCAAGTCCAAGTACCCGCTGCTGCTGAACTTCCACCCCTTGGTGATTTACCGGCACCAGGTCCTCAAGCAGGCTGACACCGTGCTGGCCATGTTCCTGCAGTGGCAGGACTTCACAGCGGAGGAAAAGCAGCGCGCTTTTGACTTCTACGATCCCATCACCACCGGCGACTCCACCCTGTCCGCCTGCGTGCAGGGCATCATGGCGGCTGAAGTTGGGTACGGCGACGTCGCGTTGAAGCACTTCACCGAGGCACTGTTCATCGACCTCGACAACTCCCACGGCAACACCATCGACGGCGTCCACATCGCCTCCACTGGCGGTATCTGGAGCTCCTTGGTGTGCGGTTTCGCGGGCATGCGGGACCAGGGCGAGGTGCTGCGCTTTGATCCTCGCTTGCCCTCGGAGTGGGAAGGCCTGTCCTTCCGGCTCAAGGTGCAGGGACGCCTGCTGGCCGTGGACCTCTCGCAGGGGTCCATGGCCCTGACAGTTGTACCTGGTGAGGACTACAGTGACGAGCCGTTGAGGATTGATGTGCGGGGTTACGACGTCACTGTTGGCACGGTCACCGTCACCGTGCCGCTGGACACCGTACCCGTCCCGCCGCCGTCGATCTTCCCCAGCGTCTTCCCGACGGCGGGCCTTCCGATCATCCGTTAAGCCACCGGTGCCGCGACCCGCCTCAGGATGCCCGCGACGTGTGGTCCTCAATAAGGCCACTCGCCGCGATCTCCCGTAGCGAATAGATGGCCCTGGCTGCCGAGTCTTTGTCTTGGAAACAGATGGAGAGAGCGAGTTCCGTCCCGTCGCCATCGACGAGTCGGACGCGGCAATCACCTCCGGATTCTTCGAACAACTCAAAGTGGCCGGCCATCTATGCGGCGCCCCGTTCCGATATCTCTGCGGACGCCTTTGCTCCGGGCGTCCCTTGCGGAGCCGCGGCGTTTCGACGCCGTTCCAACTCGCAGTTGATCAGCTCCAGGAGCGCTTGGGCCGGTTCGGACAGGTGGTGGGTGTCGGGGGAACCCAGCTGGTCGCAGTGCAGGAGCACATGGCGGATCCGTTCCAGTTCCCGGGATGGCACTAAAGGCCAGCGGTGAAACAACTGCCTGACAGCTATGGCGCCAAGAAGGGCGTCGGGTTTGTTGGACCCACCGTGGCTTCCATGGGTGGCGGCTGCTCTTCGTCGAGCAACGCTGGCCGCGGAAGGCGCGGCCCCGTGGGCCAGGAGGATCTCTGACTTGAGGGAATTGGGGGCCAATGCGGACCTCCCTGATGAGTGCGAAGGAAGCCGACTGCGTGACTATGAAATTAGCTTACAGAATGTGAGTTATGTCATGTCAATCATTACGTGAGTTGGCCGCCGTCGTAATTCATAGTGCCGCGGCACAAGGCGCCGCCACCCGTGCCGGGGTGGCGGCGCCTCTGCGTTTATCCGAGATGGATGTGGGGAGTGTCCTCGGCGCCGCTGAAGGTCTTGCGGTCGATCCTGATGAGGAGCAATGCAATCGGGGCGATCAGTACCGCCACTCCTGCCGCCCATAGGAACACCAGTGAGTAGCCCGAGGTCAAGGCGGCCAGTGTCCCGCCGCCGACTGCGGCCGTGGCCGCGGCCGCAATGGTGCTGAAGAGCGCGATGCCCAGCGAGCCGCCGATCTGCTGTGACGCGTTGACCAGTGCGCTCGCGACGCCGGCATCGTCCTTGCTCACTCCGAACAGGGCCAGGTTCTGCATGGGTACGAAGACCATTCCCAGGCCGATGCCCATCAACACCAGCGCAGGCAGCATGTTCACGGTGTAAGTGCCCTCGGGTGTGACCTGGGTGAGCCACAGCATGGCAGCGGCCATGAAGACAGGCCCCAAGGCGCTGGGGATTCTCGCACCCAACCTGGGCAGGTTCTTCGCAACGAGGCCCGCCGTGACAATCAGGACCACCGTCATGGGCAGCGATGCGATTCCTGCGGCAAACGGCGCAAAGCCCAAAATGATCTGCAGGTAGAAGTTGATGAACAGGATGCCGCCGATCAGCACTGCCCCCGCCAGGAACGACGCCAGGAAGGCTGCCGCGCGGTTGCGTTCCGTAGCGACACGCAGCGGGAGCAGTGGATTCTTGACCTTGCGTTCGACGGCGACGAACAGTACCAGCAGCACCGCACCTGCGGCGATGAAACCCCACGAATCGATAGCGCCCCAGCCATGTTCGGCATTGGCGAAGCCGTAGACCAGGGAGCCCAGCCCCAGTGCGGCAAGAACGACGCCGGGCCAGTCGTATTTGGTGGAGCCACCGGCTTTGCTTTCACTCACCAAAGTCCAAACGCCGATGAGGGCGATGACGGCGATGGGGACGTTCACGAAGAAGCACCAGCGCCAAGAGACGAACTCGGTGAGAAAACCGCCGAGCAAGACTCCGGCCGCCGCGCCCACTCCGCTAATGGAGCCAAAGATGGCGAACGCGGTGCCACGGTCCTTGCCTCCCGGGAAAGCAACCGTCAGAAGCGCCAGCGCCGCCGGCGCGAGTAGTGCTGCGAAGATACCCTGCAGCGCTCGTGCTCCGATAAGTTCCCACGGCTGCTGCGCAAGTCCCCCGATCAGGGACGCGATGGCGAAGCCTGCCGAGGCTGTGATGAAAGTCCGCTTCCGCCCCCAGAAGTCCGCGATGCGCCCCCCGAGCAGCAGGAAAGCTCCGAAGACCAGTGCGTAGGCCGTGACCACCCATGCCCGGGTCGAGTCGCTGATGCCCATCTCCATCTGGAGGCGGGGGAGTGCCAGGTTCACGATGGTGCCATCCAGGACAACCATGAACTGGGCCAGGGCCAGGAAGGGGAGGGCGCGCCAGCCGACCCCCTTTTTGTTGTGTTGACCTTGTTTGCCGCCTTGACCCAAAGAGCCCGGCGTCTCGAGTAGTTGTGATGCCACGCGTCACCCATTCTTGTAAGTAGTAATACTTATGAAAGTATAAGTACTTTTGGAGAGGCGTGTAAGCCGTAGGGGAGTGACTTACGTCCTAGTGATGTTCTGGTTGTGGGGTTTGTGCCAGTTCGGTTTACTGTTCGGGTGCCTGTTCGGTTTCGGCTAGGAACGAAGCCAGTCGCTTCAAGGCGGGCAGGCTGGCCGCGATCTGTTCACGCTCTTCGGGAAGCAATCGTTCGCTGGCTTTCGTCAGCGCATCAGCCCATGCACCCTCGAGGAGTGACTTGATGCGCTTGGATTCGTCCGTGGGGTGGAGGGAGACGTACCGCTTGTCCGCTGCATCCTTGACTCGCGTGACCAGGCCGGCAGCCACCAGCTCGCGCAACTGGGCGCTTACGTTGCTCAGTTGCCTCCCCAGGCGCGCGGCCACCTCAGCAACGGTGACGCCAGGGTGGCTCTCGATGACCCTAAGGATCTCCAGTACGCCGTTGGATATGGGACGGAGGCCTGTTTCGTTGAGCGACTTGCGCCGGATGTCGGACGAGATATCGATCATGCAGACGGCCAACGCCACGTGGTCCACTGGCTTTTCTCCCATCCGTCAAGCATAGGTGGGTGCAATAGTGGAGCCATGATCAGCCGGCAAAAGCTCTGGGACGACGAAGCCGCAGGCCAGTACGACACTCCTGGCAAAGGGATGTTCTCGCCCGATTGCTAGGCTGGACTCATGACCCGTCGCCTTGCCGCCCTGACCGCCGTCCCCTTGTTGCTACTGCTCGTCGGCTGCGGAGCCGTGGAGGAAGCAGCTACAAGCGCAGCCAGCGACGCCGCATCGAAGGTAGCTACGGCCGCCGCCGATGAAGTGACCAAGCAGGTGTGCGCTGTAGTCCAGGACGGCTTGGTCAGCGTTCAGGACAAGCAGTTGCTTGCCGGCTTGGTCTCGGCCGCCGGTGCTGCCGGCGTTCCCGCTGAAATCACGACGCCGTTGAACCAGATCGCAGAAGCCGGGGACGAAGTGCCGGCAGAGTCGGTTCAGGCCCTCAAGGACGCCTGCGCACCCTAACCCCTGAATCCCGAGCTTATCCGTGTGACTCACCGCTGTGCGGGTTGTGCAGCGAACTAGTGCGGGTTTCGCAGCCGGGCCAGCACCCGGAAGCTAGCGCCCTGCCAGCACCGCCCGCGTCCGCACTGTGATTGCAGCACCGAGGACCAGAGCAGCAGCAACAGCCGCTGCGATCGCCGTCGGGAGTGACTCGGGTGCATTAGCGCTGCGGCCCACCGTAATCCACATGAGGCCCCACGCGATGGCGGCCGCCAAAGCGAGGCGCCCGTGCCCCTTGATCGCCAAGGCGATGCCCACCACGGCAACCACCACCAAAACGGCGACGGACCAGACCTCGGGACGCAACCCGAAGCCCCCAAATCCTGAGGCTTTCAAAGCAGCAGCAATGTTGGCACACACGGCCACGCTGGTCCAGCCCAAGTACAAGCCCAGGGTTCCGTCAACAACAACAGCCTCAACCCATGAGCCGGCCGGGCTCTGGCTGTAGCGCAGGAAAGCCAGCGCAAGGGTCATCAGCAACGCCAGGATCACCAGGACGCTAAGCAGGAGCCAGCCAGCCTGCACGGACAAGATCCACGCAGCATTAAGGATCATGGACACGGCGACGATCCAACCAAGCGACCGCTGCCGCATGCTGGAGCGCTGGGATGGCAGCCATTGCCATACCGTGAAAGCGGCAAGCCCGGTGTAAACCACGGACCAGATGGAGAACGCCGGGGTCGCGGGCGCCAAAAGGGTTGAATCGGCGGCCAAAGCGCCGCCGGCTGCCTGCGCGATAGGCGTCCCGCCGAAGACGCCAACGCCGATCATCGAACCAACGATGCAGACCACCAGGCTCACGGTGACCGTGATTTGCCGCAGAATATCTGAGCTTCGGGTAGCCATTTGCTGAGCCTCTTTCCTTGTGGGATGTGCGGTGTCATGCATTCACGAGGTACGTGACCTAGTATCAAAATGCTAGTGAAACGAGCTTTACGCTTATCGAAGGAATGTGGGATGGACTCGGAAGGCCACGCAAAGGGCTATTGGTACGGGAAAGACCCGGGCCAGAAGGCCATTGCCATTGATGTCCTGAACGCCTTGCGGGATTACCGCGCCTCCGAGCAAGCGATGCGTCGCAGGACCCGCTCGTCCATGGGAATGGGAGAGAAGGATCTGTTGGCACTGCGCTATCTCTTCGAAGCCGAGGCCGCGGGCAAAGTGATGAAGCCGAAGGATTTGGGCGACAAGCTCGGCATAACGTCGGCGTCCATGACCACGCTGATTGACCGTTTGGTGGAGTCCGGCCATATTCGGCGCGAACCCCATCCCACTGATCGTCGGGCATTGATCCTGAAGGCCACTCCGGGCTCGGACCAGGAAGTGCGGCACACTTTGGGCGGAATGCACCGCCGGATGCTGGACGCGGCGTGCGCCCTGAGCCCTGACGAGTCGCAGGTAGTGGTGAACTTCCTGCAGCACATGCGTGAAGCGTTGGACACGATCGACGAAGAACCTGAGGCGCCCGAACAAACGCCGCCTTCATGACGCGAGGCTCCACTGCAGGATAAAGATGAGCGTTATCAGGAATCCTGAACCGTAGTTGAGCCAGATGAACCGCCGCCATGCCAAATTGGTGCGTGCCGCCGTCGTATCCGTGACGTTCCAGTACGGGGCGCAGTTGACGATGTACGGCACGGCAATGATCGCCGCGAGCGGCCCCGGCCAAGGCGTGGCCAGCATGGCCAGTCCAGCAACAAGCCAGAGTCCGACGGCGAGCCTCACCGTCCGGCGGGCACCGATGACCGTTGCTATGGAGCCAATGCCGGCTTGCCGGTCGGGTTCAATGTCCTGAACCGCGCCGAAGGCGTGTGCGGCCATTCCCCACAGGAAAAACGCGGCCAGCAGGATCAGCAGCCCCGGCGTCACGTCAGCGCCGGCCAATGCCAACCCGACGACGGCGGGACTGACGAAATGCGTGCTCGACGTCAGCGAGTCCAAGACGGGGCGTTCCTTGAAGCGAAGTCCTGCGGCCGAGTAAGCCACCACGGCGAATGCACTTACGGCCAGGCTGACCCACGCGCCAGGCCCACCAGCGAACGCCAGTACCAGCAGGAACGGAATGTTGGTGATCGCCGCGAGCCACAGCATGGGCCGGTGAAGGTGCGGCTGGAGGAGCGCGCCTTCGATGCCGCCCTTGCGCGGGTTCTTGAGGTCCGACTCATAATCAAACACATCATTGATGCCGTACATGGCCAGGTTGTACGGGATCAGGAAGTAAAACGTGCCAACGATCAGAACCCAGTCGATCTCGCGGGTAGTCAAGAGCATGGCGGCGGCAAACGGGTAGGCAGTGTTGATCCAACTGACCGGTCGTGACGCCAGCAGGGCTTGGGGGACGAGGCTTTTGAGGTTGGATGAACTGGAACCCTTACGCTTGCGCGTCAGCCACATCCACAAGCCAGGTAGCGCCACGACACCCGCCAGCGGATAAGCGAAATCCTCGATGGGTGCCAAGCCAATCTTGAGGCCGAGGATATGCGAAGAGTCGTAGTGGAAGAGCTCCATCCCGATCATGACGGAGTCGAACACGGCCGTGAGGACGGCCAAGGCCGCGAACGCGAGTCCTAAGGCTTTCCAGTGCTTGCCAGCCTCACCGGGCCGGGCGCCCTGACGAGCGAAGATCACGCCGGCAACGGCTGCCGCGGCGATGAAGGCGAGCGCGAGCCACAGGTACGTCATACGGTCTCCCGCTCTTTCTCACGGCGATTGACCGGTAAGCGGTCAAGCAGTCGCCGCGCGCCTGTGTACAGAACCATCGTGCACAGCACCAGGAAAATCAGGAACACGGGTTCTTCAATGGGCAGCTCCGGCGCGAGCAGCAACCCCGTAGCGATGGTGCCTTCCCCGCGCAGGAAGATCCCCAGTCCGATTCCGGCCAGGTCCCACGCAAGAAGGAACAAGAGCCCGACGGCGGTCACGATTGCCGCTGCTTTTGCGTCCCGCCAGAAGAACAGTCGGAAACGGTGGTCGAGCAGGAGCATGCAGGTGATACCCAGCAGCAATGAGACCAAGTAGAGAACACCCATTAGCCAATCCTGCTAGCTACAGGCCTCACAGTGGTAGGGCCGGTGCTGTGATCGCCGCGGATTCGCTTCAACACCAGCTCGGCGCTGATGAGGCACATGGGCACACCGACACCCGGTGCAGTGGTGGCGCCCGCGTAGTAGAGGCCGCGAACACGTTTGGACGAGTTCTGGGCCCGGAACATCGCGCTTTGCCGGAGGGTGTGTGCCGGTCCCAGCATGCCGCCCCGCCAAGAGTTGTAATCTCGTGCGAAGTCGGCCGGTCCGATGGTGTGCCGGACCACCACGCGTTCGCGGAGGTCCGGAATGTTGGCCCACTGGGCGATCTGGTCGATTGCGGCGTCGGCAGTCCGCTCGATCAGCACATCGCCGCTGCCATCAGGTCCACCCGCTCCCAGGGATGGGTCGGCGGGGATGGGAACCAGGACAAAAAGGTTCTCGTGGTCCGGTGGTGCGACACCGCCGTCGGTAGCACTGGGCTTGCAGACGTAAATGGACGCGGGATCCGGAATGCCCGGTTCTTCACCGAAGATTGAGGCGAAGTTTGACTCCCAATCCCGGGTGAAGAACAAGGAATGGTGGGGAAGGTCCGGCAGCGCCCCCTTCACCCCCAACATCACCAGCACTGCTCCGGGCCCACTGGTGCGGCTCTGCCAGTACTTTTTGTTGTAGCTCCGGTCCCTAACGCCCAGGAGCTGGGTTTCGGTGTGGTGCAGGTCGGCGCCGGAGACCACCTGGTCCGCAACGCTGTAGTGCTCTGCCCCGGAGTTGTCGCGCCACTTAACGCCCGTGACTTCGCGGCTGTCCTTGCCGGTAAGGCCAGCGGGAAGGTTCAGGCCGTCAAAGCGCCCCAGTTTCTTGGTGTGCGTGGCTTCGCGCGTGGTGATCTTGAGGGCTTCCGCGCCCGTGTGAATCCTGACCCCTGCGTCGAGCGCCAATGCTTCGAGGCGCTCCACGAGGGCCCAAAAGCCGCCCATCGGGTACTGCACGCCGTCCCCGAGGTCCAAAGCACTCATCAGGTGGTACATGGCCGGCGCATCGGAGGGGTTGGTGCCCAGGAAGACTGCCGGGTAGCCCAGAACCTGGCGGAGCACTGGATGCTCGAATCGCTGGGCCACGTATTTATCGAGGGGCGTCAGGAGCAGCTGCGCGAGCTTGGGAAGGCTGCGCATAACCTGTGGTTGAAGCAGCGCCTGGAGCTTGGTGAACGGGTTGTAGAGGAAAAACCTTTCGGCCATTTCCGTGGTGTGCCGCGCAGAAGCGAGGTAGGAGTTGAGCTGTTTGGAGCTGCCGGGCTCAACTCGCTCGAAGGTTTCCAAAACCTGGTCACTGCCAAACGGGACGGTGAGCGGGTCGGGCCGCACGCCGTCGTGGTTTGGTTCGCTGAAGATGCGGTACGCAGGGTTGAGCGTCCTGAGGTCCAACTGTTCGGCGGTGCTGGTGCCGAGCAGATTGAAGAAGTGGTCGAAAACGCCGGGCATCAGGTACCAGGAAGGGCCGGTATCCCAGCGGAAGCCGTCCCTCTCGAGGCTGCCGGCACGGCCGCCCACCTGGTCACGCTGTTCGAGGAGCTGGACCTCGTGTCCTTCGTGGGCGAGTAGCGCGGCGGTGGCAAGCCCCGCGATGCCACCGCCGATCACTACTGTCCGGGTCATCGGTGCAACTCCATCCAGGTTGAGGCGACGGCACGAGCGGCAAGCCCGGCTTTCACGGGATCCGGTACACGGACCCGGGAGCGGTAGAGTTCGTCCACGGTGGTCTGTTCGATCCTGTCGGTGAGCGCTTGGAACAGTGCCAGCGCGCTCCGGACAGCAGCCCTGGCGTCGCGCGGAAGCATTGGAATGACGGCGTTGGCGTCGGCAAGCTGCGCCCGAATGGTGCTGACCCAGCCCATGCGGTCGCGGTCCTCAAGATGGTCTGCGGTGCCAAGGTAGCTGCGCCCCAGCCGGGTGGTGTCGTCCGCAAGATCCCGGAGGAAGTTGATGTTCTGGAAAGCAGCGCCCAACCTGCTGGCGCCGTGCTCCAAAGCCGCAGCGTCGCCGTCGTCGATCTTCTCGTCCCGCATGAAGACGCGCAGGCACATCAGCCCCACCACCTCCGCGGAACCGTGGACGTAACCGTCGTGGGCATCGGCGTCGAAACGGAGCGGTGCGGGCGGGGCCGCATTTCTCTCAAGTAAGTCAGTGCGCTCGCCGAGGTCCATGCGCATGGAGTCAAAGAACGGATCGATGAGCGAGTCATCGATCCCCGCCGCGCGGGCCGTCTGGGCGAATGCGTGGATGATGAGGTCGCTGCTGTAGCCGAGTTTGACGGCCCGGTGTGTCTCATCAATGAAGTGCGTCAGGGCGTCGCACTGCTCCTGGTAGCTCAGGCCGGCTTCCGCCGTGACGCCGTCCACGAGTTCGTCGGCCACCCGTACCAAGGCATAGATGTTGCGGACGTGCTGGCGGTGCCTGGATCCCAGCAGCCTGCATGCCAAACCGAACGAGGTGGAGTATGCGGAGATGACCTGGTTGGCGGCGCGCTCGGCCGTCCGGGTGAAATGCGTCAATGAGGTATCGGTGGCGACAGTCATGATTGCCGTCCTTCCAGCTGTCCCGCGAGGTCAAGCAGGACGTTGCGTACGCTTGCCGGGATGGTGGTGGTCAGCTGACTGTTGAATGCCTGCATTTGTTCCTCTATAAGGCCTTGGACGAATGCCTCGGCTCCGCAATCGCTGAGATGCCGGCGGACGTGCTCGCCGTCGCCGACACTGAGCTCAGGCTTGCCGAAGAAGGGCTCGATGTCCGGCCAAGCGTGCGTTGTCCGTGCATGAGCGATGATGGCCGTCTCCTTGCCCTCGCGGAGGTCCGAAAAGGGATCCTTGCCGTGGCGGCGAGGATCCCCGAACGTGGACAGGAGGTCGTCCTGGAGTTGGAAAGCCAGCCCAAGATGCCTGCCGGCGGTTGCGAGCGAATTCTCGACGGCGAAGTCGGCGCCGGCCAGCGTAGCGGCGGCACGGAGCGGGAGCTCGAAGGTGTACGTGGCGGTTTTGTAGCCGCACATCACCAGGATGGTCTGGAGGTCCGGGGCTATGACGCCGTCACCAAGGCCCACATCCAGTTGTTCGCCGGCCACTGTCTCGTTGATGGTGTGTTCCAGGAGGTCGAGGAGCCGCAGGCGAAGCTCGTGCGGGAGATCCGCCCGGGCGAAGGACTGGTGCGTAGCCGCGAGGAGCATGTCGCCCATGAGTATTCCGCCGGTTTGGGCCCAGTGGAGGCTGCTACCGGCGCGGGTTCCACGAACGCCGTCCGCGCCGTTAACGCCGTCCGCGCCGTCCGCGCCGTCCGCGCCGTCCGCGCCGTCCGCGGCGTCCGTGCGGGCGGTTGCGGAGGCTTCCGCGAGGAGGGAACCGATCAGGTTCGGGTGCCCGCGTCGGACAAGGTCGCCGTCGATCACGTCATCGTGCAGCAGGAAGGCGTAATGCAGGAGTTCAATGGCGGCGGCGATGCTGATGGCGGTCTCGCGCTGACGTGAGTGTGCGGAGTCGTACTGTTGATGCCGCTGGCAGAGGGCGTCGTACGTTTCCATCAGTAACAAGGGCCGGACGAACTTGCCGCCCAAGACGTTCTGGCCCGCGAGCGCCCAAATCCTGGCGAAGTCCGGGCCATAGGCGGTCGCTGCGCTGGCCCTTTTGCCGATGAGTCCGCTCAACTCGTTTTCGATCGCAGTGCAAAGATCGGTGCGGCCGCGTACGGCGCTTGAGGTGATGGTCATGCTTCGGCTCCAGCTTGGAGTGGCAATGCGTTCGCCTCGAGGAGCTCCGGGAATTGAAGCCCGAGCCACGGGCTGAAAGCGGACGGTGTGTGTTCCAAAGCATCGGCCAGCAGTGCGGGTGAGATCCAGGCCCAGTCCGCTACCTCGGCGGGATTCGGCTTCAACACCCCGGTGATGCGGGCTATGTAGACAGGGCAAATTTCGTTTTCCACTATGCCCGTTGGATCTACTGCCCTGTATCGGAAGTGGGGGAGGACCAGTTCAATTCTGTTGGCGTCCACTCCGAGTTCGAACTGCGCGCGTCTAAGAACCGCATTCTCGAACTCTTCACCGGGGCCCGGGTGGCCGCAGAAGCTGTTGGTCCAAACACCGGGCCACGTTTTCTTTTCAGGTGAACGGCGGGTCAGGAGAACTTCCCCGGCGTCGTTGAGCAGGTAGCAGGAAAAGGCGAGGTGGAGGGGCGTATCCAGTGTGTGAACTCCTGCCTTGGGAGCCTCGCCTATGGGCGCCCCGGCGTCGTCAAGGAGGACCACCATCTCTGTCGCGTTCATGTTGCGCCTTCCTCCACACCCTGTTTCTGCCCGAAACCTGAATATTGCTAGACAAGCTAGAAGAAAGGCTACCATGTAGGAAGTTAGGTGTAACATACCAAACATGTCCAGTCCTGAAGAGATACCTGAAGAAGCCGGGACCCCGGTTTCCGCTGGCATCTACGATTTGGACGCCAACGATCCTCATCAGGAACTGGTGGATCGCTCCGACCTCTCCGACGCGGATGTCCAGCAAATCAGCGACGTAATGGCAGCGCTGGGAAGATTGCGCGAATCCGAACAACGCCTCTCCGACGCCTCGCTCCGGTACATGAAACTCAACCAGTCCGACATGCGTGCGCTGCACTACCTGATTGTCTGCGCCAACCATGGCGTGATAGCCACACCAGGCGCAATAGCCTCCCGGCTCAATATCTCGACAGCCTCAACCACCAAGTTGCTCGACCGGTTGGAACGCGCCGGCCACGTCACGCGACGCGCGCACCCCTCCGACCGCCGCGCCCTCGCCATCGCCATCACACCCGAAACGCACGAGGCCGCCATGAGGACCGTTGGGCGGCAGCAGGCCAAACGGTTCATCGCTGCGGCCAGGCTGAGCCCTCCCGAGCGGGAATCGGTGATTCGATTCCTCGACGACATGGCACAGGAGATCGAAGTTTCAGATGAAGCGTGGGCAGGCTCGGGGACGTAGGCCCGCCGCCGATTCAGCAAGCCGGACTAGTAAAGGAAGATCGGCAGCCAGTCCCGGTTGTGTGCATGCACCAGCGCGAGGAACAGCACGAAGTCGAACAGCAGGTGCACGGACACCACGTACGTGAATGACTTGGTGAGCTTGAAGGTGTAGCCCTGCAGCAATGCGAACGGGAACGTCAGGAGTGGACCCCACGACTGGTAGCCGATCTCCCACAGGAATGACGAGAACACCACAGCTTGTAGGAGATTGGCCAGCCAGTCCGGAAAATGCTGCCGCAGCAGGGTGAAGGTGGTGCAGATGAAGAACAATTCATCCCAGATACCCACGGCGTTGACGCCAAGGAAGAGCCGCCAGAAGATATCGGGATCGGAAGCATCCGGCCAGTTTTGGTAAACACCTGTCCGGATCAGGTACACCGGCAGGATGAAGTAACCGAGCGCCACCACGCCTATCAGGTACAGCTTCGCTGCCAAGGGCCACTTGCGGCCGGTGTTCACGGGAAATTTGATGATGTCCTCGCGGTAGGCGAACCGGGACACCAGCCATGGCACCAGCACAGCCAATGCCAGGGCGCCGCCCATGAGGGCCATGTGCTCTGTGCTGAGGTCGGCGTTGAGCGGTACCAAGCTGAAGATGGTCATGCCCGCCGCGATCAATGCGAGGTGTCGCATCAATCGGTGGTCGATGAAAGCCGCGGTGGCCACGCTCGCCAGCAGCAGGCCATAGCCGAGCAGCTCGTTGCCCATCGCAAAGAGCGGCACGCCGGACAAGGAAAGCAACGCCGCCGGCAGCAGCTTCCAACTGAGTGCGGTGCGGGGTGATTCCGTTGAAATGGATGTCACCCCTCCAGCATGTCAGGGCTTGTCGTCCAAGGACACGTTTTCCCTTGTCAGGAGTCATTGCGGTGTCTCGGATGCTCTGATTCCTCTGTAAGATTCGTGACAAGGCCCACACGTTTTCGTGGAGGTCATGTCATGGCTGGCTTTGCCAGTGGGGGACACACAAAGGAATAATTAATGGCTCAAGACGCGGGCTCTTTTAAACCGGAAAGCGGCAGCTCACCGAAGGATGGCGCTGCGGCGGCCGATGACGCTGTTGTGGCGCCGGCCAGCGAAGACATGACCATGCGCGAACAAGTGCTGGATATCATTGAATCCATCCTTGCCGACAGTGATGCCCGGAGCGAAGGAGCGAGGAAAAACCTTCGCGCGTTGATTGAGGCACGTCCCGACGACCCGGAGCGTGCGTTGCTGGAGCACTTGCTCGAGACCCGCAAGCCGCCGGGTTCAACGGCCAAGGTCCCGGTTCAGCGTGAAGTTGCCAGCCTGCACTTGGAGTCCTCGGACACAGCCCGGACAGTATCGGTCCCTGTTAGCCATGAGGTCCGCGAAGGCATCCAGTCGATCCTGGCGGACAAGCTCTTGCTGACAGCTTTCCAGCCCGTCCATGCACTGCCTGGAGGCGAGGTGGTGGGCGTAGAGGCGCTGACCAGGTTCGTTGGTGAGGATGGGGCCGGAGCCGATGTGTGGTTCAACGAGGCCGCAGCCGCGGGATTGGGCACGGAACTCGAAATTGCCGCACTGCACTGCGCCCTGACGGCAGCGCACGACGTCCCGGACAACATGTCCGTGGCGCTGAACCTCACCCCCGCAACGTCCAATGACCCCCGAGTGCGGAATCTTCTTGCTGCAGCAGCACTGGCTCCGGACAGGATCATTGTTGAACTGACGGGCAGCCTGGAATCCGTGGAAGGGCAAACCGGCGACGACGGCCTGGGGCCACTGCGAACCCTGGGCCTGCGGCTCGCCATCAGTGCGTCCGGTGCAGCTTTGGTTTCCATGGAACGGATTGAACAGCTGCGCCCCGACATCATCAAGCTGGACCGTCATTTGATTGAGGGAATAGAAAGCAGCGACGGTCAGAAAATCCGGGCCAGGGCCATCGTGGAACTGGCGCGGGAGATCGGCGCGGACATCATTGCAGAAGGCATCGAAACTGCAGCCGAGCTTGATGAAGTCACCGCGCTGAAGGTCACAGCAGCGCAAGGCTACCTCCTGGGCCGCCCCTCCGTTCACCCGTTGGATTGGTCCGCATGGAGCATACGCGCGCAGACGGAAGCCCAGCCCGCAGGGTAAGCAACTGCCGGGCGTTTGGGTGTCTCGCGTAAAGTAGCATGCGGGGGTTTTTCGGTCCCAAGAAAATTGGGGATTGCTGAGGCAAGGACCCACCTAGCCAGGAAGTTCTTCGTTGATGGACAGTTTTTTCAGTAAGCTCGCGGAAATCCGCGGTAAAACAATCCCAGCGAGGTTGGCGGCACGCATGAACTCCCCGCGGGGCCTGCTGTGGGGCTTCGTAGTGATTCACCTGGTGTTCCTGGTCTTCGGGGCCGTGCTCTCGTTGCGTGGCGAAGCCTTCAGCGACACCTTTATCTACCGTGAATGGGCGCTGGCCGGATTCGACGAAGCAAACCTCACCGGGGGACCCAGCCCGTGGGTTTACCCCATCCTGGCGCTGATTCCCATGGGCCTGGCAGCTGTAGCCGGTCCTGGCCCTTTCTTCTTCCTTTGGGTCCTGCTCACCACGCTGCTGAACGGATGGGCGGTGCTCAAACTCACCGACCGCGGCCGCCGGCAGGAAGCAATCCCGGCTGCCTGGTGGTGGCTGGTATTCGTCTTCCTCATGGGTTGGTTGGGCTTCGCCCGCGTTGACGGACTAACTGCCCCCATAGTGCTCGTGGCCCTTGTTTACGGTGTCACCCGGCCCTTCGTCGCGTCGGTCCTGCTGAGCATCGCCACCTGGGTGAAGGTGTGGCCCGCCGCCGTGATGCTGGCCCTGTTCGCAGTGGTCAGGAAACGCCTGCACGTTGTGGCGGCAGGAATTGCGACGACGGCGGTTGTGGTTGGGCTGGCAGCGGCAGTTGGTGCCGTTCCCAAGCTGCTGAACTTCCTGACACAACAGGGAGATCGCGGCATGCAGCTCGAAGCGACCTTCACCACCCCATGGCTGTGGTTGTCGGTCCTCGGCGTCGGGGATTCCCGCATGTATATGAACACTGACATCAACTCCATGCAGGTGGACGGACCCGGCACTGCGTTCATGTCCGTGCTGATGCAGCCCCTCCTCCTGCTGGCAGCGGCCGCCGTCGCGGGTTTGACCTTCTGGGCCCTGCACCAAGGCAAGCTCAACGGCGGAGTGGACCGGACAGAACTCCTGCTTTCAGGAGCCCTCACGCTGGTGACCGCGTTCATCGTTTTCAACAAGGTGGGTTCACCGCAGTTCATGGTGTGGCTTGCACCGGCTGTAGCTGTAGGGCTGGCGCACAACTGGAAAGAGTGGCGCGTTCCGGCCACCATGCTGATAGTGATCGCCGTTGCCACCTACTTCATCTACCCGCTCTTCTACGATGCTTTGAGTCACAACAATCCTTGGATGGCCCTGGTCCTGAGCATCCGCAACGTCCTGCTGGTGGTCCTCTTCTTCTGGTCGGCGCGTCGCCTGTATTCACTGGGCCGTAAGCCCTCCGTGGTCAGTGCACCAGCGGGCAAGGAGCACTAAGATTTCCGCGACGTTCTTCGACCAGCTGGTCCGTATCCGCAGCCGTGTCCTTCCTCCCGCAGTTGTAGCGTGGTTCGCCCGCCCCTCCAGCGTGTGGTGGGGATTCGCCGTGGTGCATTTCTACTTCCTGTGCTGGATGGCTTCTTTCTTCCTCAGCGGCAACACCTTCAGCGACACTGAGCAATACCGCCAGTGGGCGATGGATGGCTACAACCCGGAGAACCTCAACGGGAAGATCAGCCCCTGGGTTTACCCCGTGCTGGCCCAGATTCCCATTTTCCTGGCGGGGATTGCCGGTCCGGACCTCTACTTGCTGATGTGGACCCTGCTGATCACGGCCCTCAACGCGTTGGGTCTCTGGTACCTGACGCGTGGCCCACGGCGGGTCACCGGGATCGCGCCCGCATGGTGGTGGCTGTTCTTCACAATGTTCATGGGATACCTCAGCTTTGCCCGCGTTGAAGGCATCACCACCTCCATTGTTTTGATTGCCTTGATTTGCGCTGCCCAAAGGCCGGTTGTTGCCTCCGTCCTGTTGAGCATCGCAACGTGGATCAAAGTGTGGCCTGCAGCGGTGCTGGTACCCATCATCATCGCTTCCCGCAACCGGCTGCAGATGATCGCTGCCGGGGTGGGCGTCACCGCCGTCGTAGGGTTAGGAACCTACCTCGCTGGTGGCTTCAGCCACATCCTGGACTTCCTGATCAACCAGGGCGAGCGCGGCATGCAGCTGGAAGCCACTTTCTCCACGCCCTGGGTGTGGCTGAGCGTCTTCAACATCGCCGGATCCAAAATGGCCGACAATACAGCCATCAACTCCACAGAGGTCTACGGGCCCGGTGCCGAGGTTGCGGCGTTCCTGATGCAGCCGCTGCTGATAGTTGCCGCGATTGCGGCCGCCATCCTCCTGATCCGTGCACTCAATCGCGGAGCGGAGCGCGAGGAACTGTTCCTCGAGGGTGCCTTGATGATGACCACGGCGTTCATCGTGTTCAACAAGGTGGGCTCGCCGCAGTTCATCATCTGGCTGGCCCCTGTGATCATTGCCGGCCTGACGCACGACTGGAACCGGTGGAAAGTGCCGGCTGCCTTGCTGATGGGCATTGCCATGACAACGTTCGTGATTTATCCGCTGTTCTACACCCCGCTCATCCACGCCCACCCGATCATGGCCGCTGTGCTGACCACCCGGAATGTCTTGCTGGTGGTGCTGCTGTGGTGGTCGGTGCAGAGGACGGTTGAATTGGGGCGGCGCGTGAACCGGGATGGCGCTCCGGTGGTCCCGAAAGCGCTTTAGCGGATAGTCGGAGGGCGGTGGAGCAGGCGACGGTCAGTCTGCCCCACCCAGCGCGACAGTTTGCCTTGGACCAGAAGCCTGCGGGTGTGGATGTCCAGGAACACCAGGTAGAACGCGAACAGAAGCGCGATGGCGAAGGCCAACGAGGACAGGTCCACGGAGACCTCCACGAAGGACCAGACTGACAACTGGTCCTGCGCACCGAACACCACAAAGAATGTCACGCCGACGTAGAGGCACCGCATCTGCCAGTCGTCCCTGATCCCCGTCACGGCCAGGAAGGGGACGAACCAGAGAATGTACCAAGGCTGAATGATGGGGGAGAGCAGCACGATGGCTGCGAAGGCAAGGGCCATGCGCCGCACCACGCGGGAGTGGTCTCCGCGGAACATCAGAACGAGGACCAGGGCGACTGCACCCCACTTCATGGCCGCTCGCAGGACGTCGGCCATCGCATTGCCCGGCAGCCCCAGGGCGTTGCCGAGGAACTCGATTTGCTGGCCGAGGAATCCCGACGGCGAGTAGCCGGTGAACCCGGGAGTGGGGTCCGTGATGGCCCACGCCCAGCCCAGACCCAGGCCGTAAGGGATGCCGCTGATCACCAGAACAGCGAAACTGATGCTCGCGGTCGCGGCCCAGATTCCGAACTTGCGCGGCCAGGACGCTCCGGCACCAGCCCACATCAGCCCGATGAAGGGAAGCAACAAAACGGTGGCCGGTTTGATTCCGATGGAAAGCGTGACCAACAGGATCCCCAGTAACGGCCGCTTGGTGGCTGCGAAGTAGGTTCCCGCTACCGCGAAGCCCACCATGATGGCGTCGTTGTGGGCGCTGGCGACGAAGCTGATGAGGAAGAGTGGATTAGCCACCGCAATCCAGAGCGCCCGGGCACCATTAATCCCGTGAAGCTCCGCGAGTTTGGGGACGTACACAACACACAACAGCACCCCGCCGGCGGCCAGAAGCCGGAACAGCAGGACTGAGACGTCCGGCTGGGCGCCCGTAATGGCCACCACGGCGTGGGCCATCCACAAGAAGTAGGGCCCGTACGGAGTGCGGGCTTCCGCCCAGGCCGGGTCCGCACCCAAGGCGAACCAGTTGTTCAAAGCCGAGATGCCGACGTCGTAAGGGTCTTGGCCCTCCATCATCAGGCGGCCCTGGCCTATATACGCATAGACGTCACGAGAATAGACGGGCACAGCGAACAGCAACGGAAGGGACCATGCTCCGATCGCTGCAACGATCGGTTTGAGGGAGTTCCCCTCCCAACTGCCCATCCGTTGTCCCAACCTCAGCCAGGACCGAACCAGTACCATGGCGCCCACGGTAAGGAGGACGGCGGAGATCGTTACTCCCCAGCCCTCAGTGCGCAGGGCAATGACTATGGGGTGGCGGATCATCGGGGATCCGTTGGCGATCCATCCGATGCCAATGGACCCTGCAAACATGAACAGTGAACCGAGGAACCCCTGCAAAATGGCGGGGTACGCTACGGGCTTTGTTGCAGGAGCTGCCGGCTTTGGGGCCTTCGTCGTAGTGGATGAAGGCTGGTTGGTGGCTGCTGAAGTGCCGGGATGAGGACTGGGGGTACTACCTGCCGTCATGACTGGTCGGTTCCCCCACTCACGGTATGGCGCTCCTAAGAAATGCAACGCGGATTGATGCCGAAGGGCTTGTACTTGCGGCAAGTGAAATTTTAGCGTTCATCCAGCCAACACCACTACAGGCGCGGCAAAGGGTGACGGACTCCATAGCTGCAACACGGAGTGGTCGAGTGTTTCATGCCTGCTCTCAGTCGATACGCGGGTCCGGCCCTACGTATGCCCCGGGAGGCATGCTTGCCCCAAAGACAGGGCCTGGCTCGGGTCGCTTTGGGTGCCGTCCATCGCCAACGTTTCGTTGCGTCAGGCGCCGCACCACCCATGGGAAGAGATGTTCCCGAGCCCAGATGATGTCGCCCGCCCGCGCCTCACGCCAGCTGCGCTCGGGTAGGGGCTTGGGTGCCAAAGGTTCCAGGGTATGCGGAACATTGAGGATATCGAGCACCATGATGGCGATGGTGTGCTGGCCCAGCGGCGAGAAATGCAAGCGGTCCGCATTCCACATTCGAGGGTCCGTGAGCTGGCGTAGCGCCCAGAGATCTGCGATCAGGGCATCATGGCGGGCGGCAACTACCCGCATGTTCTCGTTGTAGATGGCCACTTTGCCGCGAGTATGGCCCAGCACCGGGGTCGCACCCCAGTCGGGGCCGGTAAAGAGCACGATCGTAGCGCCGGTCGAGGCCAGTCTTTCCACGCCCGCGTCCAGTTCAAGGGCAAGTTTGTCCGGATCGCTCCTGTGGAACAGCAAGTCATTGCCGCCTGCGTTAAGAGTGATCAGATCAGGTTGGAGCTCGATGGCCGGACCCACCTGCTCTTCGAGAATCTCGTGAAGCAGCCTCCCGCTGATGGCCAGGTTCGCATAGGCGAAATTGTCGTGACCGGTGGCCAATTCTTCCGCGATCCGGTCCGCCCAGCCGCGGAGGCCGCCGGGGCTCCGCGGTTCTGGATCGCCTAAACCTTCGGTGAACGAGTCGCCCAAAGCCACATAACGGCACCACGGGTGCAGGCCGGCCCCGAAGCTACCGGAACCACCCTGCGCAAAGCCGTTGGCGCCGGGAGCGTTCATGCCTCCATAGTGCGCCGAATTGTGGATTTTTTGTACAGCTACTGCCCTGTGGAGGCTATTTGCTTCTGCCAGAGGGACTAGCGCGTGAAATGAGTCACTTTGTAGAATCTCAATGCTAAGATACATTAAATCAAGAAAGTGAGTACTCGCGCACTTCGATGGTTCCCGGACGGCAGGCCCCTGCTTCGACTTTGAAGCCCTCACAACTTTAAGGATGTCCGATGGAGACGATGAGCGAACCCAAAATACAGGATGAGATCAAACCGAACTGGTGGGTGCTCTGCCTTGCATTTGCCGCTGTAGTGCTCGATGGATACGACACGGTCGCACTCGGGGTGTCCATTCCGTCGATATCAAAGGAATGGGGAGTTGAGCCCGCCCATTTCACCCCGGCCCTCGCATTTACGAGCGCGGGGGTGGCTCTCGGTTACATGGCGGTAGGACGCTTAGTAGCAAAAATGGGCACAAGGAATGTCATCTTTTCCGCCGTTGTGCTCTTCACCGTTGGTTCACTGCTGACGGCGTGGTCAGGTTCAATAGTGGAGCTGACCATTCTTCGCTTCGTGACCGGGCTGGGGTTAGGGGCCGTGCTGCCTGCGGCTGTCTCACATGCGACCGCCGTCAATCCGTCGCGTTATCGCCAATCGATTGCGGTGGTCGTGATGACCGGTATTTCATTCGGGGCACTTATCGCTGGGCTCGGCGGGGGTGTGATCACTAATGCGCTCGGGTGGGAATGGGTTTTCATTCTCGGAGCCATCGCCTCAGGCGTGCTCCTGCCGTTCCTGTGGATCGGCCTATCGGGTAAACAGGCGTCGATCACCCCCATGGATACTTCAGTGGCCAAGCACCACGCCTCGGTTTCCCGCCTTTTCGATGGACCTGTACGGAGCAGAACCGTTTTACTTTGGTCTTTCTCATTCCTTATCTTCGCCGTTTACTACGTGTTCTCCTCGTGGCTGCCCACCCTGCTTACGAGCTACGGCTTTGGTCTTGGTCTGGCGCCCTTGGGATCGGCGGCGTTGGGCGTAGGAAGCATTGTTGGCGCCTGTGTGCTGATTCTGGGATCACGTCGACGCCGGATGACCACAGTCCTGGCCTGGACTTCAGCAGCAGCGGTTGTGTTCCTCGTCATCTCGGCATTCCTTGGTCCGGACAAGGCGCTGTTACTGATCGTCTTCGGTGGCGTTGGTCTTGGGCTCCAAGCCGGCATGATTGGCCAGGCCGCTGTGGCAGTGACTCTCTACCCTCAAGCAACTGTGACCTCGGGGGTGGGATGGGCAGCTTCATTGGGGCGACTCGGATCGGTGGTGGGCCCGATATTCGGCGGAATTCTCATCGGCCTTGGCGTAGATACCGGCACCATTGTTCTTTCTGTGTGTATACCTGTGATTGTGGCTCTGGTTTTGGTGGTGATCCTAGGACGGATTACAGCCGAAAGGACTGCAGCTCCCGAACCGTCGCAGCTCGACAAGCAACCGCTCGCTGCCCCGCCTAAGGGCTAGTACAACGTGGGTTGCCAGCCCGCTTTCGTTGTCACCCCCATCGCCTACCATGGCAACACCGGCGAAGGAGAAACATATATGGGTGCAATGGATGAGCTCATCAATTCCAGTGTGGTCACCGAACTGCGCTCCATACTGATGAGCGCCGAGCCCGGCCTTGAACTGACAACATTGGAGCTGTCGCGTGACTTGTTTGGCGGACGGCGCCTCCGGCAGCGTGTTGATATCGTCAGGGACGCGCTCCTTGAGGACTTGCCGGCAGGCTACCTCGCTGTTGAGAAGGTCATGCTCGATGCTCTCGACGACCCCCGGTTTACCGGATGGATGGTCTGGCCGGCAACCGAAGTCGTGACCGGGAGGGCCCTGCAATCGGCGTCGCTCGCGGACTTTGATGCCGCTCTTGCAGTCCTGTCCCGCCTAACCAGCAGGCTAACGGGAGAGTTCGCCATCCGTGACCTTATAGCTGCCCGCCCGGAACGAGCTATCGCGACCATGCAAACCTGGACGAATCACGACGACGAAAACGTCCGCCGGCTCGCTACCGAGGGCTCTCGCGCTTACTTGCCGTGGGCCAAAAGAGTTCCTTGGCTGGTGGCCAATCCAGCCGCAACGCAGGGGATTCTGGATGCCACCTATCAAGATCCTGCCGAATACGTTCGACGTTCTGCGGCGAACCATCTCAATGATCTGAGCCGCATCGATCCACAGCTGGTGATAGCTACTGCGCGCCGTTGGTCAGGAAAACCTGATGATGCCACTCCCCAGGTGATTCGCCATGGACTCAGGACCCTGGTCAAGCAAGGCAATCCCGAAGCACTCGGCCTCCTGGGTTATTCGGGTGGCCAACTCGTGGTGATGGAGCCTCGAATCCTCCACACTTCAGTGGCATGGGACGGAACTGTGGAATTTTCAGCCGAGGTGGTGAATGAAGGCCCCCAGCCCGCTAAAGCAGCCATTGACTATGCCATCGGTTTCCAGCGGGCCAACGGCACGGTAAGCGCTAAAACTTTCAAGCTCACGTCCCGCCAAATTAAGCCCGGCGAGACCGTCACTGTCAGAAAAACTCATTCCTTCCGCCCAATAACAACCCGGTCCTACTACCCAGGGCAGCACTACGTAGTAGTCCAGGCAAACGGCGTCGCGTCGGTGCCGGCGAATTTCGTCCTGAACAAGAGGGAGCCCAGCTAAAGGCAATCACCACCAGGTCCCGTGATGTGCATCAGACCCCCATCAGCCGCTGCATCTGCTCACCCGCGTCACTCCCGGGCGCCGGCGTGTAGACCACGATGTGAAGGTCGGGCCGGTCAGAGGGTGACACTTGGTGGTGCTCCATATGCAGGACGCCAACGGCGGGGTGGTGGAACTGCCGCTCACGGGATTCGAAGCCGAGGATGTCGTACCGGTCCCAGCTTTCCTGGAATTCAGGGCTCGCCTCCTTGAGCCGCTGCACCTGGTACTCCACATCCGGGTCGCCCAGGCGTTGCCCCGTTTCGGCCCTGAACTCAGCCAAAAAGCGCTTGCTGGTGACATCCCAGTCGGGGAGCAGGTCGCGGATGAAGGGATCGGTGAAGACCAGCCACAAAAGGTTCCGGTCGGCGGCGTCGAACGTGCTGATGTTTGGGTACAGCGCCTCATAGGCGCGGTTCCAACCTGCGATGCCCCAGTCCGGAGACAAAGCGTAGGAGGGGTTGGGGTCCAAGGCGTCCAATAACCGCTGAACGTGAGCGGGCGCATCGGCCGCCACGGGTCCTTTGGGGAGCGCCGACGAGTACCCGCCCAAAGAGAGCACGTAACTCAGCCCGGTGTCCGAAAGATGCAGCGTGCGGGCCACGGCTTCCAGGACTTGGCGCGATGGGCTGATGTCACGGCCCTGCTCCAGCCAGGTGTACCAAGTAACACTGACCCCTGAGAGGAACGCGATCTCTTCCCGGCGGAGGCCGCGCTCGCGGGATCGCCCCACAGGCGGCAACCCGTAGTCCGATCGGAGGGCCTGGTTTCGGCGGGTCCTTAGGAAGAGCCCCAGTTCCTTGCGTCTCTCGTCTTTCACGCACTCAACACTATTACTCTGGTACTTTCACTACTAGTAGCAGCACCGTCTTCCGCCAGCCGTAGAACAACAGCAGGATGGTAATCATGCCTGCACTTCGCTCCAGAACAGTTACCCACGGCCGCAACATGGCCGGAGCCCGCGCACTGCTGCGTGCCTCCGGTGTTGCCAACATTGACATCGGCAAGCCGATCATTGCCGTGGCCAACTCCTTCACCGAATTCGTCCCCGGCCACACCCACCTGGCCCCCGTGGGCAGGATCGTCTCCGACGCGATCCTCGCTGCAGGCGCTGTACCGCGCGAATTCAACACCATCGCCGTGGACGACGGCATCGCCATGGGCCACTCCGGCATGCTCTACTCGCTGCCATCCCGCGACCTGATCGCCGACTCCGTCGAATACATGGTCAACGCACACTGCGCCGACGCCCTGGTCTGCATCTCCAACTGCGACAAGATCACCCCGGGCATGCTCATGGCCGCGCTGCGCTTGAACATCCCGGTGGTGTTCGTCTCCGGCGGTCCCATGGAGGCCGGCCGCGTGACCCTGACCGACGGCTCCGTGCGCTCGCTGGACCTGGTGAACGCGATTGCCGACGCCGTGGATGAATCCATCTCCGATGAAGACATCAACCTCATCGAAGAGAACGCCTGCCCCACGTGTGGTTCCTGCTCGGGCATGTTTACTGCCAACTCCATGAACTGCCTCGCCGAGGCCATCGGCCTGGCCCTGCCGGGCAACGGCTCCGTGCTCGCGACCCACACCGCACGCAAGGCGCTGTACGAGAAGGCCGGCGCCACCGTCGTCGAGCTCGTTAAGCGCTATTACGACGGCGACGACGACTCCGTTCTGCCGCGCTCCATCGCAACTGCCGAGGCTTTTGACAACGCCATGGCCCTGGACATTTCCATGGGCGGCTCCACCAACACGATCCTGCACCTGCTGGCCGCGGCCCAGGAGGCGGGCGTGGACTATGGCTTGGAAGAGATGGACGCCAAGTCCCGCCTGGTGCCCTGCTTGGCCAAGGTGGCTCCGAACGTCGCCGGGGACAAGACCTATTACATGGAAGACGTGCACCGCGCCGGAGGCATCCCCGCCTTGCTGGGTGAGCTGAACCGCGGCGGCCTCTTGCATAAGAACGTTCACTCCGTGCACTCCAACGACCTGGATGGCTGGCTGGACGACTGGGACATCCGCGGCGGCAAGGCCACTGAGGAGGCGCAGGCACTATGGCACGCGGCTCCCGGCGGCGTTCGTTCTTCCACAGCTTTCTCGCAGTCGAACCAGTGGACCTCCTTGGATACCGACGCTGAGGGCGGCTGCATCCGATCCGTGGAGCACGCGTTCTCCAAGGACGGCGGCTTGGCTGTGCTGCGCGGCAATGTTGCAGTGGACGGCGCCGTGGTGAAGACCGCAGGCGTTGACGAGTCAATCTGGATCTTCGAAGGCCCGGCAGTAGTGTGCGAGTCGCAGGACGAGGCCGTGGAAAAGATCCTGAACAAGAGCATCAAGGAAGGCGACGTGGTGGTCATCCGCTACGAAGGCCCCAGGGGTGGCCCGGGAATGCAGGAAATGCTCTACCCCACCTCATTCCTCAAGGGCCGCGGCCTGGGCAAGAAGTGCGCCCTCATTACGGACGGTCGCTTCTCCGGCGGTACCTCGGGCCTGTCGATCGGGCACATCTCGCCGGAGGCTGCCTCCGGCGGCGCCATCGCCCTGGTGGAGAACGGCGACATTATCAGCATCGATATCACCCAGCGCTCCCTCCAGTTGCAGGTTTCGGACGAGATCCTTGCCGAACGACGCGAAAAACTCGAGGCCAACGGCGGCTACAAGCCGAAGGACCGCGAACGCCACGTGTCTCCCGCGCTCCGTGCTTACGCAGCCATGGCCCTGTCAGCAGACAAGGGCGCTGTTCGCGACGTCTCGCTGGTGGAAAACCTCTAGGCTTCGTTTGGCGCTGAATCACGCAGGCGGGACTCGCCCTCCGCGTACGTGTCCAGCAGTCTCCGTGCGTGCTCACCGTTTGCGCCCTCTTCCTCCAGCGCCGAGCGCATGCCCTCCAGCTTCTCCGCTCCGGCAGGGAAGGGTGGGAGTAGCGGGATGCTCGGATCTGTCAGGACTTCGATGACGGCCGGGCGATCCACGGAAAGCGCGTAGTCCCAAGCGTCGCCGAGCTTGGCGGGGTCCTCCACCCGGATTCCCGCCAGGCCCAGCAGTTCCGCATAGGCCGCGTAGGGGAAGTCGGGGATTTCCTGGCTGGCGGGAAACCTCGGCTCTGCCTCGGTTTCACGCTGCTCCCAGGAGACCTCGGCGAGGTCGCGGTTGTTGAAAACGCAGACCACAAACCGAGGATCCGCCCAGTCGCGCCACCGGTGCGCCACGGTGATCAATTCGGCGACACCGAGCATTTGCATGCCACCATCCCCCGCCAGCGCTACAAGGGGACGTTCCGGGTGGGCTAGTTTCGCCGCTAGTCCATAAGGGATGGCACACCCCATGCTGGCGAGCGTGCCGCTCAGATGGGCAGGGACCCCGGGCGGAAGGATCAGTTGGCGGGCGTACCAATAAACGCAACTGCCGACGTCGATACTCAGCTGAGCGTTGTCGGGGAGCCTGCCGTTGAGCTCGCGGATCACAAGTTCCGGGTTCACCGGCTCCGCGGGTATGTTGGCGCGTTCCTCTGAGAGCTGGCGCCATGCGCGGACCTGCTCTTCGACGTCGGTACGCCATGCTGTTCGTGATGGCTGTTGTTTGCCGTCGAGGCGTTTAGTCAGCACGCTCAGCGTCTCCGCCGCGTCTCCTACCAGGCCCACCTCGACGGGGTAGCGGTTGGCGATCTTGCGCCCGTCGATGTCAATTTGCACAGCTTTGGCGGTGCCGGGCTTGGGGTAAAACTCGGTCCAGGGGTCGTTGGATCCGATGATGAGCAGGGTGTCACAGTTTTCGAGGAGAAACGCACTGGCGGTGGTGCCAAGGTGGCCCATGGTGCCCACGGCGTAGGGGAGTGTCTCGTCAACGTAAGGCTTGCCGAGCAAACTGGTGGTGATGCCGGCGTCGAGCTTTTCTGCAAGCGCCACAACTTCTTTTTCGGCTTCCTTGGCACCCTGCCCAACGAATATCGCGATCCGCTCACCCTTGGAAAGGATGTCCGCGGCGGTCTCAAGTTCTTCGTCCCGGGGCATAACGCGTGCCGGATGCCAGACCGGAGCAGTGACCACGATTCCGTGTTCGTGCTCAAGCTCGGGCGCTTCGGCGGTCTGGATGTCGTGCGGGACGATCACCACGCAGGGCGATCTCGTTTCCAGGGCAGTGCGGAATGCGCGGTCGATCAGCATGGGGACCTGCTCGGGTGAGCTGGCCAGCTGGGCGAACTGGGCTGCGACGTCTTTGAAGAGCGTCAGCAGATCAATTTCCTGCATATAGGCCGAGCCCAAAACCGTGGTGCTCTGCTGCCCGATGATCGCCACCACCGGGACGCTGTCCATCTTGGCGTCGTAGAGACCGTTCAAAAGATGGACGGCACCGGGACCTTGCGTGGAGGTCACGACGCCGACGCCGCCCGTGTACTTGCCATGCCCTACGGCCATGAAAGCCGCCGCTTCTTCGTGTCTCGCCTGGACAAAGTCGACCTTGCCCTGGGACCGGCGGAGTGCGCCCATGAAGCCGTTGATGCCGTCGCCGCTGTATCCGAAAACCCTGTCCACGCCCCATGCTTGGAGGCGTTCCACCATGAGGTCCGAAACCGTTCGTTGAGTCATGCTTGGCTCCTCGTCAGTAGTTGAGTCACTGCCCGAAACCATAGTAAGCATGCTTAGCTATGCGGCACGCTGGGCGTTGTCGTCTCAAAGGGCGGCGTCGGCGCCCAGATCCTCAAGGGCCCATGACAAGATCCGCAGCTCGAAGGGGTGCCCTTCCTGAATTTCAAAGACGTAGGCGTCGAGTTCAAAGATGGGAGCATTTCCGCCGTGGGCCCAGTACTTGATCCAGAGGTCTTCAAGATCAATGGTCCGGCTTCGTATGAGGTTTCGCGCTGTTCGACGTGGATCTTCCATGGCAGATATCCCGCTGCAAGCGGCGGCTCGCTCTCATGTGAACTTGTCAGGTTACTTACTTTTGAACTGTACCTTCTGCTTTGTTTCCGCGGCAATGGGTGACGGGAAGCCGAAGTGTTCCTACGATTAGGCTCATGGAACCCACCGGAAATGCCGAACATATCAGAAGCCTGCATGAGCTGGTGGTCGGTAGTTCCGACATCCACGGGATTCTCAACGGCGTGACCAGCTTCGCTTGCGATGCGATGAGCAAGGTAGCCGGGGAGAACATCGACTGTGCCCTGACGTTGCGCCGGCGCAAACGAACAGCCACTGTTGCAGGCAGCAGTGAGAGGGCCGTGTATCTGGACAAAATTGAACAGCAACTTCGGCAAGGCCCCTGCCTGGAAGCCCTGGACCTTGGCAGGCCGGTGCTGCTGGCAGACGTTGCCACCGACACTAACTGGCCGTTGTACAGCAAGGCCTTGGAAGCTGAAGGCGTCCACAGCGCCTTGGGCGTGCCTATGGACCTCGGGGAGACATCCGAAGCGGTTATCAACTTTTTTGCCCCTACCGCTGGAACCTTCACGGATGTTGTGATGGCTGAAGCTGCCGCTTTTGCTGACGTGGCCGGCAGTACGTTGCGCCTGGCCATCAGGATCGAAACCGTAGAGCAGCTCAATGCTGATCTGAAGACGGCGATGTCCTCCAGGACAGTCATTGATCTTGCCTGCGGCGTCATCATGGCCCAGAACCGCTGCGGCCAGGACGAGGCGTTCAGTGTGTTGACCAAAGCTTCAAGCCATCGAAACCAGAAACTTCATGCGGTCGCGTCAGAGATCATCGCTAACCTTAGCGGCAGCAGTGACAACCAGCTGCGCTTTGACGACTGAGCTTTCGCACTAAGGCCGCGGGCCCCGGCCCTTAGGCTGCCTCGTGGCCGCAGAGGAACGCCGACGGCCGTGGTGACGCACCGCCGTCGGGCTTCTTCTGCTGCAACACAAATAATTCTCGAAACGTCGCGTCACGTTTCCGCAGGTCAAAGCACATATCCAGTGCCCATGTCGTTTGAACCGCGTACTGCGCCGTTGCCCTTTTCGGCCGCGTTGCGGTTCATCGACGGAGTTAGCAGTGATGGGTGTGGCGGGTTCTGGGGCCCGCCCGGGGCGCCATCACTGCGTCAACCGGGCTAGTGCGGTCGGTCGTCTGAGTCGCGACCGACCGCACGATCCGCGGCTACGGGCGCCCTCAGTCGACCGAACTCTGGTGAAATCCGGAGGAGTAAACCTAGACTGACCGCATGGCGCAGACCCCGACCCGCACCGTCCGCGTTGTTTCCCTTGCATTCGTTGCGGCCGCCTTGTTGGCGGGCTGCATGGGAAGCGGCACCAGTCCCTTCGTCGGTGTCTGGGGCGATACCAGCGACCCCAAGCAACCCTCCCTTGAGCTGAAATCGGATGGTAATGCGACCGGAACTGATGGCTGCAACAGACTCATGGGATCTTGGAAAGAGGACGGCAAAACCATCGCGTTCGGGGGGCTCGCCTCCACCCGCATGGCCTGCGAAGGCGTCGATACGTGGCTGTCCAACGCCTCCACGGCAAGGATCCAGGAAGACGGAAAGCTAGCGGTATTCGGCCAGGGCGGGGACGAGATCGGCACGCTCGCTGCCGGCAAGTAGCTACTTCGTGACTGCCCGCATGGTGTTGTTTCGCTTCTCGTGGGTGAGCTCAGCCAAGCCGAGGGTCTCGAGCAGCGGTGGCATGTACATCCCAAACCGGCCACGGTAGCCCTTACGCAGTCCGTACCAACCGCCTACGGGGTTGTCCTCACTGCGACCCCAGGCCTCTACTGTTCCAGGAGCAGCATCCTTGCCTTCGTCCGCGGCGCCGAGGGGTACCCAATCACCCTGATCTACGAGCCATGCGTGCAGGTCCTCAATGGCACGCAACTGGTACAGCAGTTTTGTGGAACCCACCTGGCAAACAAGGGTCGGAGGATCGGCGGCCTCGTCCTTGTACATTGTGTAGTCGGACGAGCCTGGGGGAGTGGTGAGCTGCCAGGGATCGTCTTTGGTGCCAGCGGCCATGGGTAAGTCCTTCCTGAGATAGTGCCCACGCTACACAGAGTCAGGCTGTGTGTCTGCAGATTCCGTGTCCACAGCGCTGGAGTCCAGGGGGTTCTCGATCTCATCCTTCATCATTCGTGCGGCGAACAGCGCCACGAAGGCCATGATGGGGCACGCCAAACCACCAATGAAGAAAATGAGCCAGATGGGGACAACTTCGGCGATCGGGCCGGCGAGAGCCATGGACACCGGCATTAGCGCTAGCGAAACGAAGAAGTCCAAGCTGGAAATCCGTCCCAGCAGATGCCGTGGCACGCGCCGTTGCAGCAACGTGCCCCAGATGACAGTTCCGATCCCCTCTGTGACTCCGAAGATGAGCATGGCAACGCCGAGCATCCAGAAGCTGTCCATGAAACCAATGGCGGCAACCGGCAGGCTCCCCAACCCCCATGTCACCACCATCACGGTCAGGTAGCGGCGGGGAAGGCGCAAGGACGCCGTTGCCAGTGCAGCTATGGCACTGCCGACACCCATGATGGCCAGGAGAAAGCCGAACATCCTCGAGTCGCCGCCCAGCTGGTCCTGGACAACGAAGGGAAGCAAGACCTCAATGGGTCCGATGAGGAACAGCACGGACAGGCAAGCCCAGATCAGCGTCCACAGAAGCCACGGTGTCCGGATGGTGTAGCTGAATCCTTCCCGGAGGTCCTTGAAGAGGGAGGATTTTGCCGGGGCCTCAACCGTCCCGGGGGTGTTTGGACCCAGCGTCCGGCGGCTCAGGAAATTCACGATCCCGAACGCCAGCAAATGGCAGACAGCAACTCCTGCGACCGCGTGCGCCGGGGAAAGCGCTGCTACCAGAATTCCCGCAAGGGCAGGACCGGCCGCCTGCTGCAAGACCGGCCGTACAGTGCCTTCCAAGCCATTCGCTGCCAGGAGGTCGTCCGCAGGCAGGATGCGCGGCAGGATGGCCGAGTACGCGGGAAAGAAGAACGCCTGGCCCACTCCCAGGACGAAAGCACCGATAGCGAGGTGCCACAGTTGAAGGACATTGAACATGGCAAGTCCTGTGATCGTGGCAATGACGGCCAGATTGGCGCCTTCCACGGCGATGATCAGGAGTCTCTGCGGGAGCCTGTCTGCCGCTATGCCTCCCGCCAACACGAAACCCACCAGTCCGATGCTGGCCGCGGTGGCAACCAAGGACAGTTCCAGCGGACCGCCACCAAGATGGATCACCTCATAGACCATCGCCACTGCCCACATGCCGGATCCGAAGATGGAAATGGACAGCGCAGAAATCAGCACCCGGAATTCCCGGTGCGCAAAGGGACGCAGCGCTCTCAACGCGGCCATCCCACTAGCCTAGACCTGCGAAATGACGCTGTGGAAGGCGCGTTGAAGCTGTGGCTGGCGTCTGCTTGGTTGGGGTTCCGGTGACCGGAACGAAGTTCGGGAGGAAGCTAAGTTATGAAGCGCCCGACGGCGGGGCGTCGTCGTCGATGTCCGGACCTTCCGCTGCGTCCTGGCTGTGTATGCCGGTATCGTGCGAAACCCAGCCTTCCGTTTCACCCTCCGCCGGAGCGTCGGTGTGGTGCCGGATGACATGCTCGGTTTTGTCTGTCGCCTTCATTACGGATACTCCCTGTCCTCGCTTGGACTGCTTCCGTGAATGCATCCCAGTCTACGCCGCAGGACCCTGGTTTTGGGGTCAGCTCTGCGCGGAATACTGTCCACATACGGCGCAGAACAGGTCTCGCCACGTGGAGGCGTGGCATAGGCTGAAGCCAGCAGTTCCCCGTGAAACGACTAACTGCCAAGGAGAGGTGAAGATGCCCAAGCGCCCCAACCCGGCGGTGAAGATCGCCCAGGAAACAGCCCACAACGCAGTGTTTGACACCGAAGGCAACGCCAAGCCCGGAGTTCACAATGTGCTTCTGAAGGCTGTCGAAGTCCAGCGACCCCTGGTCCTGGCCAACCTTCGCAGGCTCCAACGCAGGCACCCCAACGATTCACCGGCGCAGCTTGCCGCCAAACTCGAGCGCCACTACCTACTGGCCATTTCCGGCGGGGGTGCAGCAGTGGGTGCTACCGCCGTCGTGCCTGGAATTGGAACCGCGGCGTCGCTGGGACTTTCCGCGCTCGCAACGGTGGGCTTCCTGGAGACCACCGCGCTGTATGCGTCGTCCCTGGCGGAGCTCCACGGCATCCGGCTCACTGACCCTGTGCGTGCCCAAACAATGGTTATGGCCATCATGCTGGGCGAGGAAGGCACGTCCATGCTGGGCGCCCTGAGCGGACAATCGCTAGGACGCGGTAAGGGCGTGACCAACGCCTGGGGCCGGACGCTTACCAAGAAGATTCCCGGGAGTGGCTTCGGTGTCATCCGCGACTCCATCCAGCGCGCATTCCTGAAGAACCTCGTGAAACGCCAAGGTACGGCGTTCCTCGGCCGTGCCCTGCCGTTCGGCGTCGGCGCCGTGGTGGGTGGTGCGGGCAACCTGATGATGGGCCGTGCCGTGGTGTCCACCGCAAAGGAAGCTTTCGGCCCGCTGCCGGATACCATCCCTGGCGAATTGCTCCCGAACGCACCAAAGAACGTCTTGGACAACACAACGCTGGAAGGCGGTAACGGTGGATCTGAACGCTGACCTGGGGGAGTCATTCGGCTCCTGGACCATGGGAGACGACGCCTCGATGTTCCGCATCGTGAGCAGCGCCAACGTGGCCTGCGGCTTCCACGCTGGTGATCCCCTCACCATGCTGGACAGCTGCCGTGCGGCGTTCGAACTGGATGTCCGCGTCGGTGCGCATGTTGGGTACAGGGACTTGGCCGGCTTCGGCCGGCGCTCCTTGGATATGACCTTTGACGAGTTGTTCGGTGACGTTCTCTACCAACTTGGCGCCCTCGACGGCATGGCCCACGCGGTGGGAGCTTCGGTGGATTACGTGAAGCCCCACGGTGCGCTCTACAACAGGATCGTTCGGGACGCCGAGCAGGCGGAAGCCGTAGTGGCCGCCGTCCACGCTTACGATCCCGGGCTGCCGGTCCTGGGTTTGCCGGGCTCGGCGTGGCTGACGCTTGCTGAGGAATCCGGGCACCCGGTGTTCCGTGAAGCATTCGTGGACCGCGCCTACCTGCCCGACGGAACGCTGGTACCGCGCACCCAGGAAGGCGCCGTGCTGCATGACCCGGACGCCGTGGTGGCTCAGGCGGTGCGTCTCGCAACACGCAAGGAGGTTCTGGCCATCGACGGAACCGTGGTGCCAGTGCTAGCCGACTCGTTGTGCATCCACGGCGATACACCCGGTGCGGTAAACATGGCTGCTGCCGTGAGGGAGGGCCTTGAACAGGCCGGCGTTCAGATTGAAGCGTTCGCCTAAAGCTGTGGCTGGGGAGGCCCTATGGGTGCGGTAGTGGTGGAGCCGGGATCGGCCACGTTGGTTCTCGGCCCGGAGCAAGTACTGGACCGCGCGTCCATGCACATGGCCAATGCCCTACTGGGTAACCCGGACTCTGCGGCCGGACTTGAGGTGCTGTTGGGTGGGTTGAAGTTGAGGTTCGTCACGGGGTCGGCCGTGGCAGTCACCGGGGCCGAGGGCATGGTGAGACTCAACGGCAACGAACTGCCCTTCAACAAGGCTGTACGGGTGGCGCCCGGCGCTGTGCTTGAGTTCGGCCCAGCCCTGTTTGGTCTGCGATATTACGTGGGGGTCCAAGGCGGCATTGCGGCCCAGGCAGAGCCGCTGCGAGCTGGTGCGGCGCTGACATTTGGTCGTCCGCACGGGCACCGTTTCCCCGAGGTGACGCACCCTGCACGGCGTGCTTTGGACCCGGAACGTCCTGTGGTTGCCAGAGTTTCGCCTGGGCCTCAGGCACGGAATTACGACGCCGGTACGTGGCTTCGGCTGACCAGCGAACCATGGATTCTCTCGCCTGAGTCGGATCGGGTAGGTGCGCGCTTGGCCGGCAGGCCGCTTGATGTTGCAGCGGCCTCTAAGGACGCCGGCGGTGAAGCACCCCAGCCCCAGCCGCTGGTATCAGGCTCCGTCCTGTTACCGGCGTCGGGCCTTCCGGTTATCGCGTTGGCCGCCCATCCGGATACTGCAGAGTCACCGGTGTTCGCAGTGGTCCGGGACGAGGACCTGGACTTGATCGGACAAGCAAGGCCTGGTCAGATGGTGCACCTGCTGGGCTGAACGGGAGAAGAGTTCTACGCTGAACCTGTTCATACTCTCGAAGAGAGGCTGCCATGGCACAGGATCCAAAACCGACGTTAGAGCAACTGAACATCCTCATTGGCGAATGGGAAACGTCCGTCCCTGGATTGGAAGTCCCCGGCCGGACCACCTTTGAATGGCTGGAAAGCGGAGGCTTCCTTATCCAGCGCTCTACTGTCGAGCGGTCCGAGTATCCCAATGCGGTCAGCATCATCGGTGGCACCGGCTCGGATGGTGCCTTCCAACAGCACTACTTCGACTCGCGTGGCGTCGCACGGATCTACGACATGACGCTCAAGGACAACGTGTGGACCCTTTTTCGGGATGGACCTGACTGGCCTCAACGCTTCGTTGGCCGCTTCAGTGCGGACGGCAACACCATCCATGCACGCTTGGAACGGGGAAGCTACCCTGGTGGTCCCTTGGAACACGACTTTGACATGGTGTACACGCGGATCCTGCCCTGAACTACTTCGTTCCTCTTTCTGCCAACCGCTGGAGTTGCCATGAATGCACGTCCGGCAGCCAATCCAAGGGGGCAGATGGGCCGACGCGCGGGTCCTTGGGATCTCGGCCAACCTGCAGTGCCTGCACGTAGGCGCGATCCATGGCAATGCGTTCCCGCAGCTGCGCAACGCCACCCACGGAACCATGGCCGGGGACCACAGCAGCAACGTTGCCAGCCACGGTCTCGAACTGGTCCAGAGCTTTGAGATAGTCATTGAGCGGATCCGCTGCTTCCAAGTCGAGGAACGGCATGAGGATGTCAGAAAGCATGTCGCCCGCGACGAGCACGCCGGATTCTCCAACCAAGAGAGCTGCGTGGCCTGGAGCGTGGGCTTGGTGCTCCAGGATGCGGACGGTGGGCCCATCCCACGGAATCTCCGTAGCGCCGGCGGGTAGGCCGGTGATGAGTCCGAGCAGATCCATGGGGATCTCCCCGGCGTGCTCCGGCGGCAAACCCTCAGCCACTTGGTCCCTCCAGTCCGCCTGGGACAGGACGTCCCGGATGGAAGCCGCGCAACGGGCTGTGCCGTAACGTGGCGCATCGCCGAAGTCCGGGTGCCACAGCACATGGTCCCAATCAGGATGCGTGGAGAAACCTGCGACGACGGGTTGGCCCACGTCGCGAAGGTCGCTGGCGATACCCGCCATCTCATTGACGGTGATACCGGGGTCGATCAGCAACACACCGTCCCGCCCCTGCACCACCGTGCAGTTGCTCTGGATGAATTCGCTCTCGTGCACCAGAACGCCTTCAGCAACTTGCTTCAGCATGGCCCTGCCTTCCCTAGAGCTCTTGCGCCAGCATGACCAGGATGCCGCTGGGGCCGCGAAGATACGTCAGCTTGTAAACGTCCTGATAGTTCGCCACCCCACGCAGTGGATGGCATCCGTGCTTTGCAGCGATCTCAAGGGCATGGTCGATGTCGTCAACTGAGAAGGCGACACGGTGCATTCCGATCTCGTTGGGAAGCGTTGGGTTCGTCTCGATTGCGTCAGGGTGGAGATATTCGAAGAGCTCAAGTTGACCGTTGCCGTCCGGGGTTTGGAGCACCGCAATCTTGGCATGGTTGCCATCCAGCCCAACGGCAGTGTCGGCCCACTCGCCACTGACCGTGTCCCTGCCCAGAACCGTGAGGCCGAGATCCGTGAAGAAGGCGATTGCTTCCTCAAGATCGCGAACAGCTATACCGACGTTCTCAAGTTTGATAGGCATGCGTTGAAGCTACCAAGGCCCATCGGATAGCTCCAGTGCTGCCGATTACCCAAACAGCAGATGCGCCACTGTGAAAATCGCCAATCCGGCCAATGCACCCACCACTGTTCCGTTGATGCGGATGTACTGGAGGTCTTTGCCCACCTGGAGCTCAATCTTCTGGGACGTTTCCTCGGCATCCCAGCGGGCTACGGTGTCTGAGATGACCCCGGCGATGTCAGAACGGTACGTATTCACCAGATAGCCTGCAGCATCACCGATCCAGGTGTTGACCTTGCCGGCCAGTTCTTCGTCGTTGACCAGGCGAGTGCCGAAGTCCCGGACGGCGCTCTTGAAACGCTGGCTCAGTTCGCTGTCGGGATCGTCGACGGCGTTCAGCAGCGCAGTCTTCACCGTTCCCCACGTGCGTGACGCCAGTTCGCGGACCTCGGGATCACCGAGGATCTGGGCCTTGATGGATTCCGCGCGCTCGATCATCGCGGGGTCGTGCTGCAAGTCCTGGGCCAGATCAGTCAGGTAGGCGTCGATCGACTGCCGCACCTGGTGGTTCTGGTCCGCCTGTACTGCGCGGACAAACTTGGACAGTTCCACGTAGACGCGGTCACCCACCAGGCCATCAACGAATGTCGGCACCCACAGAGGCGAGCGATCCGAAACGAGCCTGTTCACCGTTGTATGGTTGGCGTCCACCCAGTCGGCTGCCCGGTCAACCAAGAGGTCAACCAAGGTGTGGTGGTGGCCGTCGGCGAAGATCCGTTCGGCCATCCTGCCCACCGGTGGCCCCCAGGGCGGCGTGAGGAGGTGCTTGCGGACCATGCCCTCGATTACTGCCTGGACGTCGTCGTCGTTCAGTACTGTGAAGGCGCCTCTAATCACGGCCCCGCCTTCCTTGGCCACGCGCTCGGCACCTCCTGGCCCGGATAACCAGCGCCCGGCCTTGCGGGCAATATCAATGCTTGCCAGCTTGTCGTGGACAACCTCTTGGGACAGGAAGTTGCTCTCGACGAAGTCGCTGAGTGATTGCCCGATCTGGTCCTTGCGACGCGGAATGATGGCCGTGTGCGGGATCTTCAGGCCCATGGGGTACTTGAACAGCGCAGTGACAGCGAACCAGTCTGCCAGCGCACCCACCATGCCGCCTTCGGCTGCCGCCCGGACGTATTCGAGCCACGGGTACTGCTTCTGGAACGCGAACGCCACGGTAAAGATCACTGCCATCGCGATCAGCAGCGCCACTGCCAAACGTTTCATCCGGAGCAACGCGGCCGCTTTTTCCATATCTCCCGCGGAGGGAGCGACGACGGCGGATGCGCCTCGTGCGGGTGCGGCGCCGGCGGTGGGAGCGGGGTTGGTGACGTCTTCGGTTGGGATTTGTTCAGAGTTCACCTGCATTAGCCCAGCGTAGCCCCCGAGCGTCCGGCAGGGTGGGCTAACGTGTCTGCATGACTAGCGACGACTTCACCCCGAGCCGGCCCAAGGTCTACGCCCACCGCGGCGCCAGTGCCGCCTTCGCCGAGCACACCCGTGCTGCCTATCTGAAGGCCCTCGCCGATGGCGCCGACGGTGTTGAATGCGATGTCCACCTGACGCGGGACCAGCATGTGGTGCTGCTGCACGACGCGAACCTGGACCGGACCTCCACGGGCACGGGCCCGGTTGGTGAGCACACCCTCGAGGAGCTCCGGGCTTTGGACTTCTCGTCGTGGAAGGGTGCCCGCATACCGGATGCTTACGGGGGAGTAGCTGACCAGTTCCTTACCCTGCCGGAGTTGCTGGATATCCTCCGTGCAGCCGGGCGCGACATTGGTTTGGCCATTGAGCTCAAGCACCCCAGCCCGTACGGACTGAAACTGGAGGATCGTGTTCTTGCCCTGCTGAAGGAGGAGGGTTGGACACCTGAGGAATCCCGGCTGGAGAACATTCGGGTCTCCTTCATGAGCTTTGACACCGACTCCGTTCAGCGTTTGCTGCAGACCGTTCCCAAGGAGTACATCTGCCAATTGGTGGACGATTTCACCGTGAAAGAGATCCGACAGGAGCTCGGCCTCGGGTTCCTTACTGGCGGCGCAGTAGCGAACGTTATGCGGGCAACTCAGCTCGAGGCCGAACGCGTCCTGGATGCAGGCGAAGTAGCTATCGCCGGCCCGGGCATCGATTACGTGAGGGAGCATGCGCGGAACGTTCAGCGCTGGTTGGAGTCAGGCCGCATCTTCCGGGTGTGGACCGTTGACTCGGAGAAGGACGTCGCCCTGTGCCAAGGACTCGGCATCCACGAAATCACCACCAACAGGCCAGCCCAGGTGCTCGCGCAGCTGATGGTACCCAACTGAGTCGCAGCAAAGCGCGTTTTGAGCCGTCAAAACGCGCTCTGCTGCTACATAGTTGGGTCTCGCTTTGGGGGTCACCGCGCTTGTGATTGAGTGGTCTCATGTCTTTTCGCTGGTCAGCACAAGCAACCCGAACCGCCTCAGCATTAGCTTTGAGCACACTGCTCCTGGCCAGCGCCGCCAAGCACTTCCGTACTCCCAAGTTCTTTTACCCGGTGGTTCCGGATTACCTGTGCCGCAAGGATGAGCCGGGAAGCCGTCCAAACGGCCCCTTGGCAGTTATGTCCCGCGAGGAATGGATTGCGTCGTCCGGCCTACTTGAGGTGACCGCCGCCGTCGGACTCTTGCTCCCTGCTACCCGCAAGATTGCCGCGAACGCCACCACAGCGATGTTCACTGCATTCCTTGCAGGGCATATAGATGCGCTCCGACGCGCGTATGGCCCCAACGGTACGGCCGCCGAACGCCGCATCCACACGGTTCGGCTGCCCCTGCAGATTCCGCTCATCCTGTGGTCCTGGAGCCTGCGGAAATGAGCGCCGGTACTGCCCCTATAAAACTTAGGGAGTCGCCGGCATTCAAGGTCGCACTGTCCCTCAGTATTGCCACCGGACTGTATGGCGTGTCATTCGGTGCTTTGGCTGTGGCGTCAGGGTTCGATTTCTGGCAGACGATGGTGCTGAGCTTGCTGCTGTTCAGCGGAGGTTCGCAGTTTGCCTTCATCGGTGTCGTTGCCGGCGGCGGCTCGGGGGTCGCAGCCATGACGGCCAGTGCGTTGCTGGGTTTGCGCAACGGCATTTACGGCATGCAGATCAACGCCATGCTTCGCCCCGGTGGGTGGAAACGTTACGCTTCCGCGCATGTAACCATCGATGAATCAACGGCGACGGCGTCCGGCCAGTCTGAACCAGACGAGCAACGCCGCGGGTTCTGGACAGCCGGCATAGGAATATTCATCTTATGGAATATCTTCACCGCCATTGGTGCGTTGGCTGGTGACGCCATGGGTGATCCCAAACAGTGGGGCCTGGATGGTGCTGCAGTTGCGGCGTTCCTGGCGCTGCTGTGGCCGAGGCTGAAAGGCCGGGAACCCTGGGCAATCGCCGCAGCCTGTGCGCTGGCCACCATCCTGGCCGTGCCGTTCGTTCCCTCCGGAGTCCCCATCCTCGTGGCGGCAGTAGTGGCGGGCGTCATCGGTTGGTTCAGCCACGCACGCATGGATGAAGGACTGGAACCGGACGTGGATCCGTATGCCGAGAAGCACCAGCGTGAACGCGGAGGCAAGAAATGAACCTCTGGCTTTGGATCCTCATTGCCTGTGCGCTGGCGTATTTGACCAAGCTGGTGGGCTACTTCGTCCCGGCCAAACTGCTGGAAAACCCGCGCATCATGCACATCGCCGGCACCATGACCATTGGGCTGCTGGCATCCTTGACGGTTGTTAATGCTGTGGCTTCAGGGCAAGGCCTGGTCCTCGATGCGCGCATCGGCGCCTTGGTTGCCGCCGCCGTCGCGCTTTGGCTCCGCGCGCCGTTCCTCGTCGTAGTGATTTCAGGCGCAGCAGCCGCAGCATTGCTGCGGCTGCTGGGTTGGGGCTAGACGGCCTCGGTGAACGTCACGCCCGGGATGCCCGACTGATCGGGGAGCGGCCGCGAGGGGCGTTCGGTCCGGATGGCATCCTCAATCAATGCCACGGGACGCTTCCAGGCTTCGGATCCAGGTTCCATGGTGTCCACTGCGCCGATCAGCATCGCCAGCAGCCTGACCATGTCCTCGATGGTGATATCGCGGCGCAGGGTGCCTTGGCTTTGCCCTCGCTTGAGCAGGAACTCCATGGATCCGATGAGGCCGCCCGTGATGCCCATGAGGAGGCCGCGTCGGCCTGCGACCGCGTCGAGGAGGTTCGCGTCATCGCTGGCGACCTTCATCACGGCGTCGATGACGTTGATGAGACCTTCGGCGGCGTCCATGCCGTCAGCCGCGGCGGCGGCAACCGGGTCAACATGGAGGCGTAGCTGGCGCGACAGTGCCGCAAGCACCAACTGTTCTTTGTCCGAGAAGTTGCGGAACAGCGTTGCGGGGCCAACTCCAGCGGTGGCGGCGATGGTCTGAAGGGGTACGTCGGGGCCGTGTTCCCGGAAGCACTGCCTGGCGGCGGTGATGATTTTGTCCACATTACGTGCGGCGTCTGCCCTGAGGGGCTTGCGTTCAGAGGGCTGTTCCATGCTTGTCAGGGTAGCAATGGAGGCCTCCCGGCCCCTTGTTACGCGGGAGTAGGTTGTTTTGTGACAAACCGGCACGTGAAACACTGGATTTCATGTTGCTTGCATTTTCAGTCGCCCCTTCGGGCCAGCCTGCTTCCGCCGCCAACGGCGGACCCACCCCCGACGCCTCCGTGCACGACGCCGTCGCTGCGGCGGTCAAGATCGTCCGCGAGTCGGGTTTGCCCAACCAGACGGATTCAATGTTCACCACTATCGAGGGCGAGTGGGATGAGGTCTTCGACGTCGTCAAGCGCGCCACTGAGGCTGTTGGCCGTTACGGCAGCCGCGTCTCGCTGGTGATCAAGGCTGACATCCGTCCCGGATTCAGCGGAGAGCTGACCGGCAAGGTGGAGCGCTTGGAAGAAGCCATTTCCGCCACGGACTAGATCCTTTCCCCGAGCTGCGGTGAGTGCCAGACTGGGGGCCATGATTGAACACGGAACCGAGCCTGGTTGGGTTGACGTCGAGCATTACCTGACTGACGTCGTCGTGCGTCCTGATCCGGTCCATAAGCGCGCCGTGACTTCTGCCGCTGAGGCAGGAATGCCTGCCATTGAAGTGGCACCCAACGCCGGCAAGCTGCTGCGCATGCTGGTTCAAATGTCGGGGGCCAGGCGGGTCCTCGAAATTGGGACCCTTGCGGGGTTCAGCAGCATGTGGATGGCCCAGGGACTGCCCGACGACGGCAGGATAGTCACGTGCGAATTCCTCCAAAAGCACGCCGACGTGGCGCGCGCCAATTTGGATGCTGCCGGAGTGGGGCACAAGGTGGACATTCGCGTTGGTGCTGCGTTGGACACCCTGCCAACCTTGGCCGGCCAGGAATCGTTCGACTTCGTGTTCATCGACGCCGACAAGGAAAATGACGCCAACTATCTCGACTGGGCCATCCGTCTAGGTCATCCGGGAACGGTGATCGTGGTGGACAACGTGATTTGGGATGGGGCCATCCTGGCGCCCGAGCGGGACGAGGTCAACGCACCAGGCATTGTGGCCATGCTGGAAAGAATGGGTCAGGATCCGCGACTCGATGCCACCGCCATCCAAACTGTGGGCAGCAAGGGTTGGGACGGTTTTGCGATAGCGCGGGTGCGTTAAGTGGATTTCACGATTCGGCCGGCAACGGTGGATGACGCCGAGGCCATGGCGCTCATGCATGTTCAGTCGTGGAGGGAGAGCTACGCGCATTTGCTGCCTCCGGAGTTCTTCGAGAAACAGGAAGCGGCGTTGCCCGACCGGATCGAACGGTACCGGGCCTTCATCGCTGCAGGCCACATCCGGATGCTGGCCCACGATCCCGATGGCCAACTGGTTGGCCTCGGCGCAGCTGGTCCCGGACAGGACGAGGACGCTCCCTACGATCGGGAGCTCTACATGCTCTACACCTTGGAACGCATCCATGGCCGGGGTGTTGGGCAGGCGTTGGTGGAGGCGCTGATCGGCGATGGACCGGCGTACTTGTGGGTGCTGGACGACAATCCCCGGGCCCAGGCTTTCTATCGTCGCAACGGTTTTGTGCCGGACGGCAAACGTCAGCTCTGCGACCCATCCTGGTACTCGTTGCCCGAACACCGGATGGTGCGCCCCGCAGCCGGGACGTAGCGGAATCCCAGCGCTCGCGAGCTGTTCCCACAGCTGACTCATGTCGATATGGTGATCACGGGCGGTGTCGGTGACGACCCGTCCGGTTGGAATCAGGCGTCGATAACCGGAGCCTGTGTACGCCATTCGATTCTCGGGAGGAAGCATGACCATTCCAGAGCAGGATCCAAGCGAGCAGGAAGGCCCGGCAGACGGCGGCGCGGCCGGTGTCCCGGGAACGCACGACGGCGGTGCTGACGGTGGTGCCGATGGCGGCGCTGATGGTGGTGCCGAAGGCCCGGCGGACGGTGGCGCCGCTGGAGTCCCGGGAACGCACGACGGCGGTGCTGACGGTGGTGCCGATGGCGGCGCTGATGGTGGTGCCGAAGGCCCGGCGGACGGTGGAGCGGGCGGCGTCCCAGGTACCCACGACGGCGGTGCTGACGGCGGCGCTGATGGCGGCGCCGGACAACAAGGCAGCTAAGTTTGAGCTCTACCAGTACTGATTTCCAAGACCCCGGCGCTGTGAAGGAGGCCGGGGTCTTGGAAAGACGCCTGATCGACATCGGTCAGGAGAGGTTCGCCAGCGAGGTCTGGGGGCGCACCGCGTTACTCACGCGTGGTGCCAGCGATTTCTCCGATTTGTTCTCGGCCAACGCGGTTGACGAGCTGATTTCGCGCCGGGGTCTGCGGACACCCTTCCTGCGCGTCGCCAAGGGTGGCTCCACTCTTCCCGAGTCCTCCTACACTTCTCCGGCAGGCGTTGGTGCCACCATCTCCGACCAGCTGGACGACACAGCGCTTTGGCGCAAGTTCGGCGACGGAGCCACCCTCGTGCTGCAGGCGCTGCATCGCACGTGGGAGCCTGTGTCGAGCTTCAGCACAAAGCTAAGCACCGAGCTCGGACATCCTGTGCAGGCCAACGCATACGTCACCCCGCCTCAGAACCGTGGTTTCGACGATCACTACGATGTCCACGACGTCTTCGTCCTGCAGATCGAGGGGACCAAGCGTTGGATCATCCATGAGCCGGTCCACGTGGACCCACTGCGTAGCCAGCCGTGGACGGATCGCCGCTCCGCCGTCGAAGAAGCCGCTCAAGGTGAGCCTTATATTGACACCGTCTTGGAGCCCGGCGACGTCCTCTACCTGCCGCGCGGTTGGCTGCACGCCGCACAGGCGCAGGGGAAGGTCTCGATCCATCTCACCCTGGGGATACACAGCTGGACCCGCCATGCGCTGGCCGAACACCTGGCGCAGGCCGCTCTTGCGGCCCTATGCGACGATCCCGGGATGCGACGGTCCTTGCCAATGGGCGTGGATGGTCCTGAAGGGGAGATCGCCGCGATTCGCGAACGTCTCGCCGCCGCTGTCCTGGAGGCTGATACCACTTCCCTTTTCCAGCGTGCACGGCGAGGTCAGGGACGCCCGGCCCCGCTTGGCCCGGTGGCCCAGCTTGCGGCCGTCGAGGGCCTCGGCCCGGAGACGCTGGTGCGGCTTCGGGAAGCACTTGAAGCCCGGTTTGAGGGCTCACGTTTGACTACCCGCGTCGGCTGGCTCGACTTCCCGGAGGTGGATCTGCCGTCCGTGCGGCGCCTGCTGGACGGCGAGGCTCACCGCGCGGCTGATCTCGGCGTTGAACTTGTGGAGAGGCTGTTACGCGCAGGAGTTCTCGTCCCCATTGAACAGTGATGTCGGCGTGAACAGTGATCTCGGCGTGAACTGCGACCCTAACGCGAACTGCGACCCCGAACCGTGACATCCCCAGCTGCCGCAACGGGCCGTTTCTTCTGCGCGGAACGTGCCCGGCTGCGTGGCGACTCGATGGCAGGCACGGCGTCACCGGGCCTGGTCTGGGTTCTCGTAGAGTATCCGGGCGCCTGGCCGCCCAACGGTTTCGAGGGCCTTGATCTTGACGCCGGGACCAAGGTCCTGGTCAGCTCCGCCGCGCGGACTGCGAATGCACGGATCCTCCTTGTGCGGCGTCCCGGCCCCCGGCGGCTCGGTGCTCGTCAGCGCCACGGTCCGGGCAGCTGGGCCGTACTCCGCCATCAAAGCTCCGGCGCCTATCAACAGCTATGGGGAACATGGAACCGCGACGAGGACCTTGCAGGGATCGTTTCAGCTCTGGCATCTCCCGGGGATCCCGGCCTTCCGCCGGTCATCCTGGTCTGCGCTCATGGGCAGCATGACGCCTGCTGCGCAGTGCGGGGCCGGCCTGTGGGGCGTGCGCTCAGTGAGCGATGGCCGGAATTGGTGTGGGAGTGCTCCCACATTGGCGGTGACAGGTTCGCGGCCAACGCGGTCATCGTCCCCGACGGTGTGTACTACGGAGGGCTCGACGCCGGTAGCTCCGTCGCCACTGTTGAGGGTCACCTCGCCGACCGCATCGGAGCAGAGCACTTGCGCGGTTACACGGACCTCCTCCCGCCGCAGCAGGCTGCCGTCGCGGCCGTGATTGAACGTTTCGGCCCTGCCGGGCGGCATGATTATCTGGTCACGGAGACGCTGCGCGAGGGCGACCACTGGCGCATCCACATCACTGGCAAGCCGCCCCAACCGGCGCATATCGATGTAGAATTGCACGCCCGCCGCACGCCATTACGTCAACTCACCTGCCGGGCGCCCATGGAGGGCTCGGTGATAGTTTACGAACCCACTTCCGTCCGTAGAACCTGACATTTGCGGACGGTGGCACGGATTACCAGGCTCTAGCGGGGCTCTGGATCTTCAGGGTGATCCATATCCCGCGGTGAACCCTCCAGTGGTGAATCGAGGAGGCTCGGTGGCTTAGGGACGCGAGCGAGTATCAGGCAGACCACCGTCAGCCATGCGACTGCGACCGTCAAAACCTCCGCCCACACCGATGCTCCGAGTTCCATGTAGAGATCATATGGCTCCTGAAGGCAAAACGGTAAGTAGCCTTACTTTCAATGTGGACGTTCGGAGTAATGTGGCGCTCCACTAGGCTTGGAGCATGACTCATGCAGGGCTGAAGTAGTGGCGAAACGCGGCAAGGCAAACAGGTCCCAGAGGTCGACGACGGGAGTCGTCGAAGTGCCTTCCGGCACCCGTCCTGACGGTCCGGTCGCGGGGGTCTACTACATCGATACCGGCGACTGCGAGCTGCTGCAGGACCAGGACAACTCCAATGGCTGGCTTCTCAGAATCAACGGCGTCATGAGCTCGCACATTGACCTGGCTGACCCCCTGTTCCTGGACTTTGAGTACATGCGCTGGATCGCTGCCCTGGTTGAATCGCGCTGGCCGCGCGAGCAGAAGCCCAAGCTACGTGGCCTTCATCTAGGTGGGGGAGCTTGCTCCATGGCACGCTACTTCCACGCGGCCTACCCTGAAGCGCGGCAGGTACTTGTTGAGCTCGACGGCAAACTGGCTGACTACGTGCGCGGCTGGTTCGATCTACCCAAGGCGCCCTTCCTCCGGATCCGCGTGGGTGAAGCCCGGCAAGTCACTGAATCCCTTACTCCGGACAGTCGGGATCTCATCATTCGCGACGTCTTCGCCGGAGCTTTCACGCCCCGCGCCCTGACCACCCGGGAGTTCACAGCGCACGCGGACTCGGTTCTCGCACCCGACGGACTGTATGTGGTGAACTCGGGCGATGCCCCGGACCTCAAGAACGCCCGGGCTGACGCTGCCACCATCGCGGACACTTTCGAGCACACCATGATCATTGCCGATCCGGCCATGCTGAAGGGGCGCCGCTACGGCAACATGATCATGGCGGGCAGCCATGCGCCGTTCGGCGATGACCCCACGTTGGCCCGCAAGCTCCTGGGCGGAGGCGTCCCCGCGCACATTTGGGATGACGCAAAAGTGCGCGCATTCGCCAGGGGAATCCCGGTGCGGCACGACCCGGCGGCCGAGCCATTGGTTGAAGCCTCAGTTCCGGCTGAGTGAACTGTTCCAGGCTTCCCACAGGTGTGCGTAGCGGCCGCCGCCGGACAGCAGTTCCTGGTGCGAACCCGACTCGACAATCCGCCCCTGCTCCATGACCACCACGGTGTCCGCCGACGCTGCCTGGGACAATCGGTGCGCGATCACCACGGACGTCCGGCCCGCCAACGCGGCTTCGGCAGCCTGATCGAGCATGGTGGCAGACCCGGTTCCCGCTTCGGCCGTGGCTTCGTCGAGCACTGCAATGGGCGGGTCCTTGAGCATCAGCCGAGCCAAGGCCAGCTGTTGCGCCTGCTCAGGTGTGAGCTGATGCCCGCCTGCGCCTACGGAAGTCTCCAAGCCGTCGTCGAGCGTTTCAACCCAAGCAGCCCCGACAGCCTGCAGGGCGCGTGTGAGTTCCGCGGGGGAAGCGTCCGGTTTGGCAAGCTTGAGGTCCTCGGCCAGCGTTCCGGAGAAGACGTGCACCTCCTGGCTGACCATGGCAATGCGCTGATGCAGGTCCGTCGGGGCAGCGGCGGCTGAGTCCAGTCCGCCCACCCAGGCTGTCCCGCTGCCGGGGTGCTCCAAACCCATGATGATTTTGGCCAATGTGGTCTTGCCCGCACCGGAAGTGCCGACAATCGCCACCCGCTCGCCCGAGGCAATCGTGAGGGAAACTCCTTTGAGGGCCGGCCGCTGGCCCGGGTAAGCAAAGGTGACATCGTCCAGGACGATGCCGGCATCAGAGGCAGCTGGCGATACCGGGGCAGTGGTTTGCCCCGCGGACATCGTCAGGCCGAACATGCGCCCCAATCCGGCTGCGGCTTTCTGAAGCTCATCGAACTGCCCCAGAACCAGCCCGATCGGATCGAACAGCCGGTAGAAGTAAAGTGCGGCCGCCGTCGCCGCGCCGATGGTGACGGCGCCTTCGGCGTGGAGCCAGAATCCCACTAGTAGAACCGCGGAAAGTCCGATCAATTCCGCAAGGTTGAGGCGGTTGTAAAAACGGGTCAGGTAACCAACCCCGCGCAGCGAATGGCCGATGTTCTCGTGCGAGGCGGCTGCCACAAGATCCGCATGGCGTGACCCGAGGCCCAAGGCCACAACAGACGGGGAGCCATGGACGGTCTCGATGATCTGCTCGGTTCGGCTGGCCTCTGTGATCCTGACCGTCCGGTAAATGGGTGCTGTTCGCTTGAGGAACCAGCGAAGGGTGAAGATCTGCAGGGGTGCTGCGATGAGCACGGCCACCGCGAAGCGCCAGTCGATGACGCCCAAGCCCAGCAGGGTCACCCCAATGGTGAAAGCTGCGCTGGTGAACGCGGGCAGCACCCCGGAAATGGCCTCGCTGACAGCCTCTACATCGCCGGACACCCGGGCCACGACGTCGCCGATGCCCGCCTTTTCCAGTTGTGCCAGCGGCTTCCGAACGGCTGCCGCGAACACTTCCTCGCGCAGCCCGGCGAGCGCTTCCTCGCAGATACGGGCCAACAGGTTCTGGCCCGCGATGCCCAGCAGTGCGCCCAGGCCACCGGCCACCAGCAAGCCGATGGCCAGCCACAGCAGGGACAGGACGTCCCCTCCGGATGCTGCAATGTTGACCATGACGCCCAGAAGTGCCGGGGCTGCCAAGCCGCAGCAGGATGCCGCCAGCAACACGAAGATGGTGAGGGTGAGCCTACCGGGGCGTTGCGCCAACAGGAGCCACATTGCTTTCCGGGTCTCGCGAGGGGTGGCTATAGGCAGGATTTCCGAGTTCACGAGCCCACCACTTCCCGGTAACCAGCCGACTTGGCGAGAAGTTCCCGGTGCGTCCCGGTCTCCGGTGTCCCACCGGCTCCGCCTACCACCACCCGATCGCAGATGGCCAGCAGGGTGGGGCTTGTGGTGATCAGCACCAATGCTTTGTCCGGGAAGTTCCGCAGACCGTCCGCGATGACGGCTTCGGTGGCAGTGTCGACGGCGGTTGTGGGGTCATGCAGCACCAGCACCGGCTGTTGCTGGTGCAGCGAGCGGCCAAGAACCAGCCGCTGGCGCTGCCCACCGGACAGGCTCTGGCCATGCCCGGTCAGGACGGTCTCGGTGCCTTCCGGCAGTTGTGACACGAAATCCTCGACGGCGGCAGCCGCCATGGCGCGTTCCGTCAGTTCGGCGTTGGCTACTGCCACGTTGTCGCGGATACTGCCGCTAAACAGGACCCCGTCGTGGTTGTCTGCGAAGACCCTTGAACGGGCGTGGTGGGGGTCGAGGTCTGCGGCGTCGTGGCCGTCGATGGACACTACGCCGCGGGGTGCTGGGGTGCGAAAGCCCAACGTGTCTACCAACTGCCGCGCTTGTGTGCTGTCCGGAAGGACGACACCCACGATTTCGCCGGCGGACGCCGTGAAGGGCGGGAAAGTAATGTGCGTAGCGCTTGGCTGGAGCTCCAGCAGCGGAGCTGGTCCGCCCGGTGGGTTTGCCGGCGAGACTGAGCCGATTGCCGTCGTCGAACGTTCCGCTGCTTCGGGTGCGGGCACCGCCTCGGGTTCTTCCAGCAACACTGCTATGCGTGCGGCGGAGGCGCGTTTGCGGGCGAGTTCGACGCTCACGAAACCGAGCCCGGTCATGGGTCCCTGAACAAACTGCGCCACTCCAACAACGGCCACCAACTGCCCCACCGTGATGCTGCCTTGGAGTGCAAACCACGCTGCAAAGAAGGCGATACCGGCCAGGAACGCTGCGGACAGTGCGGTGCTCGCGCCCGTGTAAGCGGACTTGGCGCGGATGGCCTTCAGGGCGGAAGTCAGCGACGCCCGGCTTTCGGCGCGATAGCGCGCGATGGCAGCGTCCTCTGCGCCTAGCCCTTTCAACGGGCGGGAGCCGGTTATGAAATCCGTGGCCAAGGCGCCCGCGCGAGCTGCTGTGGACTGCTCCACGTCGCTGCGGTTTTCGAGCGGTTTGGTGAGCCGGTGCATCACCAGCAGCATCACCGGTGTTGCCAGGAGAACGGCAAGCCCCAGAGGTACTGAGATGAGCAGGAGGGTGACGGCGGATGTGATCACACCGGCGGCCGCAGCAAGACCACCGCTGATCAGCCAGGACAGCCCGGCAACCCTGTCGGCGTCGGAAGAAGCGATGGCTACGATTTCGCCCGGTGCCCGTCGGGCGGCCATGCCGCGGGGATGAAGTGTCCGCTCCACCACCAGTTGGCGGAGATCATGCGAGCCGTAGTTAAAGGAGCGCTCCGTGGCCAGGGTGCCGAAGCGCCACGAGAGAGCCAGCACGACGAACACCATAGCCAAGGCGCCGAGCCACCCCAGGAGGGCGCCGGCGTCGTTCGGTTCAATGGCGTTGTCCACCGCGGCTCCGATGGTAGCTGGCACCAAAGCCTCGCTGACCTGATGCAGGGAGAGTCCGGCGCAGCCCGCCAACAGCAGCTTCCAGCGGCCGTTGGCGAACAAGGTGAAGCTGAAGAGCCGGGAGGCCGAACTGGAGGGCATGCTTACCATAGTAAGGCTTGCCTTACTTCAAGATGGCCACATTACCCGCCCACCTCCCGCCGAGATGGCAGTTGATGTCCATGTTTCCGGCAAACATCGGCATTAAGTGCCACCTCGGCGCGGTCTGCCACCTCGGCGCGCTACTCAGCGCCGAGCAGCTCCTCCCGCCGCTGCTCCGTCTCCTCCCGCAAAGCCTGCACGACGGCGGCTACCGCAGGGCGGCGCATCGAGTCCGGGCGGAGGACCATCCAATAGGGGAGCAGCTCGGCGAAGTCGAAAGGTAGGAGGCGCACCAGGTCAGCGTGCCGGTCGGCCATGAAGCAGGGGAGGAAGCCCACGCCGGCGCCGGCCCGGGTAGCTTCCACATGCACGAAAACGTTGGTGGAACTTAGGCCATCACGCATGGTCGGGACAAGCCTGCGGGGAGCGTCCAGGTCATCCACTTGCAGCATGGAGTCAACAAAATAGACCAGCTGGTGCTGCGTGAGTTCCTCAATGCTGGAAGGCGTTCCGTTGTCCGTCAGGTAAGCGCGCGAGGCATACATGCCCAGCCGATACTCGCCTAGTTGGATCGCCTCGGCCCGGTGAACCTGCGGCGTCCCCACCACCACTTCGATGTCCAGCCCCGAGCGCTGTTGCAACGCCCTTCGCGTCACGGTCACGATCTCAACGCTGAGTCCGGGATGTTCGCGTCGCAAGCGGGCCACTGCTGGTGCGGCGATATAGGCGCTGAAGCCATCAGTCGCGGTCATGCGTACGACGCCGGTGATGGGGTCGGGGGCGCGGTCGCTTGGTCCCAGCGCGCTCACCGCAGCTTCAATCCGCTCAGCGACAAGTACGGCTTCGGCACCCAGCTCTGTCACTTCCCAACCACCGGCCGCACGCGCGAGGACCCTGCCGCCCAGCGCCTTCTCCAACGCCGCTATCCTGCGCGAAACGGTGGTGTGGTTGAGCCCCAAGGCTTGGGCCGCCGTCGTGAATTTTCCTGAACGTGAGACGGCCAGGAAGATGAGGAGGTCATCCGGGTTGGGATTCATATCTGCAATTCTGCACACATAGGGTGCCACTTTGGTCATTGAGCGCGGGAGAATCTGCAGCAATACTCAGTGGAGCATTTCGCGTTGTGGATCACATCACGTTCACAAGGGTCAAAGAGGACACTGAGGAGATGGATATGAGCGTAGAGCAGCGCTCCGCATCAAAAGCAGGGAAAGGCGCCGGCGAAGGTTCCGGACTCAAGAAGATCGTCGCGGCGTCGATGGTGGGCACCGTGGTGGAGTGGTACGAGTTCTTCCTGTACGCCACGGCCGCCACATTGGTTTTCGGCAAGTACTTCTTCCCGAGCACAGGCAACGAACTGGACGGCATCATCCAGGCGTTCATTACCTACGCGGTTGGCTTCGTGGCCCGTCCGCTCGGCGGCATCGTGTTCGGCCAGATCGGCGACAAGCTGGGACGCAAGCCCACCCTGCAGCTGACCATCGTGATCGTGGGCGTTTCCACCTTCCTGATGGGCTGCCTCCCGGGCTTCGTGGAGATCGGCTACTGGGCACCGGCCATGCTGGTGGCGCTCCGTTTCATCCAAGGCTTCGCGCTCGGCGGCGAATGGGGAGGTGCTGTGCTGCTGGTGGCTGAGCACAGCCCCAACAAATCCCGCGGGTTCTGGTCCTCGTGGCCGCAAGCAGCAGTGCCGGTAGGTAACCTCCTGGCCACAGCCGTCCTGTTCACCATGTCCACAGTGCTCAGCAGCGAAGCCTTCCTCGGTTGGGGCTGGCGCGTAGCGTTCTGGCTGTCCGCAGTGATCGTGTTCGTCGGCTACTACATCCGCACCCACGTCACCGAAGCCCCCATCTTCCTCGAAGCCAAGGCACAGGTGGAAGAGTCCAAAGCCATCAGCTACGGCGTCGGCGAAGTCATCCGCAAGTACCCCAAGGGCATCCTCCAGGCCATGGGCCTCCGCTTCGCAGAGAACATCATGTATTACCTCGTGGTGAGCTTCGCGATCGTGTACCTCAAGAGCGTCCACAAGTACGACACCTCATCGCTCCTCCTGGCACTCCTGATAGCCCACGTCATCCACTTCCTGGTCATCCCGCAGGTCGGGCGCCTGGTGGACTCGTGGGGACGCAAGCCCGTGTATCTGGTGGGCGCGATCACCGGCGCAACCTGGCCGTTCTTCGCCTTCCCCATGTTCGACACCAGGAACGCCGTGATCATCGTTCTCGCCGTGACCATCGGCTTGTGCTTGCACGCGTTCATGTACGCAGGTCAGCCGGCCATCATGTCCGAGCTCTTCCCCACCCGGATGCGCTACTCCGGTGTTTCGCTCGGCTCGCAGGTCACGTCGATTTTCGCCGGCTCGCTCGCTCCGCTGCTGGCCACACAATGGCTCAAGGACACCGGTTCCTGGGTTCCCACAGCGATCTACCTCGTGGTTGCTTGCGCCGTCACCGTCGTCGCAGTTGTTTCGCTGAAGGAGACCAAGGGCATCGCCTTGCAGGAAGTGGACCAGGCCGACGCCATCCGTCACGGACTGGCCACTGCATCTACTTCGAAAGGCTAGCTCCATGGATAACTCCCTGAACGGACGCAAGGCACTGGTTACCGGCGGGGCGAGCGGAATCGGGGCAGCCTGCGCGCGTGCGCTCGCCGCCCGCGGGGCGAAAGTAGTAGTGGCCGACGTCGATGCCTCCGGAGCTGCGGCCCTCGCCGACGAGTTGGGCGGCACCGCCTGGACGGTGGATCTCCTGGACGTCGACGCCCTGGCCGCCCTCAGCCTCGACTGCGACATCCTGGTCAACAACGCCGGCATCCAGAAAGTTGCCCCGATCGAGGAGTTTGAACCTGCGGAGTTCCGGCGGATCCTTGCCCTGATGCTGGAGGCGCCGTTCCTCCTCATCAGGGCCGCCCTCCCGCACATGTACGCCAACGGATTCGGCCGGATTATCAACATCTCGTCCGTCCACGGCTTGCGCGCCTCCGCCTACAAAAGCGCTTACGTGTCCGCCAAACATGGGCTTGAAGGGCTGAGTAAGGTCACCGCCTTAGAGGGTGGAGAGCATGGCGTCACGTCCAATTGCATCAACCCCGGTTACGTGCGGACGCCCTTGGTGGAGAAGCAGATCGCCGATCAGGCCCGGCTCCACGGCATCCCCGAAGCCGAGGTCCTGGCCAAGGTGATGCTCACGGAGTCCGCTGTGAAACGGCTCGTGGAGGTGGAGGAAGTCGCGTCGCTGGCAGCGTGGATGGCCTCCGACGACGCCGGCATGGTCACCGGCGCGAGCTACACCATGGACGGGGGATGGTCCGCGCGATAGTTCCGCCCCGCCCCGCGCCCCGCGCCCCGCGCCCGCGCCCCGCGCCCCGCGCCCGCGCCCCGCGCCCGCGCCCCGCGCCCCGCGAGGTGACAGTTAATGCCAATGTTCGGCGTGAACATTGGCATTAACTGTAGTTTCGGCGCGGGGAAATCAGGCTGTCTCGTCCACCAGCTCTGCCCGGCGCAGCCCACCACCGCGAACCCACAGCTTGTAGGCCACGAAGAGGAGCACCAGCCAGGTGCCGCCAACATAGAGCGCAACCCGAGTGTCCTCGAAAACGCCCAGGATCACGATCACCATGGCCATGAACGCCATGGTCAGGATGGATGCGAGCGGCCACAGCGGAGAGCCGAATTCCGACGCCGGCAGGCCCTTGCGCTTGATCTCCCGTTTCATGGCGACGTGCGAAGCGAGGATCATCACCCAGACCCATACGGTGGCAAAGGTGGCGATGGAGGCGATGAGCACGAACACGTCCTCCGGAATGACCGCATTCAGCACGACGCCCACCAGCAGGATGCCGCCCATCATCACCACGGTCATCCATGGAACGCCGTGTCGGGAGATCTTGCTGAAGCTCTTGGGTGCGTGTCCCTGCTGGGCCAGGCCGAAGAGGATGCGTCCGGCCCCGAAAATGTCGCTGTTGATCGCCGAGAGAGCGGCTGTGATGACCACGGCGTTGAGAATGTGAGGTGCGGCAGGAATGCCCAGGCCGTCAAAGATCTGCACGAACGGACTGCCGCTGCTTCCGATTTCGTTCCACGGGAAGATGCTCATCAGCACGCCCAGGGTCAGAACGTAGAACAACAAAACGCGGACGGGCACAGTATTGACTGCCTGCGGGATGACCTTCTTGGGGTTTGTGGCTTCGCCCGCCGTGATACCGATCGTTTCGATCCCGCCAAAGGCAAACATTACGACGGCGAACGCGGCCAGGAGCCCCTCGAAACCGTTCGGGAACAAACCACCGTGATTCACAAGGTTCCCAAGTCCCGGTGCCACGCCACCGCCGTCGCCCGTTTGGAAGCCGAACACGACGATCGCTGCGCCGCCCACGATCATGGCGATGATCGCCACCACCTTGATGAGCGAGAACCAGAACTCGAGTTCCCCAAACACTTTCACGCTGAGCAGGTTCATGGCGCCCAGAAACAGGATGATCGCGAGCACCCAGATCCATCTGTCCACCTGTGGGAACCAGAAGCCCATATAGATACTGAAGGCGGTGACGTCGGCTATGGCCACGATCGCCATCTCGAACACGTACGTCCACCCGGTCACGAACCCGGCGAACGGCCCCAGATACTTGCTTGCGTACTGGCCGAACGAGCCGGAAACAGGGTGTCGGACGGCCATCTCACCGAGGGCGCGCATCACCATGAACACGGCCGCACCGCCGATGATATAGGCCAGCAGGACGGCAGGACCGGCTTTCTGGATGGCGGAGGCGGAGCCGTAGAAGAGGCCGGTGCCGATCGCAGAGCCGAGCGCCATGAAGCGTATGTGACGGACGTTGAGGCCTCGGCTGAGCGCCGTACCTGCGGCTTGGAGGACAGAGCTCTCCGCAGCCAGCTTGGTTTGTTGCATAGTAAAACCTTCTCGTCTTTGGGAGGGGATCGCTATCCAGCAGATCACTTTTGGGCGCCTTGTGATCGGACTCACGAGGCTTTGGTGTCTTTGATCGCAGACAGTGGGCCAACGGCAGCCGCTCACCGGGAGCATGGTTCGGGGGGTGTCCGGTATTCCGGACGCTGTTGACCGGTCCGTGCTGGTGATTGGCCTGCGAAGGGTGCACGCTAGAGTACGGGATACCGGACAGCAACGGTTCGACGATCCCGAAATCCGAGCAGCGAGGAACCATGACAAGCACGCCAACCGCATCAGGCAAAGCCACGTCCAAAGTCCCGGCTGCCGAAAATACGCTGCGCATCCTCAAGCTGTTGGCCTCGCGCCGTGGTCCCATGGCGGCGTCGAACATTGCAACAGCGCTCGGCCTGCCGCGATCCAGTGTGTACCACCTGCTCGGCGTGATGGAGGCGAACGGCTTTGTCCTCCACCTGCACGAGGAACAGCGTTACGGGCTTGGCATCAGCGCATTCGAGCTCAGCTCGGCGTACTCGCGGCAGGAGCCGTTATCGCGGCTAGGGCGGCCGATGCTCGCCTCGCTGGTTGACGTCATCGGTGAGAGCGCGCACTTGGCGGTGCTCCACGGGCGCGACGTTCTCTACATCGTGGAGGAACGCGCCAAGAACCGCCCGAGCCTGGTGACCGACGTCGGCGTCCGCCTGCCTAGCCACCTCACTGCCTCGGGCCGCGCGATCCTTGCCGCGCTACCAAAATCGCAAGTTCGCGCGCTGTATCCGAATGCCGCTGCCTTCACCTCGCGGCACGAAGTCGAGTTTCCCATCATGAAGTACTCCGCGTTGTCATCCCATCTGGATCAGGTTCGGCAACGCGGCTACGCCACGGAAAACGGCGAAATCACGCCGGGTTTCGGTTCCATCGCGGCCGCTGTGACGGACCATGTGGGATGGCCGACGGCGGCAGTCGCCGTCACGTTCCTGGAGGACAAAGTGCCGGCTGAGCAATGGCCGGTCCTGGCTGCCCGCATCCGTAAAGCGGCAGACGAACTATCGGTGCGGATCCACGGCCGCCCCGCGGGCTAACCCGGCCCCAAGGCATCGCGCTCGACGAGTTTTCGGAAAGTCTCCAGCTCGCCCCGGAAGCTGCCGCGGTAGGAGCCCATGGCGAACAGCCGCCCGAAGATTCCGGCGATAAACCCCCGGGTCACGAACTCCTGGTGGATGCGCGTGCCCTGTCCCTCGCTGGCAAACCGCACATCTGACTCGCCCTTCAGGATGGCATTGCCGAAGCGGGTGCGGATGTGCCAAGGCCGCTCGACCTCAAGGATTTCGGTGGGGCTGGCCATCCGCCCGAACCAGACCGTGTAGCGGCTGCCAGCCTGGTCGGTGGAGCCCACGCGGTCTGTCACGCGGGTTACTCCGCCGATCCATTCCGGGAACCGGTCAAGATTCGTCCATGCTGCGAAGACGCGCTCGGGCGGCGCGGCGACGAGCGTGGTTACCCGGTGCGTTCCCATGGGTCCAGCATGCTCTTTTTGTCGGGCGAATGCGAGGGGTTGGGCGGGTCTGTAATCCCGGACAGCACCACTCAAAAAGCCGTTCCGGCCGCAGGATAAAGGGGCTTTAGTAGAAGCAGAAGATCTTTCCACCACATACTTCCCACAGACGAAGGAGTCACCATGGCACCCGCCGATTTCACTACTGGTGCCCGTCCGGTTAAGGCCGCGCGGGGTACTGAGCTTACTGCCAAGTCGTGGCAGACCGAGGCGCCGTTGCGCATGTTGATGAATAACCTGGATCCGGAGGTTGCTGAGCGTCCGGATGATCTGGTGGTTTACGGCGGCACGGGCCGCGCGGTCCGTTCGTGGGCTGCGTTCGATGCGATCACCCGGACCCTGGAGACGATGGAGAAGGACGAAACGCTCCTGGTGCAGTCGGGCAAGCCGGTGGGTGTGTTCCGTACTCATGAGTGGGCTCCGCGGGTGTTGTTGGCGAACTCGAACCTGGTGGGGGATTGGGCGACGTGGCCTGAGTTCCGCCGTCTCGAGGCCGAGGGCCTGATGATGTATGGGCAGATGACGGCCGGGTCGTGGATTTATATCGGCACGCAGGGCATCCTGCAGGGCACGTATGAAACCTTCGCCGCGGTGGGGAACAAGCTGGCCGCGGAGGGCCGTCACCCGGCCCCGGCAGTTGAGGGTTCCACGGAGGGCCCGTTGGCCGGGACGCTGACGTTGACGGGTGGGTGTGGTGGCATGGGTGGCGCCCAGCCGCTCGCGGTGACCCTGAACGACGGCGCGTGCCTGATCGTGGACGTGGATGAGTCCCGCCTGCGTCGCCGGGCCGGGAAGCGGTACCTGGACGAGGTCGAAACGGATCTGGATGCTGCGATCAAGAAGGTCCAAGCCGCGAAGGACGAGCGCCGCGGCTGGTCGGTGGGGTATGTGGGCAACGCCGCCGAGGTGTTCCCGGAACTGCTGGCCCGGCATAAGGCCGGGGAGGTGACCTTTGATGTGGTCACGGACCAGACCAGTGCCCATGATCCCCTGTCCTACCTTCCGGAGGGTATTACCGTGGCGGAGTGGCATGTTGAGGCCGGGGCGGATCCGGAAGGGTTCACCAAGAAGGCCCAGGCGTCGATGGCACGGCAGGTCCAGGCGATGGTGGAGTTCCAGGACGCCGGTGCTGAGGTGTTCGATTACGGCAACTCGATCCGTGACGAGGCACGCACGGGCGGGTACGAGCGGGCGTTTGAGTTCCCCGGTTTCGTCCCGGCGTATATTCGTCCGTTGTTCTGCGAGGGCCTGGGCCCGTTCCGCTGGGTCGCGCTCTCCGGGGACCCGGAAGACATCGCCGTCACGGACAAAGCCATCAAGGAACTCTTCCCGGAGAACAAGCACCTGCACAAGTGGTTGGATGCTGCTGCGGACCGGGTGGAGTTCGAGGGCTTGCCGGCACGTATTTGCTGGCTTGGGTACGGCGAACGAGCCAAGGCCGGGTTGTTGTTCAACCAGCTCGTGAAGGAGGGCAAGGTCAAGGCCCCGATCGTGATCGGCCGTGACCACCTGGATTCGGGCTCGGTGGCGTCTCCGTACCGGGAGACCGAGTCCATGGCCGATGGTTCGGACGCGGTTGCTGACTGGCCGTTGCTGAACGCCCTGATCAACACCTCTTCGGGTGCTACCTGGGTGTCGATCCATCACGGTGGCGGTGTCGGTATCGGCCGGTCGCTGCACGCCGGTCAGGTCTCTGTTGCTGACGGCACGGACCTGGCCGCGGAAAAGCTCGAACGGCTCCTGACCAACGATCCCGGCATGGGCGTCATCCGCCACGTCGACGCCGGCTACGACCGCGCCGTCGAGGTCGCCAACGAACGCGGCGTCCGCATCCCCATCCCCCCGAGCACCCTAACCTCGCAAGCTCGGTCAGGGAACCCTGCTCGCGTGGCCCCAGAGAAGTAGGCTACAAAGTGACTACCACAACCCACGAACAGCTCACCGTCACCCTCGGCTCCAGCGGCGTCACCCCGGAAGACGTCGTCGCCGTCGCCCGCCACGACGCCAAGGTGACCATTTCCCAAGACGCCCTGGTCAACGTGGCCAAGGTCCGCGCCCACATTGACGAGCTCGCTACCAGCGATGTCCCGGCGTACGGCATCTCCACGGGCTTCGGTGCCCTGGCCAACCGCCACATCCCCAACGATCTCCGCACGCAGCTGCAGAAGTCGTTGATCCGCAGCCATGCCGCCGGCATGGGCCCGGCCGTGGAACGTGAAGTGGTCCGCGGCATCATGTTCCTCCGCGCCAAGACCCTCGCCTCCGGCCGCACAGGCGTCCGGCCGGTGGTCCTGCAGACCATGGTGGACGTCCTCAACGCCGGCATCACCCCGCTGGTCCGCGAGTTCGGTTCGCTGGGTTGCTCCGGCGACCTCGCGCCGCTGTCCCATTGCGCGCTGGTCCTCATGGGCGAAGGCGAAGCAACGGGTCCCGACGGCGAACTCTACGGAATCGCTGGCAAGCCGCCTGTCGCTGAGCTGCTCGCGCAGCACGGCATCGAGCCGGTTACCCTCGCTGAGAAGGAGGGCCTGGCCCTCGTCAACGGCACCGAAGGCATGCTCGGCATGCTCCTGATGGCCATTGCCGACATCCGATTGCTGCTTGCGACGGCGGATGTCACCGCAGCGCTGAGCGTCGAGGCATTGCTCGGCACTGACCAGGTATTCCTCCCGGAGCTCCACGCAGCACTGCGTCCCCACCCGGGCCAGGCTGCCAGCGCTGACAACATGCTGCGCGTGCTGTCCAATTCGCCCATCGTCGCGTCCCACCGGATCAACGACACCAAAGTGCAGGACGCCTACTCGCTGCGTTGTGCCCCGCAGGTTGCCGGGGCTGTCCGCGACACCGTGGACCACGCCGCACTGGTGGCTTCCCGCGAACTCGCTGCAGCGATCGACAACCCGGTGGTCCTGCCCGACGGCCGCGTCACGTCCAACGGCAACTTCCACGGAGCTCCCGTGGCCTACGTCCTGGACTTCCTGGCCATCGCTGTGGCGGACCTCAGCTCCATCGCCGAGCGCCGCACGGACCGCATGCTTGATCCGGCCCGCTCGCACGGACTTCCGGCTTTCCTCGCCGGAGACCCCGGCGTCGATTCCGGCCTAATGATCGCCCAGTACACGCAGGCAGGCCTGGTTTCGGACAACAAGCGCCTCGCCGTTCCGGCATCCGTGGACTCAATCCCGAGCTCCGCAATGCAGGAAGACCACGTCTCCATGGGCTGGCACGCTGCCCGGAAGCTGCGCAAGGCGGTGGAGAACCTCCGCCGCGTGCTCGCCGTCGAGCTTGTCACCAGCGCCCGCGCCATTGACATGCGGACGCAAATGTCCGACGGCGAACTCACCCCGGGTCCCGCCGGTACGGCCGTGCTTGAAGTGCTTCGTGAAGTGGTCCAAGGCCCGGGCACCGACCGGTTCCTGTCGCCGGAACTGGAAGCAGCTGACCGTTTGGTTGGCTCCGGCGCGGTCCGCGCGGCCGCCGAATCCGCCGTCGGGATTTTGGCCTGACGTCGAATAAAACGCTCATTTGATGGGCATATTTGTCACGCCCCGGTCTTTGTTCGCAACGCAAGCACCGGGGCGTGGCAAATGTAGTAAAACTTATGGTGTACGTCACGTCCACGCCAACGATGTCGTGGGCCTGACGGTCAACCGTTTCACACAACTCAATACACAACAGAGAACATCCACAAAGGGGTAGAAGTTCAATGAAGGCACGCGGAGCAGTCCTGTCCAGGCGAAGCGCTCACACGGCTACGGTTACCGACTGGAAGACGCTGAAAGTTGGCGAGCGGGTGGAAGTGGTCAAATACGCCCACGTGATCGCCGCTGGCCGGGTCGAGGAAGTTTCCGGAAGCGGGAACGTTGTATGGCTTGAGCACGCGGGGTCGGGTGTTACCGAAGAGGGCAAGGAACTCTTCATGAAGTCCGACGGCGTGACTCTCCGCCGGGGGTAGGCACCCAACTGAGTCGCAGTTAAGCGCGTTTTGGACGCTCAAAACGCGCTTAAATGCGACCTACTTGGGTGGGGATAGTTGTTAAAACAGAAACCGGGGCTCGTTCCCTTTCCGCGGGTAGTAGATGCGGAAAGGGGACGGGCCCCGGTTTTTTGTTCGTTGCCGTGAGTGCCGTCAGGGGCGGCAATCAGGCAGCGAGTACTTCGCGGGTCTGACCGAAGGGAACGGATTCGTCCAGAGCCACTGTGTAGGTGCCGGGTTCGTGCCGGGTCACCAGAATGCCGCAGTTAGCGTCCGCTGCTGCGTTTTCGATCAGGGCATCCACGGCGCGGTCGAGTCCGTCGTGGATCTCGTCTGCCTTGGAAAAAGACAAACGAATTTCGCGTTCTGCAATCATTGCAGGGGTCATTTGGGGGCCTCCTATTACTTGCCGCATGCGAGGGCGACCCATCAATCATAGAGTGTGAGCGTCAAGTATTTGTAAGATGACCGGCAGCTCAGTGATCCGGGTCTCATCTGCGAACCATGGCGCGGAGTAGTTTTACTGCCACCGAAAGCGCGGCAATATCCACCGGACCTGGCTTGATAGCCTCCTGGATGGTCTCTTGGATGCGCGCCAGTTGTTCGATGTTTCCGTGCTCCCAATCCATGATCCTTTCCACGGGGTCAGCCGCAGCCGGGGTGCGCGGCGTGTGCCGGACCACGGCTTTGGTCATATCGGCCAGCACCAGATACATGTCGTCCCTCAACGCGGCTCTCGCCAACGACTCCCAGTGGGTATCGCGCGGGAGCATGGTGATGTGTTCCAGCAAAGGGATGGCGGAAATCCGCTCGAAGACAGCGAAGTACACCTCTGCCACCGCTTCCGCCGGTTCCTGAAGCTCCTCGGCAATAGCCGAGATGTCCAGCAAGCCATAGCTGACCAGGAGTTCTGAAGCGCGGATCCCCAAAGGGCGGGGCAACCCCACGGCGTCCGTGTGCGCAAGGCGCTTCAGGGAATGCGCAAGGTTGATACCGTGGAGGAGCCCGGTGAAGCTGCCCCGCATCAAGGACATCGGATGTTCCAGTCGTTCCAGGGCGTCGGCAATGGGTTTATCGCGGAAATCGTGGGTCACGTACCACCGCACGGAGCGGTCAAGCAGCCGGCGCATGTCCAGCGCGACGGCGGAGCCATGCTCGCTGGGTGTGCTGGCCGGCAGTTGGGCGATGGCCTGCGTGACGGAATCCAGATCCCAGATTTTCCGCATCACCACGAAGGCGCGCGCTACGGCCGCCGCTGACACGGTGGTCTCTTCCATTGCCCGGAAAGCGAAGGCGATGCCACCCATATTGATCATGTCGTTGGCCAACACTGTGGCTACGATTTCCCGGCGGAGCGGATGCGTGGAGAGATGCTCGCCGAACCGTTCCGAAACCTGTTGGGGGAAGTAGTCGCGGAGTGTCTGCGAGAACCAGGGATCGTCGGCGAGGCCGCCCTCAGTGAGCTCGCGGGCGAGCTCGATCTTGGCGTAGGCGGCCAGCACCGCAAGTTCGGGAGTGGTTAATCCCTTGCCCGTGAGGACGCGGGCCTGCAGTTCCTCGTTGCTCGGGAGAAACTCCAATCCCCGGTCCAGGTCCGTGACGGACTCCAGCCAGTCCATGGTCCTTTCGAAGCTGGGGCTCCATTCGACGGCTAATTGCTTGTCATTGAGGAGCAGGGCGTTTTGGTCATCGTTGGTCCTGAGCACCAGCCGGCCGACTTCGGCCTGCAGGGAATGAAGGAACGCCGGCCGTTCCGCCGCGGACATCCTGCCCGCGGCGATCATGCGGTCCAGGAAGATCTTGATGTTCACCTCGTGGTCGGAGCAATCCACGCCCGCAGAGTTGTCGATCGCGTCAGTGTTCACCAGGACGCCAGCCAGCGCAGCCTCGATCCTGCCGCGCTGCGTGACGCCGAGGTTGCCGCCTTCGGCGATGATGTGGGTCCGGAGCTGGTTGCCATCGACGCGGATGGCATCGTTCGCTTTATCCCCGACGTCGGCATGGGACTCCGTGGACGCCTTGACGTAGGTGCCGATTCCGCCGTTGTACAGGAGGTCAATCGGCGCCATGAGGATCGCCCTCAGAAGCTCCGGCGGGCTAAGGGCCAACTGCCCCTCTGGATCCGCGTTCTCCGTCAATCCGGGGCCCTCTTCCAAACCCAGGGCGAGTCTGACCTCTTCAGTGATCCGGATGGACTTGTCCGTGCGCGCGAAGACCCCGCCGCCGTGGCTCAGTTTGGTGCGATCGTAGTCTGCCCAGCTGGAACGGGGCAGTTTGAAGAGGCGTTCCCGCTCTGCGTAGGACACCATGGGATCTGGTCTGGGGTCCAGGAAGATGTGCCGGTGATCGAACGCGGCTACCAGCTTGATGTGGTTGGAGAGGAGCATGCCATTGCCGAAGACATCGCCGCTCATATCCCCGATGCCCACCACGGTGAAGTCCTCGGCCCGGGAATCGATCATCAGTTCGCTGAAATGGTGCCGCACGGATACCCAGGCGCCGCGGGCCGTGATGCCCATCTGTTTGTGGTCGTACCCCACCGATCCACCGGAAGCGAAGGCGTCCCCAAGCCAAAAACCGTACTCCACGGCAATGGCATTGGCGAGGTCCGAGAAGGCGGCTGTTCCCTTATCCGCAGCGACAACAAGGTAGTAGTCGTCGCCGTCGTGCCGCACCACGCGCGGCGGCGTCTCGACGCGACCGTTGGCGCCGCCGTCGGGATCCGGCACCAGGTTGTCCGTCACGTCCAGCAGCCCTCGTATGAAAGTCCGGTAGCTTTCCTGGCCCTCAGCGAGCCAGGCCGCGCGGTCCTCCATCGGATCGGGGAGCCGCTTGGGAAAGAAACCGCCCTTGGCGCCCGTGGGAACAATCACGGCGTTCTTGACTGTCTGCGCCTTCACCAGCCCAAGGATTTCCGTGCGGAAGTCTTCGCGCCTGTCCGACCATCGGAGTCCACCGCGGGCTATCGGTCCGAAGCGCAAGTGGACCCCTTCAACCCGTGGTGAGTAGACCCAGATTTCGAACCTTGGCCGGGGCGCCGGGGCAGCCGCAATGCTGGACGGATTGAGTTTGAAGCTGACGTACGGTTTATCCAGGTAGAAATTGGTGCGCAGTGTGGCTTCCACCAGGCTGGAAAGTGTCCGGAGGAGGCGGTCGGCGTCCAGGACAGGGATAGCGTCAATCGCTTCTGCCAGTTTGGTTCGGGCTGCGTGGATGGCCTGCGTCCGATGGCTCAGTTCGCTGCTGCCTTCCTCGAAAACGTCGCCGTCAGTCTGGTGCGGGTGGCTGATGAGTTCGGGATCAAACAGGTCCGGCGCGTAGTTGTCCGGGTTGAACTTCGCCTCGAAGAGCTCCAGCAGCGCATGTGTTGCCTTCGTGTTTGCCCGGAGGGTGTCTGCGATGAAGCCGTAAGAGTTAGTGCTCCCCAGCTGCCGCAGGTACTTTGCATACGCACGCAGGATAGCCACCCTCCGCCAGTCGATGCCTTCCCTGATGACCAGGGCATCAAAGGCGTCCGACTCGGCGTCCCCCCGCATAGCGGCGCAGAACGAACTGGCCAACAGATCCCCGGTGGCCAACGGGTCCACTCCGCGCGGGTACTTGAGCCCCAGGTCGTAGAGGAAGAACTGCCGGCCGTCCTCACGCTGCACGTCGAAGGGCCGTTGGTCCAGGACCTTCAAGCCAAGATTATGGAAGAACGGCAGGATCTGGGTGAGACTCTGTGGCCGGGTCAGATACAGACGGATGCGGGCATCCTCCGTGAGGACGGCAGTGCCGGGACGCTTGTAGACCGTCAGCAGCGGGTCGCTTTCTTCGCTTGGTTCGGTCGGGAAGCTCTCGAACTTCGAGATGTCCTCAACAGCGTCTTCCACCTCGTAATCGGCCTTGTAGCTGGCAGGGAACGCGGCAGCCCACCGTCGGGAGAGCAGGGCCGCTTCATCGGACGGGTATCGCGCCTGCAGCGCCTCGGCGAGGCCCTGCGCCCAGGTCCTGGTGGCGGCGATGATCCGCGGCTCCAGGACCAAAGCATTGACGACGCCGGGAGTCCCCTGATGCGCCGACGCCGCCTGCGGTAACAGCACGCGGAAGAACACCCTGGCCATGGCGGATTCGCCCAAACGGAGCTCAAACTCGATGGAGTCCGAACCGAAGGCCTCGCGCAATTCACGTTCAATGTTGAGCCTGACGGCGGTGCTGTACCGGCGGCGCGGGAGGAAAACGAGCGCTGTCATGAACCGTCCATAGGAGTCCGGGCGCAGGAACAGCCGTGTGCTATGGCGTTCCTGCAAGCGCAGGATCTCGCGGGCATGGGCAGCCAACTGCTCTGCGTCAATGTGGAAAAGTTCGTCCCGCGGATACGACTCCATGACAGCCAGGAGCTCCTTGCCGTGATGCGAGCTTGGCGGGTAGCCAAAGGCCTGCAAAACGTCGTTCACGGTGTCGCGGATGACCGGAATCTCCAAGGCTGAGTGGGACGTGGAGCTGGGGGAGAAGAGACCCACAAACGTATGCTCGCCGCCCGTTTCTGTACCGGTCGTTTCTATCCCGTTCGTGGCGATGCTTATTTCGTCGAGGTACGCCCGGCGCAGGACCGTCGAGCGCTGCGTGGACTTGGTGAGCGTGAGGAGGCGGGACTCCGCCTCTGGAAAGCCTCTGTAGGGATCTTCTCTTGGTTCCCGCAGCAAGCCAAGCCCATGCTGCCCGCGGTACCCGAGGAAGACAAAGTTCCCCTCACCCAGCCACGCCAGCAGCTCCTGGGCTTCCTTGGCTTCGGCGTCTGATGGTGCAAGTTCGCCCAATGCCCTGACGAGCCTTGCGAGTTCCTGGTGGATTGCTTCGGTGTCCTCTGCCGCGGACCGAACATCCCGCAGGACTCCCCGTAGCCGCCCGACAAGGAGCTCCGCCGCCGCCTCATCCGGGAGCCGTGGGATCTCGATCGCCATCCACGCCTCGGTGAGCAGTCCGCCGTCGTGATGCTGTTGGGTGGCCGGCCCGGCCGGGGCGCCGGTATTGGAAGGTTCGACGCCGGTGGGCAGTGCCGTGCGGTGCGGTGCCCTGTGGATGTCGGTCAGGCGGTGCGTGACGGGGTCGCGCTCGACGCTGAAGGTTGGATGGACCAGGAGCCGGATGGAAGCGGTGTCCCTGGCGATCTCCGCGGTGACGGAGGGGAGAAGATAGGGCATGTCATCGGCGACGATCGCAACAACGCTGGCATCGGACTCGTTCAAGACCCCGATCACGGCTTGCCCCGGTTCGCGCCGTTCGGCCAAAGTTCGGTGGTAGCGGGCACGTTCCAGCAGCGTTTCGGGGGTGTAATAGCGGACGTCGTCCTCTGAAACGTGCTCGTAGTAGTCGGTCAGGAATCCGTCCGCCGGCTCCACCCTGGGTGACATTTCCGTGCGCCTCCGCTGCGCAAAGGAGAGGCCGTGCGTTGCGGCCCGGCGAAGTCCCTGCGCCTCACTTCATGCTCCCGCGAGGTGGCATTTAAAGCCAATGTTTGAGGGAAACATTGGCATTAAGTGCCACCTCGCGGGGAGGTTTGCGCCCCCAAGACGTGGTGGCGGGATTCGAACCCGCGTGCGCTGCTTTGCAGGCAGCTCCCTGGCCTCTCGGGTACACCACGTGCAAACGACACTAGGCGCCGGGATGCGGCGGGATCAAAGTTCATTTCCCAGGCTTTCGCAGGGCTACGCAGGGTTTCTCTGAGCTACTGGGTGGTGTCGGCGGGCTACGGGAAGGTTGCGCCGCGTTGCCTCCAATGACGGCGGATCTGTGCCCCGGCGCCCCTGTGCCCCTGCGCCCCTGCGCCAGCGGATCAGCGGCTTGTTCGTTGAGCGACACGTTCAAGGGTGGGATTCGCGGATAAGCGCGGGATCCGCGCCAACGCGGCGCTTGGCACTCATGTCGGCCAGCTTCGTGACTCCGGCTGCGACCAAGAGTGTGAGGATGGCCGCGGCCGTGTGCGTGTAGAGCAGGAGGTGAACGGAGCCACCACTGGCTGCTGCCCCTGCCGGCGCGTCCCCCAAGACCGGGCCGCCGTGCAAGTGGTCCAGGAACCCGTTACCGGGAAAGTACCCGCCAAAGGCGTCAAAACCCAGGTGCAGCAACTGCTGGGCAAGGCCGGACAGCAGCAGCAACAGCAGGGGTCCGTGCACCCAGCGGGCAACGAGTTGGGCCGCCAGGCAGGACAGTGCGGCGAAGCCCAGAAGGACTGGAACGGCGGGAATGCTGCCGCCAGCCAGCATGTGCGCGGCCAATCCAAGGGCCACCGCGGCCAGCCCTGCAACCCAAGCCCACTTCTCCTGCACAAGAGGTGTGCGCATCGCCGTCCTTTCCTCCACACAGGCTATGTGGAGGAACGTGTCCATGAACAGGGCCTTCCAAATGTCCGCCCAAACCCGTCTACGCCAGGAGCGTGTTGATCAGCCGCGCGGCAACCTTCGCGGTCCGGGAATCAATGTCGAACTCCGGATTCAGCTCTGCCACGTCCAGGTGCAGCAGCTTTCCGCTGGCAGCAACTTGCCTGCAAATCGCACTGATCACCGGCAGCGGCACACCGTATGCGGCGGGCGCGCTCACCCCGGGTGCCACCGACGCCGGCATCACGTCCAGATCGATGGTCAGGTACAACACGTCCACGCCGGCCAGGAAGTCGGCAACAAAGACCTCCACGGCTTCCGGAGTGCACTGCTCATCCAGCAGGTACTTCACGCCCAAGCGCCGGGCCGTGTTGAAGAGCGTCCGCGTGTTGTTGGGCTCCGAGATGCCGACGACGGCGTAGTGAAGTTCACGCCCCGCGGCGGCTTCCGCGTGGGCCATCTGCAGGAAGGGCGTCCCTGAGCTCGGCGTCGGTTCATCCCGCAGGTCAAAGTGGGCGTCCAGGTTCAGGACACCCAGTCGCTTGCCGCGAACTGCTGCAGAACCGGCCACGCCCAAGTAGCTGGCGAAGGCGGTCTCGTGGCCCCCGCCCAGCACCACGGTGAGATTGCCGGCGTCGAGCAGTCCTGAGATGGCGCGTCCGGCGCGCTCTTGGCCCGCCTCCAGTGAGTCGTCCTCCACAACCACATCACCGGCGTCGAAAACGTCACGATCAAGGTGGAACGCCAGCGGCCCCAACGCAGAGCGGATGGCGGCGGGAGCGGCAGCAGCGCCAATGCGCCCCTGGTTTCGGAGGACGCCGGCGTCGCTGCAGAAACCAAGCACGACGGCGGGACGCGAGGCTGCTTCGGAGGTAGACGTCTCGTGGGGTGCTACGGCTTGCCACCACCGCCGGTGTTCATCGCCATCGCCATCAAAACGACCCGTCCAGGGGGCAGGCGCGACATCTACGGTGAAGGGGCTGGTTTCCATGCTTCAAGCACACCGGACATGGGAACCCAAAACCAGCCATTCCGTCGCGGGAGTGTCTGAAACCCCGGACTCACGCTCCCCGTAGACGCCGCGAGATGGCATTTAACACCCATGTTGGCGCCAAACACCGTCATCAAATGCCATCTCGGCGAGGACCTACTTGACGCCCAACAACTCCTCCACAGTTCCGATGCCGAAGAACAGCAGGAACGCGGCTGCCACAGCCCACATCAAGGGGTGGACTTCGCGGGCCCGGCCCTGGAACGTGCGGATCAGGACGTAGGAGATGAAGCCGGCGCCGAGGCCGTTGGCAATTGAATAGGTGAACGGCATGAGGGCGATGGTCAGGAACGCGGGAATTCCGACGCCCCAGTCCTGCCAATCGATCTTGCCTACCTGGGAGACCATCATGAAGCCCACAACCACCAGGGCGGGAGCCACGGCCTCGAACGGCACCAGGTTGATGAGCGGCGTGAAGAACATGGCCACCAGGAAGAGGACACCGGTGACGATCGAGGCGAGACCGGTTCGGGCACCTTCTCCAATACCGGCGCCGGACTCGACGAAAATCTGGTTGGAGGAAACGGAGGCTCCGCCGCCCACGATTGCACCGAGGGCGTCAACCTGAAGGACGCGGTCAACGTTGGGGATGTTGCCGTCTTTGTCCACGGTTCCGGCCTCGTTGGCCAGCCCAACCATGGTGCCCATGGCGTCGAAGAAGATGCTCAGGAGGATCACGAATGCCAGCAAAGCCGCCGCGATGAAGCCGAGGTGTTCAAAAGCACCGAAAGGGTTGGCCTTGCCGATGAGGGACAGATCCGGGGCGCCCCATTCGGTGAGAGTGGGGGCCACCAATGACCAGCCGCGGGGGTTGACGTTGGTTCCGTCAAAGCTTGGGCCGATGTGCAGCGTGAATTCGAGGATGGCGGCCAGCGCCGTGGAGACCACGATGCCAATCAGGATGGCGCCGCGGACCTTTCGGACCACCAAGGCGATGGTCAGGATCAAGCCCACTGCGAAAACGAGTGTCGGCCAGCCCATGAGCTTTCCGTCCACGCCCAGGCCCAACGGAACGGTGGTGCCGGCAGCATCAGGGATGCGGCGGACGAAACCGGCGTTGACCAGGCCAATGAGTGCGATGAAGAGGCCGATGCCCACAACAATTGCCGTCTTCAGGGCCTCCGGAACCGCCTTGAACACGGCTGTTCGGAAACCGGTCAGCACCAGGATGAGCATGGTGATGCCGGACAGCACCACGAGCCCCATCATGTCCGGCCAGGTCAATCCGGGATGGGAAGCCACCGTGACTGCCACGAAGGCGTTGACGCCCAAGCCTGTGGCCACGGCAAACGGATGTTTGGCCCACGCACCCATGAGGATGGTCAAGATGCCGGCAACGAACGCCGTGGTGGCTGCCACGGCCGTGAAGCCCAGCGACGCGCCACTCGAGTCGGGTCCGGAGAGGATCAGCGGGTTCAGCACCACGATGTAGCTCATGGCGAAGAAGGTCGCGAAGCCGCCACGGATTTCCCGCGAATACGTAGATCCACGTTCGGAGATTTTGAAGTAGCGGTCGATTGCAGAACCTTGTTTGAGCATGAAGGTCTCCGGGGATCGAGGGGAGTTTGCTCTCAAATCCTATGTTGTCCGGTGTGGGCCCTTTGAACGATTCGCCTAGTCTGTAAGGAAGCCAACACTAGGAGAAACCGCCCCATGCGTACCATCCGCCCGCTTCTGGCCGCCGTCGTCGCTGCCCTTGCTTTCGCGTCCGCCTTGCTGTTTTCCGCGGCTCCGGCGTCCGCGCACGACGTCGCCGAGTCAACCGCGCCAGCCAACGGTGCCAGCGTGGCGGAAGTCCCGGCGTCGGTCTCCATCACGTTCAACAACCGCCCGCTCGCGATTGGTTCCGGCGTCACCGTGACGTCCGGCGGTGAGAACTGGGCGGACGGTCCGGTCGAAATCATTGACAGCCAGGCTGTCCAAAAGCTTCGCGAGGGCGCTCCAGTTGGTGAATACACCGTGGTATGGCGTGTAGTCAGCTCGGATTCCCACCCCATTGAGGGCACCTTCACGTTCACGGCCACCGCGGGAAGCACGACGACGGCGACTGGCCCGGTTGGTGCCTCGCCGTCGGTGTCGGCGCCGTCAGCCGCAGTACCGACGGCGGGTACCGCAGCGCCGGGAACGGGCAGCAGCGAGCCTGCCGCTGACGCCTCCCAACCCTTCCCTTGGAGCATTGTCGGGCTGGCTGTTGTTGCTGTGGGTCTCGTTATTTACCTTGCTGTTACCGCACGGAAGAAACTTGCAGCTTCCAACAGCCCTGATGGCGATACTTCCGCGGAATAACGCGGTTTTCTACGTACCTGCGAATATCTCGAAACGGACACTGCGACACGCCAGAAGCCCACTTCCCGTTACTTAAATGTGACTTCGGAGGAATCATCGCGTACGGTAGTACCTGTGCCTGTTCCACGTAGCGGGCACTTCCGGCCTGATTGCCTAGCTCTGCCGCAGTCCGGAATCCGTTCGCAGACAAACCTACGGCAGAGACGGGGAACCCAATTTAGGCCGCTTTCGAGCGTGCCTTGGGGTGAAGTCACGAAGCTTCCGCTGAACAGCGGGGGATAGTGGCCGGGTGACTCCCATCCGAATCCGACAGCTAACCTCGCAGGCATCGGGAGAGGCTCTTTCATGTCTTCACGCATTCTTCGCGGCCGTCGTAAGGCGGACAGCGTACGTCCTAATCCGTTCATCTCCATCTCGAAGGCAGTAGCCAGCAACGCTTCCGGCGCTGGCCGCCAGGCAGCTGTTATCGCAGCAGCCTCGGGCCTCGTTTTGACCGGTTCCATTGCTGCTCACGCAGCTGAGGCACCGGTTCAGCGCGACTCCAGCCCCGCAACGGTCGCTGAGACCGTTTCCGAGGCACCCACCAAGGTTGTAACCGCCCTGGCGACGGCTACCGTCAACTTCGAGCGTCCGGCCGTTGCTTCCGTAGCAGCTCCGGTCATCGAAAAGCCGGCTCCCGTTGTTGAGGCCCCTGTGGTCCAGAAGGCAGCCGTCACCACTGCTGCTGCAACAGCTCCCGTCGCCGCCCAGGCTGCGGTTGCTGCTCCTGTGGCCGCCGCACCGGCTGCCCCTGCTCCTGTAGCTGCTGCTCCCGCCGTTGGCGGCGTCAACGCAGCCATGGTTGCCTCGGCTTACGCACAGATCGGCGTCTTCCAGGACTGCACCGCCATGGTCGAGAAGGCTCTCGGCTCCGCTGGCATCCCGGTAGGCGACCTCGGTCCCATGCAGTTCATGAACTACGGCAAGGTCGTTAGCGATCCCCAGCCCGGTGACATGATCGTCCAGTCCGGCCACGTTGCTATCTACATCGGCAACGGCCAGGCAATCAGCGGTGGCATCAACGGCAACCAGACGGGTATCCACCCGATCAGCTGGTTGACCGCAACGGGTCCCCTGACCTACGTACGCGCTGGCGCATAAAGCCTCACGCTTCAGTTCAAAGGCCGGTGCCTTCAAAGACTAATGTCTTTGGAGGTACCGGCCTTTGGCGTTAAGTTCTGTTTGTTAATGTTCAGCAGGGAGAGATTGTTCAGCGAGGAACGTTCGACGGCGGGTCGATAGTCGCGTGGGCGGCGGGGCCCGTGTGGGCCCCTAGGCGTAGTGCCCCTAGGCGAGGTGCGCCCAGGTGTAGTGCCCCTAGGCGAGGGCGATGCCCGGACCTGCGGGCAGAGCAACCTTTGAGGAGATGGCTTGGCCCACTGCCTTGGCTTGCCGCAGCACTTCCTTGGGAGACGGGGTGATGAGGTCCCCAACGCCCACCAGGTGCATCCCTACCGCCCGCATGGCGGCCGCGAAGTTCTGGCCAACGGCTATCCCAAGTTCGGCGAGCATGCGCCGCAACTGGCTTTGGGCGCAGCGTGTGACTACTACGTGGTCTGCCAAGAGGACGCCGTTGGCTGTGTGGACTGCCCACTGGCGTGGAGTGGATTCGAGGGGGCCGGATACGTGGAGGCCTGTTCTGAGACCGGCCGTGGTCATGCTGGCCGCCAATCCGTACCCGATCTGCCGGGAGGGGTCTGACCCCAGGAAATCAAGGCGGACGGCGCGGGTGGTGTTGCGAACGTCCAGTTGGTGGTTGGCGGCGTAGTTCCGCAGGTGTCGGAGGATTTCGTTGCGCTCCTGCATGGCTGCAGGATCGGCCACCTCGGTGCGTTGAAGCATGCCTGTGTGGACAGAAGGCCCTGCGGTGGACAGTGCACCAAACCCGTCTACGACGATTGAGCCCACGCCATAGCGGCTGAGCTCGCTGGCAACTGCCAAGCCGGACAGGCCGGCTCCGATGACCACGGTGGTGGTGCGCTCCGTGCCGGAATCAGGCGTGAGTGACACTGCTTGGTTCCTCCTTGACGTGTGTGCCTTACGGCATCGCGTGGGATCGCGTCCGAGTTCCCCAAGCGGCCGCAAATAAATGGCCGGAGTGTGTGGTGTGAAACACGTTTGCCGGCCATTCGGTGACTCGAACACTACCGAACTTTTTCGGCCATGGATAGCCTCCGCGACTGCGCGTTTTGTGTGTTCGTCCGCAGCGCAATGTGGGAGCCCGGGAACCGAGCCCGGACCGTTATGCACATAGCCCGATGTCGCCTTGATTCGGTACTCCTGACCGAGAATAGTTGGCCTTGGGAGGAGAAATTTCCCGGTTTCTCCTGCTCCGGCCATTGACAATGAAACAGTGAGGGAATCCGACGCGGAGAACCTCTGGCAGAATAGCCGGAACATCAAGCAGTAGGTGGAGAGGCAGGCCCCCATGGACCAGCACGGCAGACACAGTGAAGAGCCACAGGACGGCCAGGAGCAAGCCGTGGAACCCGGTGGCATCGTGGTGGGAGTGGACGGTTCAGAGCATGGTCAATGTGCTTTGGTTTGGGCCGCGCGGGAGGCCGAACGTCGGCAACTTCCCTTGCATATCGTCACGGCATATTCCGTGCCCATCTTCGCCGCCTCCGGGCTGGATGGCGGCTACGCAACGGTCGACGATTCCGTGATTCGCGAGGGCGCGGATGCGATCGTCCGGCAGGCCCTGGATAAGGTGTCCGGATATGCCATCGACGTCGACGCTTCTGTCGAGAACGGCGACGCCGCCGGTGTCCTGTTGGATCTTTCCAGCGAGGCCGCCCTCCTTGTTTTTGGCAGCCGGGGCCGCGGTGGATTCGTTGGACGTTTACTTGGCTCGGTCAGCAGTGCCTTGCCCGCCCACGCCAAATGCCCCACGGTGACAGTCCCGCTCTACTGTGCCGACCGCCTTGGTGAAAGCACTGAGGACAAACACATCAAGGCTGAACATGCCAAGGCAGGCCCACGTACTGTGGAAAACGTAGTTGCCGTAGGCGTGGACGGTTCCGAGCAGGCCCGTGTGGCCGTGCTCGAAGCTGCCGAGCAGGCACAGCGCATGGGTGCCAAACTCCGGGTGATTTGTGCTGTGCCGCAGTACAGCGGTTCCTTGGCATGGGTTCCGGCACCCTTGGACCGGGATGCCTTGTTTGCGGATATCAAAGTCCAGTTGGACGCCGGGGCTGATTGGCTCAGAAGCCACTTCCCTTCATTGCCCATGGAAACGGAACTCCGGGACGGTTCCCCGGTTGATGTTCTGGTGGAAACCAGCCGCAGCGTCGAGCTGGTGGTTCTGGGTACACGGGGCCGTGGCGGTTTCGCGGGGATGCTGTTGGGTTCTACATCGGACGGGGTCCTGCACCACTCCAAGGGACCGGTAATGGTTGTCCCGGACCGTGAAGATCCGCGACTTGCTGACCGTCAGAAGTTTGGGCCGATGCTCGGCGCTGCCTAAGCCGGAGCCTGTTACGTCCATGGACAAGAAGCAGCCCGGGGAGCCGTCGCAGGAACACGACGAGGGGCTTGGCGCGTCCGATCCGCAGTTGGTTCTGGACATCGCCGAAATCCAGGGAACCATGCTTCCCCGCGTCGGTGGCAAGGCAGCCAACTTGGGCGAACTGGCCAGCGCTGGCCTGCCCGTGCCTGGCGGATTCTGCCTCACAACTGATGCATACCGGCGGGCGCTCTCAGGTGCTGGCCTGGAGGTTGTCTTTGCAGCTTTGGCTGAAGCCAGCGCCTCCGGGACGGACGCCTTCGGCTTGGACCAGCTCAATGAGCTTGCCGCCCGCGCCCGGTCCTTGGTGCTGGACGCCGGGGTACCCGATGGAATCGCCGAAGCCGTCCGGTCTGCGTACGAAGAATTGGGGGACAACGTCCCTGTCGCAGTACGGTCTTCGGCCACTGCAGAGGACTTGCCTTTCGCCAGCTTCGCGGGACAGCAGGACACTTTCCTGAACGTCGTTGGTATTGACTCAGTCCTTGATGCCGTGAGCCGCTGTTGGGCATCGCTCTGGACAGGTCGTGCAGTGACCTACCGGACCACCAACGGGATTGACCATGGAACTGTGTCCCTCGCTGTGGTTGTGCAGGAGATGGTGAATGCCGTCACCGCGGGCGTCATGTTTACGGCTAATCCGGTGACGGGGAATCGCTATGAAACCGTGATTGATGCCAGCCCGGGCTTGGGGGAGGCCGTAGTTTCTGGTGCTGTGAATCCGGATCATTACGTTGTGGACGCCCATCGTGGTGCCATTGTGGAAAGGACCGTGGGCGATAGGCAAGTGGAGATCCGTGCCAGGCCCGGCGGTGGCACAGAACGCTTGGAACGCCCCGGCCAGCCCGGAAATGAGCAACCTCAGCCCTGCCTCAATGATCGCCAGGTCCTCGAGCTTGCCAAGTTGGGCCTTGAGGTCCAAGAGCATTACCGCGCTCCGCAAGACACCGAGTGGGCAATCGACCACGACGGAAAGTTGTGGCTTACGCAGGCGAGCCCCGTCACCACGCTGTACCCGCAAACCACACCCACGCCCCCGGCTCCCGGCGAGCACGCGTTCCTGAACTTCAGTCTCGCTCAGGGCCTCACCAGGCCCATGACGCCCATGGGGTTGGCCGGAATCCGGCTGATAGCCTCAAGCGTCGCCCAGACAGCGGCTTTCGACGTTCCCAATCCCCGGTCAGGTCCGCCTCCCTACTACGAGGCCGGACAACGAATCTTCTTCGACTTCAGCGCGGTGCTGCGAAGCCGGGTGGGCCGGACAATCGTGCCACGGGTTTTTGACGTTATGGAAGCCCGCTCCGCATCCATTATGCGTGGGCTCTTCGACGACTCGCGCTTCGCAGTGACCATCAAGACACCCAGGAAACTGATCCGCCATGTGGCTCCGGTAGCGGCTAAGTACCGTGTCCCCGAGTCACTGTTCCGTGGTCTGTTCCGCCCAAGCAAAGCAATGCAGCGTGTGGAGCGGCTCAACACGGAGTTACCCACCACCTTCTCCGTCCCCACGGAAGCCACACCCCACCAGCGGCTCGGCCACGTCCAGAGAATCCTGGGAGAGGAAGTCTTCGCCACGGTTCCCCAGGTGCTGCCCCTTCCTGCTCTCGGATTCGCGATGTTGGCACTGGTGAGGCGGATTCTTGGTGACCAAGCGCCGTACAGCGAGCTGCAAACAGTAATCCGGGGCCTACCTAACAACGTCACCACTGAGATGGACCTGGCTTTGTGGCAGCTCGCCTCTGAGATTCGTGACGATCCGGACGCCGTTGCTTCCATGGTTGGCCGAACGCCGCCAGAGCTGGTGCAAAAGTATCGGGCAGCTCAGCTCCCGGCAGCTGCACAGGCCGGCTTGGAGAGGTTCCTGCGGAAATATGGACATAGGGCGGTTGCAGAGATCGACCTTGGCATGCCCCGCTGGTCCGATGACCCAACGCACATCCTCGGTGTCATAGCCAACTATCTGAGGCTCTCGGGCGACGCCGCAGCGCCTGACCAACAGTTCAAGCAAGCAGCCCTCGACGCCGATGAACAGGTAGCGCGTTTCGTGGCCCGCGCCCGGTTGAAGAGTCCGTTGCACGCGGTGATCGTGAGACTTGCTTTGGACCGAACACGGCGCTTCGCCGGATTGCGGGAGTTGCCCAAGTACAACCTGGTTCTGGGGCTTTCAGCTGCGAGGAAGCAGTTGCTCCTGATCGGGAATGAGCTTGCGGCAGCACAGCGCATCGAACGGGCTGAGGACGTTTTCTTCCTGGACCTCGACGACGTCGAGATCGCCCTGGCAGGAGAGGGCCTCCACGAGGTCATTGCTGAACGTCGTGCTGCTTACAATCAGGAACTCCGCCGGAGGCACATTCCCAGGGTGTTGTTGTCAGACGGGACTGAACCTGAGGCTACGCCCGGCCGGAACGAAGGCAAGCAGCGCCCCGGCACTTTGTCTGGCAGTCCGGCGTCGGCAGGTCTTGTATCTGCTCCCGCTCGCGTCATCATGGATCCGGTTGGCGCCCACTTGGAACCGGGAGAAATCCTCGTGGCACCGTCAACGGACCCTGGTTGGACGCCCCTGTTCCTGACCGCGGGAGGGCTGGTCATGGAGATGGGAGGAGCCAACTCGCACGGTGCTGTGGTGGCCCGTGAGTACGGTATCCCTGCTGTGGTGGGCGTCCCGGACGCCACATCGCGCATCAGCACAGGCCAGCACATCACGGTGGACGGCGCTGCCGGGACCGTCAGCACCGAAAACTCCGGGCAGTGAAACGGTCTCAGGCGTGCTGGTGTGACTCGTGCTCGGAATGGCTCACCGGTTCCAACTGGAAGGTGCAATGCTCGGTGTCGAAGTGCCGGCCAAGGCAGGAGCCCAGCTGATCCAGGATGCTGTCCGCCCCGCTGGCATTGAGGACGGCATCCTCCACAACCACATGGGCTGAGAACACGGGAACGCCGGATGTAATGGTCCAGATGTGGATGTCATGGGCATCCACAACACCGTCCACGGCAATGATGTGCTCCCGGATCATGTTCACATCAACGCCCTTGGGTGTGGCTTCCAAAAGCACATCCACAACGTCCCGCAGCAGATGCCAGGCCCTCGGAATGATCATGAGGGCAATCAGCACGGAGGCCAGAGGGTCCGCAGCGCTGAATCCCGTGGTCATGATCACTACTGCCGCCACAATGACCGCAATGGAGCCAAGGAGGTCACCGAGGACTTCAAGGTAGGCACCACGAACATTGAGGCTTTCCTTCTGCGCTCCCTGGAGGATCAGCAAGGAAACGAGGTTGGCCACAGCGCCCAAAATGGCGGCCCACAGCATGACGTCCGTCTGGATTTCGGTTGGCTCGCCAAAGCGGCGAATGGCTTCGATCATGATCACCACGGCGATGACGATAAGGATGAGGGCGTTGGCCAAGGCGGCCAGAACCTCAGCCCTTTGGTAGCCGTAGGTTCGCTGGTCGCTCGCCGGTCGGGTGGCAATCCACGCCGCCATCAGGGCAATGAACACACCTGCCGCGTCAGAGAGCATGTGTCCGGCATCGGCCAGCAGGGCCAAGGACCCGGACACGACGGCGCCAATCACCTGGATGCCCACCACACCTAAGGTGATGGCGAGGACGGCAATAAGCCGCTTCCGGTGCTTGCCGGTTGCTGTGACTCCGTGGGAGTGGTTGTGGTCGTGCCCCATGCCTATAAGGCTAGCCCCAGCCGAGCTCATGCAAGCGGTCGTCGTCTATTCCGAAGTGGTGCGCAATCTCGTGGACCACGGTGATGGCCACCTCGTCAATGACTTCTTCGCGGGTGCTGCAGATGTTCAGGATGGGTTGGCGGAAGATCGTGATCCGGTCAGGCAGGGAGCCTGCCTCCCACCAGGAATCGCGTTCAGTCAGCGGAACTCCCTCATAGAGTCCCAACAGCACGGTGTCCGGATCTTCGCCTGGCTGTGGCGTGTAGTCGTCCTCGATGAAGATCGCCACGTTATCCATGGCGCTCGCCGCTTTGGGCGGGATCAACTGCAAGGCGTCGCTGACAGCTTCTTCAAAATCTTCGGGCGACATCTCGTAAGGCCCCGAAACATAGGCCTCATCAACGGGCTCATTCTCAACAGGGCTGTGCACCGCATTCCGTTCCCGTAGCGGCGATGAAGGGCGCTCGCCGTCGGGGACTATTGGCAGGCCGGGAGGAAGATTCGCGGGCATGATTCGACTTTAGTCCGCCTTGGCATCATTGGCGCCGTGCGTGATGGGAGATACTGAACTCAATCCTCTTTTCAACAGACACAGGAACCGCATGACCGGCACCGCTTCCCTCGCACCTGAGCCCCTCGACGTCGTCGTTGTGGGTGAGGCATTGATCGACATCGTCCAGTCGGCTGACGGGCAGAAGGAGTACCCGGGCGGATCGCCGGCCAACGTCGCTTTCGGCTTGGGCCTTCTGGACGTGAAAACGGGCCTGCTGACAGCAATTGGCCGGGACGAGCGCGGCGATGCCATCGCCGCGCACCTCCAGCGCGCAGGTGTGGTCCTGCTGCCCGGATCCATGTCGGCAGGAAAAACCGCCACGGCGACCGCCCGGATAACTGCCGACGGTTCGGCCGATTACACCTTCGACATTGACTGGGCGCTGGCTCCACTTGCCCTGCCCTATGCGCCGAGGATCCTGCACACCGGCTCCATCGCGACTTTCCTGGAGCCCGGCGCAAGTGTCGTGAGGAGTTTGCTGGAGCAGGCGCAGGGCGGATGCATGGTCACGTACGACCCCAATATCCGTCCCGATCTCCTTGGAAGCCACCATGAGGCTCTGTCCTTGTTCGAAGAGATGGTGCCGCTGACCGACGTCGTAAAAATGAGTGGCTCGGACGCCCGCTGGCTGTACCCTGGCAAGTCGTTGGAGGATACGGCGAACCACCTCTTGGCCCTTGGGACGGGGCTTGCTGTGGTGACTCAAGGAGTCAAGGGAGCGCTCATGGCAACCAAGCACATCCACATCAATATCCCGGCCGTCCCGGCTACCGTGGCAGACACCATCGGCGCCGGGGATTCCTTCACGGCTGCGCTCATCATGGGGCTGCTCTTGCGGGGCAGCGATGGAATGGCGCCCACTGTGTTGGAACGGATCGGCACCATCGCATCCATGGCCGCCTCAATTGCTGTTGGCCGCTCCGGCGCCAACCCTCCCACACACCGTGAACTTCTGGTCGGTATGGCCCGCTAGTCGCGGAGGTTAGCGGGTCCGGCGCCGGGTCAAACCGACGCCGATCAGGCAGATGACGCCGCCGATCAGTCCCCAGATGGTTGGTACTTCCTGAAGCACCGCCCAGGAAATCAAAATGGTGGTGCCTGGAACCAGGTACGTCGTGGCAGCCAGTTTTCCGGCCGAGATCAGGGATAGCGCGTAGGCCCACGTGGTGAACGCGATGGCCGTCGGGAAGATCCCCAAGTAGACCAGGCCGAGCGTGGCGGGGAGCGGCGCCGCTTGGACTTCGGAGATGAGCTGACCGGTCCACGGCAAGCAGCAGATCGCGCCTACCATGATGCCGAACCATGTCGCTTGGCCTGCCGTGAACTTCCGGAGCACGGGTTTCTGCAGGATTGCGCTCACCGAGGCGAGTACAGCGGCAAGCAGGCACAACAGCACACCGGCCACGTCCGCCGTCGAACGCTGTCCGGAACCCAAAGCGATCATCGCGACGCCGCAGAACGCCACACCGCTGCCGATCAACAGCCAGCGCGGGAAGCCCTCTTTGAGGAAGACACCGGCAAGGATGGCGATGAGGATCGGCGAGACGTTGATCAGCATGGCGCTGGTGCCGGCGTCGAGCATGTGCTCCGCGGCGTTCAGCGCAACGTTGTAGCCGCCGAACCACATCACCCCGTACGCCACAATCGGCAACCACTCACGGCCGCTTGGCCAGACCTTCAGCGTCGGCAGCACCACGATTCCAAGCACGACGGCGGCAACCGCCAACCGTCCGAGCGTCAGGGAACCGGGGGAGAAGCTGGGGCCGACTGCACGGATGCCTACGAAAGCCGAAGCCCACAGGACGACCGTGATGATGACGGCAGCGATGCCGAGTTTGCTGATGGCTGCTCCCGGCGCGGGGGTGGTGCGCGGGGGCAAGCCCGGGGAAGGCTGACCGGGTTCGGCCGGGGTGGTGGTTGTCATGAGCCAAATCTATCCGTCGGGGGCCGGGGGCGGCTGGCGGTTTTCGGACGCGTCAGGACAAGATCCTGCCAATGTTCGGCTGGCACCCTCGATGGGGCCCGTCGAGGGCCCTGATCTGTGGTCCGGGACACCATGCAGACCTCGATTTGGGAATATCGCCATCTATGCTCTAAAGTTTTAGAGTCCAGTTCGGACGAGCGAGACACGGAAAGAACGCGTAAAGCGTCCCTTTTCTTTGCGAAATCCGAATTGAGTTCAGGCCCCCATCGTCTAGCGGCCTAGGACACCGCCCTTTCACGGCGGCGGCACGGGTTCGAATCCCGTTGGGGGTACGCAAGGAAGTGGTAAACCGGATGAAAAAAGTCTGGTAAGCTAGAAGCCTTGAAAAAAACGCGGTAGAGATACTGCAAACGCAAGGCCCTGTAGCGCAGTTGGTTAGCGCGCCGCCCTGTCACGGCGGAGGTCGCGGGTTCAAGTCCCGTCAGGGTCGCTCTGAGCGCCGAAGAAATTCGGTTCTCAAGGTGACATGTCACCTAGGCTCTGTAGCTCAGTTGGTAGAGCGTTCGACTGAAAATCGAAAGGTCACCGGATCGACGCCGGTCGGAGCCACCACTGGGAAGCATCAGTTCTTCGGAACTGGTGCTTTCTTCTTTAACGCGCGGCTGGCACGGCGGTTCCCGGGGTTTCTTGTTGCCAAGGCGGATAAGGCCGATCAAGACGAATCCAATTGCTGCCTTACGGCGGGGTAAAGCCGCATCTCGCCCACGGGAGGTGCTCAGCGTAGTCGCTGCTACACTCTGCTCATGATCGGGCTTCCCTTCGCGGGAGACGGGCTGGTGCACGCCGGCCTGTTAGGGCTGGGAATCTTCGCAGCTCTGCTGTTCTACGCCTATGAGAAGCGCCGGCGCGGCCTATCCGATCCCCGGTTGTGGCCCATTGCCGGTTTCGCTATCGCCTTCGGGGCGATCGGTTCACGCGTGCTCACGTGGGATGTTTCCCGGCAGGTCTCCTTGGCGGACTGGTGGGGCAACGGCGACCGCAGCATCCTCGCCGGCCTTGTGGGCGCGTGGCTGGGCGTCCACATGGGCAAGCGCCTGACAGGTTACCGCGAATCCACCGGGGACTTGCTGGCACCCGCGGTCGCCCTGGCACTGATCATGGGACGGGTGGGCTGCCTCCTCACGGAACTGCCCGGCACCCCGACCAGGGGCGCATGGGGGATAACGCTCACGCCCGGGCAGGCTGCCATGCTGGGCGGACAGTCCGGGGTAGGGCTCCACCCGTCCTTTGCCTATGAAATCGTGTTCCATATGGCCGCATTCGGGCTCATGTGGCGTTATCGCGATCGTCTGCCCCATCCCGGCGACCTCTTTATCTGCTACGTGACGTCCTATGCCTTGTTCCGGTTCGGAGTCGAATTCGTCCGCGGCAACGAGGTGCTCTGGCTGGGGATGAGCCGTTCCCAATGGTTCCTCCTGATGATCCTCCCCCTGCTGTCCTGGCGGATGCTGCGGGTATTCGGGAAACCCCTCCGCCCGAAGGTGGAAGGAACGGTGGCATGAGCAAGGACAATTCCCGCCAAGAAGGTGATGACCCCCCTGAACCAGCGCTCGGCCCTATGGGGTATGGAATCCTGTTCGGGACTACTGCCCTTTATGCCATCTATGTCGGCGTACCGATTGCTTTCGGTGGACCCCAGAACATGCGCTTCCTGACCGGGCCGTCCGCCTTCATTCCCATCGGCGTCTACCTGTCGATAGCCGTGGTCCTGGCGGTCCGGCCACGAACATCCCGGTGGGGTGCGGGCCTGCTCATTGGCCTGGGAATCTTCACCCTGCTCGGCGGAGGAATTTGCGTCGGAAGCCTCGCCGTGCAGATGAGAAGTGACTTCTGAGATGAATCCCTTACCGTTCTCTTCCTGGCAGGTCCTGTCCGGCCGCGGCCAGCCACTCCATGGTCACTGCAAACCGCTCCGCCCAAAGTTGGAAAGAAGCATGGCATGAGCGATGACAACCCCGAAGAACCCTGGAGCCCACTGCCACCGCCCCGGGAAGAAGAGCCGCCGTCCAAACCGGGCCTCGGCCTCATGGTGCTCGGAATCTTGTTAGGGACTCCTGTCCTTTATGCCCTCTATTTTGGGACACCAAGGGGTATCGGTCCGGATGAAGGGTACAAGACTTCCCTCGCGGGGCCGTCGGCCCTCGTTCCAATCGCCATCTATCTTGCGATAGCGATTGTACTGGCGGTTCGGCCACGCACGTCCCGGCTGGGTGCGGGGCTGCTCATGGGCCTGGGAATCTTCACACTGCTCGGCGGCGGGATCTGCGTTGCATACCTCGCACAGATGAAAGGCGATATCTGAGATGAATCCGTCACCGTTCTCTTCCCGTCAGGCGTTGCCTGGCCCCGGCCAACCCCTGCGCGGGGACCGGATCCACAGATATGTCACGGCCTTCTGTCCGCTCTGCCACGAGACAAACTCTCCTCTCGCGCAGGTTCGGCGCCTCTCTGGTGCGCTGCTGATCCGCGATGACCGGGTCTGGCTTGAACGCGGTTGCCCGGACCACGGACTCATCAGTACCTTGTACGACGAGTCTCCGGAAATCCTGCGCTACCTGGAAAAATGGCAGGCGCCGACCAAGCAACACATCCCGGACCAACCTGGCAACTACCGCCAGATACCGGAGGCCTACGCCTACGGGCTGCCCGCCATGCAGACGCAGCACACGTGCATCCTCCTGCAGGACATCATCGAACACTGCAATTTGCGCTGCCCAACCTGCTTCACCGCCTCCGGCCCCCAGCTGGAGGGAGTGGCGCCGCTCAGCGAGGTGCTCACGAATATCGATACCCGGCTTTCCCGCGAAAACGGGCGGTTGGACGTGCTGATGCTCTCCGGCGGTGAGCCCACGCTTTATCCGCATCTGGCTGAACTTCTCGATGAGCTCGTCGCCCGACCGATCGTCCGGATCATGGTAAACAGCAACGGCATGCTCATAGCCACCGACGACGAACTCCTCGCACTGCTGGCAAGTCACCGGGACCGCGTGGAGGTGTACCTCCAATACGACGGCCCGTCCAAAGCAGCATCCATCCACCACCGAGGCGGAGACCTGACCCGCTTCAAAGACCTGGCCATCGCACGCCTGTCCCAGGCAGGTATTTTCACCACCCTGACAATGACAGCGGCACTGGGTGTGAACGATGGTGAGGTCGGTGCCGTCGTCATGAGGGCATTGGAAACCCCGTTCGTAGGTGGGGTTGCCCTGCAGCCGGTCTTCGGTTCAGGGCGCGGCCACGGCATCGATCCCATGGACAGGCTCACCCATACAGGCGTGCTAGAACGGCTCGAGGAGCAGACCGGAGGCGTGGTCGCATGGCACGACCTGACAGCACTCCCGTGCTCAACCACATTGCGCGTCCGTGGGCTACATGCTGAAGGACGATGCAGGAGTCTGGCGGTCGCTGACAGCCCTCATCGGGCACGATCAGCTGCTCGCCTGGCTGGAACTCAACCCTGACACCATCGCCAACCGCATCGCCGACAGCGCGATCCCGCTCGAGCTGCGAAATCTCATGAAGTCCTCCCTGCTGGACCTGCTAAGCGAGCAGTCCTCGCTGTCCCACCCGCGGACCGTGGATCTTTGGAAGAACATCTGCACCCAGTGTGACCTCGGCATCGGCACACTCACCACACTGGCAGCCGGTAAGCTGCCGGGGCAGCAACAACGTCTCCGTCGGCTCCTTGCCGAACGGGTCACCCGCATCATGGTCAAGCCCTTCATGGACATCTCCACCATGATCGAGGAACGACTCACGCAGTGCTGCATACACGTGGGTACGAAGAGCGACGCCGGCGATCATCAGTGTGCTCCTTTCTGTGCTGTCCAAGCGTGGCCAGCCCTGGCTAGGCAACGAATGAGCACAGCAACGGGCACGCGGCTTCTCCCGGTCCGCCAGGTTTCACTTAACGACAGGGAGGAATGATGAGTTCTGCTTCGGATGCACGACGCATCGCAGGCGGATCACCGCCTTCGGAACTCGTGCATCGCACGCATCCCGGGAACCAAGCCGGCGGCGGGCCCGATTCAGAGGGCCAGGCAGCGGCACCGTTCGATCCGCTGCGGCTCTGCATCTTCACCACTATTTCCTTACTGGGTTGGCTGGGAGGCCCTGTTGCCGTGGCCGTGTTCGCTGCCATCGGATTTGCCGGGTACTGGAAAGCTCGACGGAGCGGACTGGCGAAATCGAAATGCTACCTCCGCGACACGAGGCTGGTCCTGGCCTACCTCGGCACCCTGTTAGCGGCTGGGCTGTGGGGGATTTATTCGATGGCAGCTCAACTGTTCGGCCCTTAGGAGCAACATCAGTGGACTATGGTCAAGATTCTTGAACCTGAGTCGAGTGTCGAAGCCCGTCCCGATGCCCCTCATGAAGCGGCGTGCGTCTGCCGACATGCCCCGCAGAATGAGTATGGCGCACTCCAGCCGCGGTTTACGGTCCTGAGCCCGGTCAAAAGACAACGCCAGTGACATGAAGGAGGGCTGCTAGTGGATCACAGACCGCCCAGCCCCACCGACACCGTTGCCCTGAATGCCTTTCCGGGGAGGAAGGTTCCCCCAGGATGCTGGTGACACCGCGCGCGGCCTTTTAAGGAAGACGTCCAAGCGATACTCGGGATGCACCGACAGCCTCTTCCATCAATGGCAGCAAATGAAAAGTTCTTGAGCTTGCTGAACTCGGACCCGCCGGAAATCAGGTACTCCCAATCGATGACCAGATCCCCCAACAGGCGTACGGTTACTGCTACACACCCGCTTGAATCGTGCATCAAACTTTCTAAGGGGTAAAAATGCGGCATTCAGCAGGAGGACGGCGGCTCGCCGTATTCGCGACTGTACTGGCTACCACGGTTATGGCAATCGGGTTGGCGGCCATGCCGGCACAGGCGGCCCGGCCGCCCCTGCCGCTGGACTATGTTGCGCTCGGGGACTCTTACGCGTCCGGGCACGGCGCGGTCCCGTATACAGACCTCAACTGTTTCGTCAGCCAGAAAGGTTACCCTGCCATTGCGGACAAACTCCGGGACGTACAGCTGACAGCCAACACCGCATGCTCTGGATGGACCATGGACCAAGTGTTGGCCAACATTCCTGTCGCTGCTCTGGAGGAAGCGGAAATTGTCACGCTCACTGTAGGTGCGAACGATTTGAACTCCACAGAACTCCTGTTCGCATGCCTTCCAGCGCCATCATCGTCTGAATGCCTTGCAGCTCGTACGCGTGTGGAAACTATGCTGACGGACGGCAGCTTTGCCATGGAACTGGCCACTTTGGTGACCACGATCCACGTCCTCGCACCTGACGCGAAGATTGTCCTGACGGGATACCCATTCCCCTTAGACTCCAGTCACCCCCTAGCTGCCCAAGTCAATTCTTTGGCTGGTGGACTCAACGCCGTGATAGCCGGCGTCGCTCAGTTGACCAATGCTCAGTTTGGCGATGTCCAGTACGTCGACGTCACCGGAGCCTTCATCGGTCACGGAGTCGGTTCGGCTGACCCATGGATCAACCTCAACCCCGATAACCTGCAGGATCCTGCAAACTTCCATCCAACGGCGGAAGGCTACAGGCACGGTTACTTCGCCTCATTGGTCAGTCAAGATGCGTTCGTCCTGAACTAGGCCTCATGTCCGCTAACCACCCTAACGGTGCTTGCTGAATTCGCTGTTCCAGCGCCGATGTTGTCGTCAGGCAATCTAAGGCGACCATGAATGATCTTGCGTCTCGAGCGGAGAGTCACGGGCTAGAAGGGGCGCGCCGCGGAGCCTGATCCTCGTTCCGAACCAAACACGTCCGAACACGGTCATTTTTGACCGTAGCGAATTGGCCAAGTAATCCCGGTTTTGGCGACGTCATCCTCGTTCCTAGGCACCCTTTCTCCGATTCGTGCCCGGGCGGATAATCAGCACATGGACGAGTTGGAGCGCCTGCGGCGACGCGCGTACGGACGGGATGGCGACATCGCGGGGGATGTGGCGGCTCAGGCCCGGCTTTCCGAACTGGAGGCCGCCCAACACCGACAGCTGACTCCAGTCATCGATCGCGCCCCGAGCGTCCCCGCTGCACTGTGGTGGCACCGACGCCGCTGGTTGATGATCTTCGGCAGCGCCGCCGTTGCCCTCGCCCTGACGGTTCACGTTGCGTGGCTGTCGCAGCTGGGTGCTGATGAGCCGACAGCGCTCCCGTCCAATACTTTGACGGACATGGCGCAGCCCGTCCCACCTGCGCAGCGTTGGAACGACGTGCCCTCGCCGGACTTCGTGCTCGAATTGAAGCCGCCCGGCGCAGACGCCGATGAGCCGGAAGACAACCTCGGCACTCTCGACGCGCTGGGTCTCAGTGCCAATGAACTGCGGCAATACGAGAACTTCCGGGGCTTCGGCGTCTGGAGCGGAGAGTCTCGCTACGGCATCGTCTGCCTGTTCGTGGCCGACTTTGGGATTCGCGAGAGGAACGGCGCCGAAGGGTGTTCCCCCAAAGGCCTCGAGACCGTCGCGGAGGTGATGTGGGCCCAGGACCAGGGTCTCGACCGATTCGTGCTCAACGGCGACCACGTCGAGGTTTACGTGTTCCAGAGGGCGGCTGACCCGTCTGGCTAGATGGGGCGTGCCGCGGAGCCTGATCCTCCTTCAAACCAAGCAGTTCCGAAAACGGTCGTTTCTTAACTCCTAGGCATGTGTGTGATGTGGCGGGTATCGCGGGTGATCGATGTTTTCTGGACAGCAGCCTTGAACTCCTTTTCGGAGGCTATTGCTTTGCTATCGAAGTGAGAAGTTAATGGAGCTCGGAGCGCAGCCTGCGCTCTGTTAATAGAGGAGAGAGCTAATGAACCTGACCAAGAGATCGCTTGCGGTTTCTGCCATCGTTTTTCTGGGAGCTTTAGGAATTGCGCCGGCAGCGTCTGCAACGATCCACCCGATTGTAGAATCCTATGACTGCGCCTCGGAGACCGCCTTCGCACAACATCCACTTGGAGACGTCGCTGATCCGCCCGGCGTAACACCCGGATACGGCAGCCATTCAGATACAAGCTCCCTACGCTCACTGAACGTGATCACAGACGGCTTCCAGGATTTCTCGAGCCCGGCGCTTTCTGATTTCAAGCTCAATGGCGAATGCGGCCACTCTGGCCCATAACCTCCCGCTCCGGAGCCCGGACTGGGCCGGCTCCGGACCTTTCCAGCTACTCACGCCATGGATGACAGAGTACAAAATGACCCACGGGACCACTCACAAATTGCTCGATGCCTACCCCAAAGACCTTGGCGACATTGATCAGCACAAACTGGCCGAATGCATCTCGGCCTGTTTCGCATGCTCACAAGCCTGTACTGCCTGCGCAGATGCCTGTTTAAGTGAGGACATGGTGGCCGAGCTGACCAAATGCATCCGCGCAGATCTGGACTGCGCGGACATCTGCACCACGACGGGAAACATCCTCTCCCGCCATACCGGTTACGACGCCAACATCACCCGAGCAGTGCTCCCCGCCTGCGCCACGGTATGCAAGGCATGCGGCGAGGAATGCCAGCACCACGTGGACATGCATGAGCATTGCCGGATCTGTGCCGAGGCTTGCCAACGCTGCGAGCAAGCCTGCAACGAACTCTTAACTTCACTGGGCTGATTGGATCATGCACATGGGCAGCCGAGATGCTTGACCCCTTGTAGGCCGTACCAAACTTCGCGGCTTCGGTGCTCTTTGCTGTTTCATTTCTAAGGAAGTGGAAGACCAGACAGATCATCTGAATTGGCTCAGGTCGATGCTGGCCTAAAGGGCTGCCTTAAACGGTGGTCCCATTAGAAGGTGGTGAGATGGGCTCATGTTACCTAACCGTGGTTTCGACCGATGGTCGCCTTCAGTGACGCGGTCGTGGCAATCGCCATCACGCGCGTTGTTCTGCCGCTTGTCGATTTAGCCCACGATGGCACCCATGAAACGGTCGCTCAATTCCTAAGAGACAATGCCTTGGCTCTTGCTGCAGTTGCCTTGAGTTTCGTAGTGATCGGGAACTTGTGGCAGGCTCATCATGAAGTCTTCGAAAGCATCAACGGCTTTACAAGAGTGATGATGCAGATCAATTTCATTTGGCTTGCTGCGATCGTCTTTCTACCGCTGCCGACTGTGCTGATCGTATCTGAAACCAATTCGGACCAGCTCGGCACTGTGCTCTATATCGGAACAATTGTGGCCGGGCGCCCGGGAACACTTGACCGGCGCCTCCAGATAGCAAAGTGGGGTCTCGTGCCGTCCTGGGCAAAGGACACCAAGATCGGATCCAAGCTGATAAATGCCCGCAGCGAGAGCATCCTGGAGAAGCCCTCCTTCCGGTCAGCTGCGGTCAAGCGCAGGGCTATCGTTCCCGCCGAGGGCTACTACGAATGGCAGAAGACCGAGGACGGCAAGAAGATCCCGAACTATCTGTTCTCCGAGAAGGAACCGTTGCTGGGCTTCGCTGGCCTGTATGAGTTCTGGCCTGATCCTGCCCTGCCCGAGGCCGATCCAGAACGTTGGCTGCTGACCTGCACCGTCCAGACCCCAGTCACCCAGGACGCTCTGGGGCACGTCCATGACCGGCCCCCGGTCATCATCCCGAAACACCTCTTCGTGGAATGGCTTCGACCCGGACCTAACCGATAGAGCCGACGTCCAACACTTCATAGAGTCCCTGCCGGAACCCACGCTAACTCCGCGCATCGTCACCACCCGCGTGAACAGCACGGGTCAACAGCGCCCCGAGCTGATGAACCAGCTCAGGGGCGGTTCCGCGGGCAAGGTGACCTCGTCAGGGCACCCATGAGGACGCCCTAACGTTTCAGCACGCCGCGGCAACTTTCCTACTCCCAGAAAACCACCCCGGCCCCACCTATTGACGCCCCCGATTCCCCATGACACCATGATGACCACATATTGATACCGGTATCAACATGTTTCAACTCTCTCAGGCGTCATATCGAAAGGACCACCCGTGCTTGGCTTCAAAGAAGAGGAATTCCTCACGCAGACCCGCAGCGCACTGGCGTTGCAGGGGCAGATCGAATCGGTTGTTGACTCCATCCAGGAGCGGGAACTGACCAACCTGTTCCTTATCGGCGCCGGCGGAACCTACGCCGCGATGCTGCCCTACGAGCACTTCATCCGGTCCCGCTCCACCCTGCCTGTCCGCGCCTCCATCGGCAAAGAGCTCATGCTCACGGATGACCCCACATTCGGCCCCGGTTCCGTGGCTGTCTTTGCCTCCGTTTCGGGCACCACGGAAGACGTTATCGAGGCCATCGAGTTCGCGAAGGCCAAGGGCGCCTACACCGTAGGGTTCACAGGATTCGGAGATAGCCCGTTCGCCAAAGCCCTCGATGTCGCCTTGGTGACCGAACCCAAAACCTGGCCGTTCGACATCCCGATGATTCTCTTGAGCACCCGTCTCCTTGCCGCGCGGGGCGAATTTGAAGGGTACGAAGAACTGGCGGCGGAACTAAAGACCGTCCCCGAAAGCTTGGTCGGCGTCGCCCGTCAAGCAGAATCCGTGGCGGAAGCCTTTGCCGAGAAGAACAAGGACGCTGACTACCATTTCCTTGTCGGCACCGGAAACCTCTGGGGCCTCACCTACCTCTATTCCATGTGCATCCTGGAAGAGATGCAGTGGCTTCGCACAACCCGCGTGCACGGTGCAGAGTTCTTCCACGGCTCCCTGGAACTCATCGAAGAAGACACCAGCCTCATGCTGCTCCTGGGCGAGGATGAGACCCGCCCGCTGATGGACCGTGTGGCCAAGTTCGCCGAAAACTACAACAAGAACACCACTTTGCTGGACAGCAAGGACTACGAACTCCCGGGGGTCAGCCCACGATTCCGTGCACTTCTTGCCCCGCTGATTCTGGACACGGTTCTTGACCGTTTCAGCAAGCACCTCGAACGCGTCCGCAACCACTCCCTGGACCTGCGCCGTTACTACCGGGTGGTCGAATACTGACCAAAACGACGCCCGCAAAGGCATAAGGCCGCGCTGCGGGTCCGGTTCTGTCCGGGCCCGCAGCTTCGAGACAGGAAGAGCATGAAAGTAATCGGGTTCGGGGACAACATCGTGGACCGTTTTCTCGACCGCAAAGTGATGTACCCAGGGGGAAACTGCGTCAACGTCGCGGTCTTTGCCCGCCGGCTGGGCGTTGAGTCTGCCTACCTCGGCGTCTTTGGCTCGGATCCGCTGGGCGCTTTTGTCCGCGATGCCATTGATGCGGAGGGCGTTGACACGAGTCAGTGCATCATCCGCGATGGCGGCCTTAACGGGGTCACTGAAATCAAAGTGGTGGACGGCGACCGGATCTTCCTGGGCTGGAACGAAGGCGGCGTCACCACTAGTGACCCCTTCGCGCTGGAGGATGATCACCTGAAGTACCTGGCTTCAGCCGATCTGGTGCATTCGAGCGTGTATTCCGCGTCCGAAACCCAGCTGCCTGCCGTTCGAAGCACAGGGACGCTTGTCAGTTTTGATTACTCGTCCGAGCCTGAGCGTCGAACAGACTCCTATTTGATGCAGACGGCGCCCTACGTGGACCTGGCGCTTTTGTCGTGCGGAAACATGACCATTGCCGCCGTCGAAAATGACCTCAGGCGAGTACATGCGGCGGGCGTTTCACTTGTGGTGGGGACGCGCGGTCAGTCAGGCGCAGTGATGTACGACGGCGAACGCTTCCTCACGCAGGCGGCGGCACCTACCGACCCGCTTCGGTTCGCCGACACCATGGGTTGCGGCGATGCCTTCCTGGCAGGACTCGTAGTCAGCCTGCTTGGCTCCGGCTGGAGACGGGCGTACCGGCCGCCGACCGACGCTTTGCAGAAAGCCCTGGTCCGTGGGGCGGAGTCGGCCGCGGCTCAGTGTTATGTGGAGGGCGCCTTTGGATACGGCAGGGCAGTCGAGGTAGCGGCCGGGCAGCCGCGGTAGCTACTAGGATCTGATGCAAAGACAAATCAACGGACGGAACCGCAAACGCGGTTTCCACAACTGAAGGGGGCCGGATGGCGACGGATCATCAGAACCACCCGGCTGCCCCCACCATTACCGAAGTAGCAGCAGCTGCGGGAGTGGGGAGGGCCACGGTCGCCCGAACCCTTGGGAACTATGGTTCGGTCAGTGAAGCCACGCGTGCCAAGGTGATGCGGGCCGCCGAGAAATTGGGCTACCAACCGAACACGCTGGCTCGAAGCATGACCACAGGGGTCACCAAAACCCTTGGAATTGTGCTGGCGGACGTGGCCAACCCGTTCTTCTCAGGCGTGCTCAAAGGCATCTCGGAAACGGCGAAAACAGCCGGCTATGACGCCATCATTCTGAGCACCGACGAGAAGCTTGAGCTGGAGCGCGATGCCATCGCTGTCTTGCTGGCAAAGCAAGTGGATGGCCTCGTTGTGGCCTCCGCGGCAGGCCGGAGCGACGACGTCTCGCATCTGTCCAATGCCATTGATCGCGGAACTCCTGTAGTGCTTATCGACCGTTTGGTGGACAAGCTGGACACGGATTCGGTGGTCATCGACAACCGGGAAGCTGCGCGATCGGCCGTAGCCTCGCTCATTCACAACGGGCATCGGCGCATTGCGTTCGCGTGGGGGCCGGTGACCCTGAGCCCGGCGACGGACTTGAAACAGATGCACAGCATCCTGGATGAGGCCCTCTGGAGTGATGGCGAACGGTTGAGGGGTTACCTCGACGCGCTCGAAGAGGCCGGGATCCCTTTTGACACTGCACTCATCACTCACGTCCTCAAGAACGAGGGCCAGGCGACGCGGGCTGTCAGTGGAATGCTGGCTTTGGCGGACCCGCCAACTGCCATTTTCACTACCGAGACTGAGGCGACGGTTGGGGCATTGCATTCGCTCCGCGCCAAAAACCTGCGCCTGCCAAAGGACGTCTCCCTGATCGGGTTCGACGACAGCCCTTGGGCTGCCGTCATGGAACCGCCGCTGACCATGATCCAGCAACCCATGCGCCAGATGGGGGCCGTTGCTTCCCAGCAGCTCATTGCCAGGATCGACGGCGATACGTCTGCCGCGAAGAAACACGTCCTGCCTTCCCTGCTCGTCGCCCGCTCCTCGGACGGCCCTGTGCGGGCTGCCCGCAGCGACTAGAAATTCCTCCCTGTAAATTTCTGTAGCTCTCTTCCCCGCTGCCCCAAATCATGATTCACTGTGGTACCGGTATCACAAATTCCATCCCCAAGTCCCATCCCAGGAGTTACCCCTTCAGCCCGTCTCCGTGAAGCACATCCCAACGGCGGGCATGACTTCCCACTCCCATAGGGTGGCCCCCGGCTGATCGGCCCTTCGACCGAAAGAAGACATGATGCGTAAAAGCACCCAATCACTGATGGCATTGATGGCCGGCGCCGCTTTGGCGCTTACCGGCTGTTCCGACGGCGGTAGCCAACCGGCTGCTGTCCTGGATCCCAACGCTGAGCCACAGTACACAGGAACCCTCAGCATCCTCACGAAGTTTGGCGGAGACCCGCTGGAGCCGTACTTTGAGGATCTGGCTGCGGAATACAAGAAGCAGCATCCGGAAGTGTCCTTCGATCTGATCCAGGAGACGGACCAGAGCATCAAGGACAAGACCAAGACGCTGACTGCGTCCCAGGCAATGCCTGACATCTACTTCACGTGGGCTGGCAGCTGGGCCAACAACTTCATTGATGGAGGACTCGCGGCAGATTTGACCCCGGTCATTGCCCCCGGCACAGAGTGGGGGAACAACTTCGGCGAATCCGCACTGAAAGCATTTGCCAAAGACGGCAAGTACTTCGCGGTCCCGCTCTACAACAACGGCAAGTTCATGGGTTACAACCAGCGGATCTTCAAAGAACTCGGCCTGACACCGCCAACCACCTTCGATGAACTCATCTCATCGTGCTCCGTGCTCAAGGGAGCCGGCTACGAGCCGATCTCGTTCGGTAACAAGGACGGCTGGCCGGGGCTGCACTACTTGCAGCAACTTTTCGCCTACGAGGTGCCGGCCGAGACGCTGCAAGCAGACTTCAGCCCGGAAACGGCCAAGCTCGAGGACAAGGGTTACCTCAAGGCCATGGACCAGTTCACCACCCTGGTCAATGAGTGCACCGGCAGCGGCAAGGATTCCAACGGTGTTCTCTACACCACGGCGCAGCAGGCATTGGCTGAGGGGAAGTCAGGTATGTACTACCAGGAGATCCTGGAGTTCGACTCCACCGCATCTGCCGAGTCAAAGCTCAAGCAGGATGGATTGGGTATCTTCAAGCTTCCGGCGGCAACAGACGCCAAGGGCGATCCGAAAGCAATTGAAGGTTCCCCCGAGGGCTACATCATCAATGCGCGTTCCAAGAACGCCGCACTGGCAGCAGATTTCATGAAGTTTGCCACCAACAGCCAGAATGCTGCGAAACTCTCCGCTCCGCCGTATGGGCAGCCCAGCGCAGTCAAGGGCGCAGTTTCCACTGAAAATTCTTCCGGACCTGTCATCGAGGGCATCAAGCAAGTCAATGAAGCGTCCGCGGCGATAACCTGGCTGGACTCCGTAACTGTTCCCGCGGTGGCTGATGCCTGGCTCGCCGGCGGGGAGGCCTTGGTGGCCGGAACTCAGACCCCCGATCAGGTCCTTGCCTCCGTCCGAGCAGCTTCCAGTGCAGCAAAGTAGCAGGCGGAGCCATGACCGTTTCCGATACTGCCTGGAAGCCGGCGGCCCCGCCACCGGCGCCCGTTTCCACTAAGTCCCCGAAAGGCCGGGCTGCCAAGTCTGCCCGAACACGTCGCTGGCGCAACGTTGTGTGGGTGCTGCCGGCTGTCCTGCTGCTGGGCGTGTTCGCCTACCTGCCCTTGGTGCAGAACCTTGGCTTCAGTTTCCTCAAGTGGGATATCTACAGTGGCCGCCAAACCTTTGTGGGGGCGGACAATTACGTCCGCATGTTCAACGACCCCATCTTCTGGAAGTCACTCCTTAACAACACGCTCTACGCGATCATCTCCATCGCATTCCAGGTATTCGGGGCGATGCTCCTCGCTGCGATGATCGAGGGACTACGAAGCCAACGTTGGAGGGGAATCCTTCGAGCCGTCTACTTTGTACCCTCCGCGATCTCTCTGACAGTCGCTGGTCTCTTGTTCTACTTCATCTACGAACCCGAGATGGGCATCCTGAACGCGTCCCTGGACTTCCTGGGCCTCGGAAACTTCACTCAGGCCTGGCTGGGCCAGGAAAACACGGCGATCTTTGCCATCATCGCCATGAGCCAGTGGCAAGGCTTCGGGTACTGCACGCTTCTCTTCTCGGTGGCACTCCAGCGGATCCCCTCGGAGCTGTATGAAGCCGCATCCATCGACGGCGTTGGTCCCTTCCAGCGATTCTTTTCGATTTCCTTGCCGCTCGTCAGGGAAATGACCGGCCTGATGATGATTGTCACGGTGTCCGGAGCCTTCCAAGTGTTCAACGAGGTCATGGTGATGACCAGCGGAGGACCGAACAATTCCAGCCAGGTCCTCGGCACCTGGCTCTACAGAAGCGGATTCGTCCGCAACGACTTTGGCTACGCGGCCGCCGTCGCCACTGCTGTTTTCATCATCACGCTGGTCCTGGCCGTCATTCAGCTTCGTATCTCCAAGAAAAGGAGGGTCCAATGGTGACGCGCTCAGCTGTACTGCTGGTACTCGGACGGGTCCTGATCAAAGCGTTCCTGGTTGCCCTCGCCGTCGTCGTTATTTATCCGCTGGTTTGGATGATGCTGAACGGTGTCAAGTCCAACTCCGAGCTGTTCTCCAATCCCTTCGCCCTGCCCATTGCCTGGAAATGGGATAACTACGTCACTGCATGGAATCGGGGAGTGGGTGACTACCTGACTACCAGCGTTTTGGTCACGGTTGCTTCCACCGTTGCGACTGTATTCATCAGTGCTTGGGCAGCCTATGGACTGACCAGGGTGAACATCCCCTTCAACAGGGTGGTGCTCGTCCTCATCCTTGGCGGCCTCATGCTTGCTCCCACGGTGGCTCTGATCCCGCTGGTCAAGATGTTCCAGAGCTTGGGTCTCTACAACAATCTCTGGGCATTGCTGATTCTGTACACGGCGTTCCGTGTTCCGTTCACAACGTTCCTTATCCGGGCTTACATGATGGACCTGCCCGCAGAGGTGGATGAGGCAGCATCAGTGGACGGCGCTTCCAAAGCCCGGGCGTTCTGGCAGGTCATCTTGCCCATGTGCAAGCCGATCCTGGTTTCGACTGTCCTCCTCAACATCCTGTTTACGTGGAACGAGTACCTGTTTGCCATGGTCTTCACCAGCGGGGGAGCGTTGCAAACCCTGCCGGTTGGGCTGACGAATCTTATGTCCAAGCACGGCACGGACTACCCCGTGGTGTTCGCGGGCATGGCCATCGCCGCAATTCCAGTGATTGTGCTCTTCTTCGCCGGGCAGCGGTACTTTATCCGTGGACTTGCCGATGGAGTTGGTAAGTAGCCATGAGCAAACTGGGCTTGGATCAGGTCAGCGGTTCAAACTTCGCCTACCAGCACCACACGCTTGAGCGTTGCCTTGATGATATGGCCGAACTGGGAAGGACCAAGGTAGAGCTCTGGGGCATCGCCCCGCACCTTCACATACCTCAAACTGATTCAGCACATCTGCGCAAGGTGAAAGGGCAGTTGCTGGAGCGGGAGCTCGCCGTCGCCTGCCTTACCCCTGAACAGGTTGCTTATCCCGTCAATATTGCTTCGGGGGAAGAATGGCTTCGAGATCAAAGCCTGCAATTCTTCTTACGTGCGGCGGAGGTATGCAGCGAGCTGGAGTCTCCGCTTTTATTCCTGACTGCGGGACGAGGCTACGAGGACGAACCAGTTGAGGGCGCTTGGGTGCGTTCCGTGGAAGGCCTCCAAACCATCACTCAGCGGGCTGCCGAACTTGGTGTAGCTTGCGTCCTTGAGCCTCTTCAACGTGTCGAGTCGAACCTCGTCACTGACGTCGGCTCGCTTCGTTCAATGCTCGACGACGTCGGATCCTCGACTTTGGGGGTGGTGATTGACACTGTTGCCCTGGCAGCAGCGGGAGAAAGTATCAGCGACTATTCAAAGGCTTTCGGCGGGGGCATCCGACACGTTCACCTGGTTGACGGCGCTCCCACTGGACACCTGGCTTGGGGCGACGGTTTTCTGGATCTGGATGAGATTCTGCGCGAACTCAGCCAGCTGGACTACAGCGGAGCCCTGACGTTTGAACTCTTTGGCGACGGCTCCTACGCCTTGAATCCCCGCGCTGCTGTAACGCAATGCCTCGACGCTGTTGAGGTTAGCTTGGCGCAGATGGCGGCTTAACCGGCTAGAGTGCCGGGGCAAGGGATTGGGGTTCTCCTTCCGCCAAGCGAGCGTCGCACACCCTAGGGGCGGCGACGCTCGCGCGGTACATCACGCGATGCTAAGCCTTTAGTTTGGGCTTCACATCCTTGTTGTAGATACCTTCCAACGTTCCTCTGAGCTCAGTGAGAGTCGATTTCACATCCGCTTTTTCGTTCATGATTTTGGTAGCAGCCTTGGCCAACTCCTGGTCTCCGCCGGGGAGGAACGTTCGCGCGAAGTCCTGGGTCCTGGTTACCTCGAGCTGGTCCACCACGGTTTGGAACTCCGGTGTCTGAGCAACAATCGCCGAAATATCTGCTGCTGCAGCTACCGGAAGGTATCCGGTAGCTGCAGACAAAGCCGTTGTGCTCTGCGCGTTGGTCACAAAGGTCACAAATTTGGCGGCTGCCAGCTGACGTTCCGGAGAAGTCTTGCTGGCCACCACCAAGCCTGAGCCGCCGGTTGGGCAAACTTGCGTACTCGCGGCGGAGCCTCCCGGCAAGAATCCGACGCCGATCCTCATGTTTGCTTCCTTCGCCGCCTTTAAGGTGGCAGCCAGGTCTGCGGACGAGCTGATGGTGGCACTTACCGCCCCTGCCTGCAGATCCGTGATGGCGTTCTTGGACGAGACTCCCGCCCAGCCATGTTTCACAATGGAATCCTGCACCCACTGCATTGCAGCGGTGGAAGCCCCAGAATCAGCCGTAATGTCCCATTCCTTTGACCAACTGCCGCCTTGTCCCCAGAGAACGTTCTGGAGGGTCCACCCGGCATAACCCGCGATCGCCGGGTATTGATAGGCATTCTGGTATCCGGAGCCCGCCGAATTTGCCTCCTTTATCCTGGGCGCCCACTCTGCGAACTCCTCCCAGGTTGCCGGTGCGCGTTCAGGAACGCCGGCAGCCTTGAAATGGTCCTTGTTGAAGTAGAACAACGGCGTGGAGCGGGCATACGGGACGGCCCATTGCTGGTTAGCGTGTTTGTAATCGCCGATCAGGCCGGGGTTGTAGTCGGAAGTGCTCACACCGACGGCTTTCAGGAGATCGTCAATTGGCAGGATGGCCCCCGAGACGGCGTACCGGAACCACCACACGTCAGAAGCGACAACGACGTCCGGTACTTCACTGCCTGCCTGGGCGGTTTGGAACTTTTGTGCCACTTCCTCGTAGTTTGAGCCGCCCGTGATGAGGTTGACGGTGATACCCGGGTTTGCTGACTGGAAGGCTTCAATCAGCTTCATTTCCGTGTCCCGGGATTTCCCTGGGTGGCTGGACATAAAGCTGATACTTGAGGCCGGCTTGATCTTGGACCATTCGTCCGGGGAGAGAGTCTTGAGCGCCGTGCCGGCACCGTCGGTGGAGGGGCCTGCGCACGCTGCCATAGCGGCGGCGCCGATAGTGGCTCCGGCCAAACCGAGGAAGTGCTTTCGGGTAAGTGATATCGACATGGAAAAGCTGCCTTTCTAGTGGTCGAAGTGCATTGAGCAGAACTTCGATGTGGTGGGCTTCAGCCTGTGACTGAGCCTTGAGTGAGGCCGGAGACGATGTAACGCTGCAATGCAGCAAAGATGACCAGAATCGGCAGGAGGACGATCACGGCGCCGGCCATGAGCATGCCCCAGTTCTGCGTGCTGCCATCACTATTGACCAGCTGCGTCAGCCCGACGGGAAGGGTCATCATGTCCGGATGGTCCGTGACGATGAGCGGCCAGATGTACTCGTTCCACTCGGAAACGATTGTTACCAAAGCAACGGTCGCGATGCTTGGCACCGACACGGGCACAACAATCTTCCAGAGCTTTCGCCAGTGTCCCGCGCCATCGATTTCCGCTGACTCCATGATCGCCTGAGGCAGGGTAAGGAAGTGCTGCCGCAGGAGGAAGGTGCCGAACGCGGTTCCCAGGCCGGGAAGGATGATCCCCCAATAGGTATTCAGGCCTCCCATTCCAGCTATCAACACATAGTTGGGAAGAACCGAAACCTGCGGTGGGACCATCAGCGCCACCAGGATCAGCAGGAAGATGACCCTCTTGAACGGGAATCGGACAAAGACCAGGGCATAGGCCGTAAATACGGCCAGGATGCATTTGATCGTGGACCCAACAACGGTAACGATGACGCTGTTGAGGAAGAACCGGGCGAACGGCACGGTGGACGCTGCGTCCGCATAGTTCTGCAGGTTCGGGTCTTTCGGGAGCAGGGTCAGGTTTGTTGTGACTATTTCCCCTGGTGCCTTCAATGACGACAGCATCATCCACAGGAGAGGAACGAAAACGACGAGCGTTGCCAGAATGAGTGGAACGTAACCTCCCGCGATGGTCCTGCCCAGGTTTTGCCAGGAGAGCGGACGGTCGCGGGTGGGAGGAGCTTCAGTGGTATCGGTGCTCATGAGTAGTGAACCTTTCGCTCCACAAACCGCAACTGCACGGCTGTCATGATGAGCAGGCCCACAAACAAAACAACGGAGATAGCCGCCGAGTATCCCGCCCGGTTGTAGGAACCGAACGCTTGAAGGTAGGAATCGAAGATCAAAGTGCTGGTTCCGTTGCCTGACGGAGTCATGATCCGAATGATGTCGAACGCCTGCAGGGAGCTTAGTAATGAGGTGATTAGGAGGAAGAACGTGGTGGGGGATAGCAGGGGAACCACAATCGACACGAAGCGCCGGACATTGCTGGCACCGTCCAAGGCCGCTGCTTCCATGAGCTGCGTGGGAATGGACTGCAGGCCGGCTAGATACACCACAGCGCAGTAGCCGAGATTTTTCCAGACATAAACGATGGTGACCATCACAAGAGCAAGCTTCGGATCATTTACCCATTGCGGACTTGCCTGCCCCACACCGCGAAGGATCCAGGAAAGGACGCCGTACGTCGGATCGAAGATGAACAGCCATACCAAGCCGACGCCCACGCCTGATAGGACGTAGGGGGCGAAGACCACAGCCCTTGCAAAGGTCCTGCCCTTGAGTCTCTGATTCAGCGCAAGCGCCACCAGAAGACCCAGAATCATGGCGCCACCAACAGTCGTGATGGTAAATACGGCGGTGACGCCCAAGACGCTTGAAGCATCCGGAGACGTGAAGAACTCCACGTAGTTGCCTACACCCACGGCGGTGGCACTAGCGGACCCGAGGGTCCAGTCCAGAGTGGAGTAGTAGATGTTCGTAATGAGCGGACGGTAAGTGAATAGAAGGATGAGCAGGACATTGGGTGCCGCAAATGCAGCAAATACCCAGGCGTCCCTTTGCGTTCTTCGATTCCAGCGTCGCCTCTTGATGCCGGCTATTGGCGGTCTGTTGACCGACCCCCGGCTTGATTCAGCACCGTGGCTTTCCGGGTGAACCTGTTCATGCATTCCACCCGGCGCCGTAGAGGCGGCGACCGGTGCGCCATTTGTGTTTGATCTGCCCATAGAGAACCCTCACGTTGACCCCCTCGTCATCGCTGTCCGGGCGATTTAGCACTTGCTGAAAAACATCTGTTTCATATTTGACCTGACAACTTAACCTCAGGTCATTGCTCAACCTACACACTTACGAGAGCTATCACAAGACTCATTTTCGGAATTGTGGATATCGCCGATTCCGCTGCCAGCGCGGGGTTTCTGACCTCACGCGAGCGCTGAAAATAGCATGTAGTTACATTCTGACAAAGCCTTGGGTGAAGATCTGCACAAACGTGCAGATCCATTGACTGGAACGTCCACACGTTGGAAGCATTGCAGCCAGACCGGCTCACGCCGCGTTTACTTTTCGAACAGCTTCTGCCTGGAACATCCGCTATCGGACTGGGTCTTCCACTTGGACTACAGAAGAAGGGGGTCTTACCGAGTAACAGGAACAGGAGCATCAAGTGATCTTCAGCGCTGATACGCAGTGGTGGCATATGTGCTTGGCTTTGGCCGTGGCGCTTGTATTGTCGACAGCCATCGGATTTGAACGTCAAAGCAAAAACAAGTCGGCGGGTATGCGAACACACGCCATGGTGGGTTTGGGTGCAGCGCTGTTCATGGTGGTCAGCAAATACGGGTTCAGTGATGTGCTGGCGGTGGATTTGGTGAGGTTGGATCCCTCCCGCCTGGCCGCACAGGTAGTGTCGGGCATAGGTTTCATCGGGGCTGGGCTTGTATTCGTAAGGCGAAATCAGGTGCGGGGCCTCACCACGGCCGCCTCCGTTTGGGTGACTGCAGCTGTCGGAACTGCCGCGGGAGCTGGCTTGGTGTTGCCCGCAGTGTTCGTTACTGCAGCCCATTTTGTCATCGTCTACGTCTACCCTGTGGTGACCGGGAAACTTCGCTTCGGCTTTCCGAGCCAGTGGCTGCTCAGAGTTAGCTACGTGGATGGGGTCGGCGCCCTGAGGGATGTTCTCCATACATGTACCGAGCAAGGATTTCGCGTTCAGGGCTTTGCCACCATGCGGGGTTCGGGAGAATCCAAGGGCGTGATGGACCGATTGATGCAAGGCTCGGAAACCGCTGTGGCTGACCTCGTTGAAATTGAGCTGGAAATTGAAGGAACCATGGCTGCATCGGACATCGTGGCCAGGCTCTCCCAGCTCTCCACTGTTACTGAAGTTTCCGTCGTTGACGAAGCCGAATAGGGAGCACAAGTGATTGAGATTCAAGGACATCGGGGCGTATTGGCCGATCGTCATGGCAACACCCTGGCGAGCTTCGTCGAGGCGCTCCGTCTTGGCGTCGACGCCATTGAAGTGGACGTCTGGCTCACTTCTGATGGCCAGCTTGCGCTGCGCCACGATGCGGTTATCGATGACAGGGACATCAGGCTTGAGAAGCTTCGTGAAGCCAAAGTAGAGAAGCACCTCGCGACGACAACCGACGTCGATATCGAAACCCGTGTGCCATCACTTTCTGAAACCTTGGCTCTTCTGCGTTTTGCCAATGCCAGTGGCGTCATTTTGGATATTGAGGTCAAAACTGAGGGGGCAGCCTGGGACGAGTACGGTCATGGGATTGTGACGGCGCTGTCCAAGGTCTTGGCGGCCCATCAAGATGAACAAGCTTTGCGGGTCCGGAGCTTTGATCCCCAAATCATCAAGGCAATGTCCGGCGTATTGCCGGGAGTCCCTTTGGTCGCGCTCAGCAGGGCAACCCCGACCCGCTCTCCCGGACTTTACCCGTCGACTGCTCAAGACCTGGTGGACGCGGCCTTGGCCACCGGAGCGTCCGCCGTTGCGCCGGCTGTTGGAATTCTCGACGCCGGTTTGGTCGCCGCAGCCCATGCCGCTGGGCTGAAGGTGTTTCCGTGGACATTGGAGACAGGCGAAGAGATTAGCGCAGCAGCCGCTCTTGGCGTGAACGGTATATGCGTGAACGACGTCGCCATGGCCCGGCGAGCCTTGACTGAGCTGGGCAAACCGCTTCCACCAGCCCGCCCGATATCGCTGCCTCTTCTGCACCCCGCTACCTCCGCCTGATCGGGAAGGAGCCGCTGGGCTCAATGTCACTGGATTCCTGTGCCGGGGCAGCCCCAGGAGTTGGGGTTTTCCTGGCAGGTGTCGGCGACGAGTGCTTTTTCTGTTTTCCAGACTTGGATGGTTTTTGCGGGTGTGGTGATGTCCAGGGTTCCGTTGATGGGTAGTGGTGGTCCGTTGTTGACGGAGTAGGTGCCGGTGAAGCTGGTGGTGAGGGTGGCTTGGTAGTTGCCGGTGTCTGTGTAGGTGTGGCTGGTGCGTGTCTCGTTGTTGAGCCATTCGGCTTCGGGGATGGAGTATCCGGCGGCGGGTGTTGGTCCGAGGGTGGTGCCGTCGCCGAAGGTGTAGGTGTAGTTGGCGGGTGTGGCGGTCAGGTGGACTGTTTGGCCGAGGATGGTGACGTTGAAGCCTTGTTCTCCGGTGGTGGCGTAGAAGTTGGTGGGTCCGCCTTTGAGGGTGTGGGGGAAGGGCTGGGCTTCGAGGTTTCCCGGGTTGACGGGAAGTTGTCGGAAGTCGGTCAGGATCCTGGCCGCGATGTTGGCCAAGACGTTTTCGGGCTCGGGGTCGTAGAGGCAGGTGGGCCCGCTGACCGGGATCCAGTCTGTCCAACCGGGGTTGGTGATCGCCTTTGGTGCCTCCTTCCAAATGACTGGGGTGCCTTCTTCACCTGCGGGCGTGGTGGCCGGGCAGTTGAGAGCGTCGCAGCCGGGGTCCTTGGTGTCGGGTCCGTCGGCACGGCAGTGGGTATCAGCCAAGTACTGATTTGGATCCTCCGAACCTGCAGGGGAGCTTGACGTTCCACCGAGATTGGGTGTGAGCTGTCCGGTTGTAGGGTCGATTTTGAACCGGGCACCAATATCAATTCCACCATCGCCTGCATTGTGTGCAGCCCATGTGTCATCAGCATTCGCGGACGGTAATGCCAGAGTGCAACACGCTATTAACCAAAATGCGATCCCGATGGCTGCGCGGATGACCGCGGAAGTCCTAGTCGATGACGCCAAGGTCTACCACCGTCCAAGCGCCGTCAGCAAAGCTAGCGAAAAAGGCGAATGCATCATTTGATGCTTCTGATCTCGGCCGCCCGACACTTCCGTCCGCGTTGTAATAGTCGATTTGGTCTTGAATGACCTGCACCTTGGCCGTCTTCAGCCTGTCGATAGTCCACTGCATCTCTATGACCGGCACGGAAATCTTGCCACCTGCTAGCCATCGCCCATCCACAAATCCGTCCTCGCCGGACTCTTTGAGACGAAGACAAAGCCGGCAATCTTGGGAAATCAGGGGTAGCCAGGCCGACATGTCACCTGTCTCTCCTACGTAGGACAGCTGCGCATACCAGTACCCGATAAACGCCTCCAGCCCCGCCTTTGAATTCTCCTTCGCCAGCTCGGGCATAACAGGCACGGGGACATTCTGTGCTTTCCCTTGTGCATCAGCTGGCTTGTAAACGGCGGGCGTTGGCGGAGTAGCCGAAGCCTCGGGAACTGAAAAGCTTGAGGTGGGCGTCGCCGTCGTCGTGCCTGTTTCTGTCGGTGGGCTGCCGGGTGTGACGCCGCCCTGGCAGCCGCTCAAGAGCATCGCAAGAGCGAGAGCCAAAACCGCTGGACGGGCGCGAACAAAAGACGAAGACATGAACGAGTGGCGTGGCATGACAGGCTCCCCAGCAGCTGTTTTGGTGGTGTGTCGGCCAGTCTAGGTGGGGCAAACAACCGCGTCCCAGTCAGGAATTCGCGATTGTGGATAACCCGCCTATGGTCTCCGAATGTTCCCCGGCGTATTCTTGCCTCGCCGGCTTGTCATCGCACGCATCTTATTGGGGGAACCATGTCCACGATCGAACGCCCACGCCTGTCCACGTCAGGACGCCTGCTATCGGCAGCCTTGCTCGTCGTGATGCTGGTACTCAGCGCCTGCTCGTTTCCAACGCCTGTTGCGCAGTCCACGCCTGCGGCGTCGTCCGAGGCGCCAGCCGCCGATGTGGGCGCAAGCGCGAATCCTGACGCAAGCACGGGAACGGGTGGTGTCTACGGCGAGTTCGGATCTATGTCCGAGGCCTGTCTTTCGGTAAGCGCCACCATGCTGAGCGTCACCATCCTTCCGCTTGCGGCAATGGCTGGAGGCACGCCCGAGGACATCGAGAAGGCTAAGCAGGAGTTGTCCCAAATGGAGGGCAAAGTGCCGGAAGAACTAAAGCCGGCCTTCGAGAAACTTCGGGCCTTCACAGAGGCTGCGGGCTCGGACTTCAGCAAATACGGCGACGGGCAGTTTGAAGAACTGATGAAGCCCATCCAGGACTGGACCGAGAAGAACTGTAAGTAGCTGCCACCGGGCACGCTCCCTTCTCTCCGACGCTTCTCCCAAAGCGTCGGAGCTAGACGCTAGGGTGGTACTCAAGAGAAGGGGAGTGCTCCGTGGAAGACCAGAACGTGCAGCTTGATCCCGTGCCTGGGGGCGAAATCCTTGGTACCGGACGCACCATCATTTCCGAGGCGGCCGTCGCCAAAGTAGCGGGTATCGCTGCCCGCACAGTGCCCGGCGTCTACTCCTTGGGCTCGGCTCCGTCCCGCGCGCTGGGTGCCATTCGCGACGCCGTCGGCAGCTCGGACCACGCAGCAGGCGTCCGCGCCGAGGTGGGGGAGACCCAAGTGGCCGTGGACATCACGTTGGTTGCACTCTACGGTCACCCTTTGCACGGCGTCGCCAACCAGGTCCGGGCTGCGGTCTACCGGGCTGTGGAGGAACTGGTCGGCCTTCAGGTGATTGAGGTCAACATCGAGATCACTGATGTCTTCATTGCACCGCCGGCCAAACCCGCGGGTAGCAAGGCAGTGGTAGTGGAAAGGGAGGTTCTCCAATGAGCATGACCGTGGTGGGAATCGCTATCGGCGCTTTCGTGGCTTTCATGTCCTTCTCGTTCGGACTATGGGGCTTCCTGATCTCGCTGCTGTTCATGGGCATCGGCGCGCTGCTTGGCCGCGCGGCTGACGGCAAGCTGGATCTCCGCAGTGTGCTGGACGCCATTACGGGCCGGCGCTCTTCGTCATGAGCGTGGCTGAGGCTGTGGACTACACCACCAGCCTGGCCGGCCATAACCGGATCAGTACCCAGGCATTGACATCGTTGGCTCGGGCCGCTGCAGCGGAGGCGCTCGGCGTTGAGGCCCACGACATCCGAGCTGATTGGGCGGACGACGACGGACTGTTGGCTTTGTCCATCGTGGCACCTATCAGCGTCCCGGCTTTGACCGGGGTGTTGCGTGATCCGCAGCGTGTCCAAGGATTTGGAGGGTCCATCTGGGATCGTGCCGTGGCGGCCAAGGCTTTTGTTCTTGAAACGGTGACGCGGCTTAGCGGCTCCCAACTCAGCAGGGTGGATATCAGGATCAGTGGAGCGCACGTCACTGAGGGAGGCCGCGTCCAGTGACCCAGGATCAGGAAACACAACAATTGAAGTCAATGGACCCGAACGCGGGAGCCAGCCCGGTTGCCGGGGAAGACCCCGGGATGAGCCGTATCCTGCGCCGTGAGACGCATTCGTCCCGCGCTGGAGCATCCGTTATCGCGGCCGTCCTGGTCATCGTTCTGTGTGTCTACGCACTCCTCGAAGCAGGTGTCCGCGCCATCGGGCAGCCACCCTGGCTGATCGATCCCACCACTGCGGCGGAGCGCATCATCGCACTCCCGGAAGGCATCTCACCTCTGCTGCTCGGTGCGAGTGGTGCCGTCATCGCCATGGTTGGGCTCTTCTTCCTCCTCCATGCTGTTCTGCCGGGCCGGCGCGCCCGCCACTTGCTCCGGGACCCGCGTACCGCCGTCGTGGTTGATGACGAAGTCCTGGCCTCTGCGTTGGCGCGTCGTGCACGAACTGCCGCGAACGTCACCCAGGAACAAGTCATGGTGGTTGTCTCGCGACAGATGGTTGTGGTGAACGTGCGGCCAACCTCGGGCAGCCGGGTCAGCGAAGAAGCCGTGCTTACTGCTGTGCAGGCTGAACTTGAAGAGATGTCGCCGGTGCCCATGCCTGTTGTCAAGGTGAACCTGGCGTCGTCGGGGGTGATCGGGGCGTGAACGGAACACCGCGGGCCCTCAACCGTGTACTGCTCTTCATTATCGGTGTGAAACTGCTGGCCGTCGGCCTGCTTCTCCTGCTGTTGGCCACCGTCCCGGCAGTGGCCACGTGGTGGCATGGTTGGTCGGCTTCTGTTTGGGCGGGCGCCGAAGATGCCTTCAGGCAAACGCACCTCCCAGGACGTGAAGAGAGCTGGCTGTGGATCGTGGCAGGCCTCATCCTGGTGGCGATCATCATCGCGATGATCGCTTGGTTGTCGCAGCAAGGCAAAGGCAGGGCCAACCTTCTGGTGGCCAGCGACGACGACAGCGATGTGGACGGTGAAGTCCGGATCGGCGGGGGCGTCGCCGAACAGGTGCTACGGGCCGCCTTATCTGAACGGACGGACTTGGCTGGTGCATCGGTGGCGACCCTGGAGGTAAAGGGCAAACCGGGTCTACGTATTCGTATCCAACCGAGGCAAGGAGTGGCGCCTCATATCCTCGCGGCTGAAGTGTCTCAGCTCGTTGAAGCGCTGGACCTCGTGATCGGACAGAAGACCCCGGTGCTTGTCCACATGGTTTCCGGTGCCCGATCCAGGTTTACCAAAGCCGAAAGGGTCCGCTGACAAGGCCCACACAGAGAAACATCCACAAAAATACAGCGCATCCGCATCCATAGCCTGCCTTGTGTCGGTAGTAGGGGTATCAGCAAAATCCCCGCACGTCGGGCCGATTGAGGAGAAGGATATGCGCAGCAGAATACTTACGGCAGGAGCAGGAGCCAGCGCCGCAGCACTGGCAGCAGCAATCGTCTTGGCTGTCCCCGCACAGGCGGCGGAGGGTGACGCGCACCTGTCCGTACTGCACGGAGTGCCTGGGTTAACCGTTGACGTCTGGGTCAACGGAGCACGAACCCTGGACGACTTCGCTCCCGGCACTCTGGCCGGGCCATTGGCACTTCCGCCCGGTGCCTACGATCTGGCCATTACCGCCTCGGACGCTGCCGATGCCTCTGCCCCCGTTATCGGGCCAGTGACGGTGACCTTGGCAGCGAACGGCAACTACACCGCCGTCGCCAACCTCGATGCGGCCGGGAAGCCAACCGCGAACTTCTTCACGAACGACGTCTCGCGCATCGATGCCGGCAAGGGCAAGCTGACGGTCCGGCACACGGCCGCGGCGCCAGCTGTGGATGTGCTTGCCGGCGGCACAGCCGTGGTGACCAACCTGGCCAACCCCAATGAGCAAACGCTCACCCTTGACCCGGGTACGATTTCGGCCGCAGTGGCAGCAGCGGGTACGACAGCACCTGTCATTGGCCCGGCCGATGTGACGGTGGCCGAAGGCACGCACACCATCGTCTATGCGTGGGGAAGCCTGACTGACAAGAACCTTCAACTAGCGGTGCAGACCATTGACGGGCTGCATTCGGCTCCCGGATCGGTACCAGGCGCCCTGGACGGCTCATCGGGCAGTGTCCCGACAGAACAGATGATTCTGGGCGGCGGACTCGCGGCGGCAACGTTGCTGCTGATCGTCGTGGGGCTTGGAAAGGTTCGCACGTCCGCCGCAAGGAAGTCCTAAGGCCAAGGCAACAGCATGACATAAGAGCGGAACAGGTCCTGGTCGTCCGATAACGACGGCCAGGACCCCGCATCAATCACGGCAGCCGGAGCATCCTGCCGTAGACCGCCAGGAAACAACCGTAATGACACCAAGTAAGCCAAGCCGAAGCCGCCGGATGGCGGCGCTCGCCGGGATGGCAGTGCTCGTTCTGACGGCATGCGGAACCGCGACACCGTGGACGGCCGGTAGTTCTTCCAGTGAGGCGAGCGGCCCGAACCCCAGCCAGCAGCAGACCCAACCGTCGCTGCCCCCTGCCGAGCCTTCCCGACCACCTGCCGAAGTCTGGCTGAAGGGCACAACTCCCACGCAGCCCGCGGCGGCTCCCCCTCCTGTGTCGCTCAAGGTGGCCGGAACGTCGATTGACATGGCCGTTATCCCCGTGGGGGTCGCGCCCGGTGGGGCTATGGAGATACCGGAGACCTTCTACCAGGCCGGATGGTACCGATTCGGATCCGCCCCTGGAGCCGCGGAAGGCACAGCTGTCCTGGCCGGACACATCGACACCACCTCTGACCAAGCGCCGTTTTCCCAGCTGAAATCCTTGCCGGCCGGAACCTTGATAACCGTAGGGCGGGAGGGTGCTCCCGCACTCAACTATCGGGTTGTCTCCGTCACGCTGATGGCCAAGGACGCCTTTGACGGCGACTCGCTGTTCCGCCGGACCGGACCGCACGAACTCAAGGTGGTCACCTGCGGCGGCAGATGGCTGGACGAACGAATGGACTACAGCGACAATGTGATTGTCACCGCGGTCCTTGAATAAGCACCCCAACCCGGCCGTGGTCCTCGTCGCTGACGCCGGGAAGGAGTCTCCTTTGGTATCCCCAAACGAGGTTTCTTCCGAGTGGGACGATACGTTGACCGCCTCATTCATAGCGGGGGATGAGTCTGCACTTGTGGCTGCTTACAGGCAGTTTGCCCCGCTGATTCACACGCTCGCTTTGAGGTCCTTGAGGGACCGTGCCGCGGCCGACGACGTCACCCAAGAGGTGTTTCTCCGGGTGTGGCGTTCGCGGGACACCTTCAACCCCGAGGTCGCGCGCCTGCCGGCATGGATAGTGGGCATTGCACGCCACGTCATTGCGGACGCCCACTCAGCGTCGAACCGGGAAGTTCGTAGAGTCCTTGCCGTCGCCCAGGTGCAAGACACCGGCGGCGGAGGTCCTACGGAGGTAACTGTCGAGGTGCTGGCCGACAAGCTGCTGCTGGACGGCGAACTCGACCGGCTTGGTGAACCGCAGGGTGCCATCATGAAATTGGCATTCTACGAAGACCTGACGCATGAGCAGATTTCCCGCAGGCTTGAACTACCGCTTGGTACCGTCAAGAGCCACATTCGGCGCAGCTTGATCCACCTAAGAAGCAGACTGGAGGTTGACCATGCCGCACATTGATCCGGAAGAGTTGAGCCTCCTGGCGCTATACGGTGACTGGCTCGATGAGGAGGGCCGGCAGCACCTTAGCGGCTGCGATGCCTGCTCGGCGGAGTACGCCGCATTGCGCCGCGCCGTTGACGCCATGAAAACCACGCCGGACAGCAGCACCCTTGAGGTGCCCGGGCCCAGCGTGTGGAGTGGTATTCACCGGGAACTGGGTTTGTCGGACGCAATCCGGGAAGACCCCTTGGGCTCCGCAGCGGGCCCTGCAACAGGAACTGAAGCCAGCAAGCCCGGCATTAACGGTCCAACCGAACCAGAGCAACCAGCAGCACCACCCGCGAACATACGTTCCGTCAAGAAACGTCCCCAAGGGTGGCAACGCCGCGGGACCTGGCTGGCGGTCGCCGCAGCAGGTGCCTTGGTCATCGCCGGTGCAACCCTATGGAACATCAACCAGGCGGCAACTCCGTTGGCGCGAGCAGAGTTGTCGCCACTTGCCCAGCACACTGCTACAGGATCGGCGACAGTCCTTGAGTCCCCTGATGGAACGCGAACCCTGGAAGTGAAACTGAGCAAAGAAGAAGCGCAGGGCTACCAGGAGGTCTGGCTTATTGGCACGGACCTCACACGGCTGATCAGCCTGGGAATCATGAAGTCGGACTCAGGTACCTTCCCGCTTCCGGCGGACCTGAATCTGGCCGATTTCCCCATCGTCGACGTTTCGGATGAACCACTGGACGGAAATCCCGGCCACTCCAGCGTCAGCATCGTCAGGGGCTCGCTCACTTCCTGAGGGCCCTTCACTGGTGTGAATCGCATTGGCGTGGGCGGCCCTGGCGCTCTCAGTTGCGGGTAGCCTGAATCCCATACCGAAGGACAGGAGGCCCCAGTGGCTGGAACAACAGTGGCTTCAACATCTGCGCCTGACAATTCTCTGCTCGAGACCACCGTGGCCGGGCTTATGGCGGAACTGGCGGCACTGGAAGAACCCCGCGCCCGCGAGGTGAATGAGAAGCATGGTGATGACCATGGGGTAAACCTCAGCAAACTGCGGGCCGTCGCGAAGCGGCTGAAGACCCAGCAGGATCTCTCGCGGGAGCTCTGGGACACGGGTGACACCGCCGCCAGGTTGCTGGCACTCCTGATCTGCCGACCTAAGGCTTTTGAGCGGGCCGAATTGGACAGCATGCTGCGCGAAGCTCGGACTCCCAAAGTGCAGGACTGGCTAGTGAACTACGTCGTCAAGAAAAGCCCGCACTCTGAAGATTTGCGGGTGGCATGGTTCTCCGACCCCGATCCCGTGGTGGCAAGTGCCGGCTGGGCGCTGACCTCCGAACGAGTTGTCAAGAAGCCCGAAGGCCTGAACCTCGTGCAACTGCTCGATGTTATCGAGGCAGACATGAAGGGCGCTCCCGACCGCCTCCAATGGGCCATGAACCACTGTCTGGCCCAGATCGGGATTGAGTTCCCGGAGCACCGGGCCAGGGCCTTGGACATTGGTGAGCGCTTGGAAGTGCTCAAGGACTATCCCACGCCGCCTAACTGCACCTCGCCGTTCGCGCCGGCCTGGATCAATGAGATGGTGCGGCGCAAAGGCTGACCATCCGCGAGGATTAGCCCCTGTTCCGGTGCATCATCCGGTAGGTGAGTTCGGCAAGGAGCTCTTCGTCGGAGAGGTGCGAGGCCCGGGCAACGGGAGCGCTCGGAACGGAAACGCGGGGAGGTCCGGGGCGTGATTCCTCACCTGAGCGCATGTCGTCAGGGGTGATCATGTCCGGTGCGAAGTTCGACTTACCTTTCAGGACCTCCGATACGGATCCTGCCCTCCAGCCCAAGGCGTGCTCAAGCTTGCGTTGGTTGATCTCCTGCGTCCGGCGGGTCCCGGATTCCAGTGTTCGCACTGTCTTGATGGCAGTACCAGCCTGCTTGGCCAACTGAACCTGGCTCAGGCCTTGGGCCAGTCGTTCTTCTTTGATCAGGCGGCCTATAGTCTGCAGTGCTTCAAGTTCATCCACGATTCCCAGTTTTCCATAGGCAATAGTAGGCAATCAAATCAGGGTGCGGAATGGTGGGGCAGGGAGCCCTTCCGCCACTGCCTGTTCGAGCCCCCGAGGGGCGCCTCTGCGCAGACAAGCGAAGGCTACTTGGTATCAATGCGGTTACTTTATGTGTAAGCGCTTGCATTGCGTTGCGGATCATGGCTAGTGTGAGCGTCACCACATCAATTGCGCCGCCGAATCTTTGTACTCAGCGAGGAGTCTTTAGCATGAAGAAAACCAAGTACCTGCTACCGGTCGCAGCCGCCGGTGTTCTGGCACTTACCCTTTCCGCCTGTAGTGGAGATGGTGGCGGTGGAGGATCCACCGCCGGATCGGATGATTGCTCCGCCTACGAAAGCTATGGCAAGCATGACGGCAAGACCGTCTCCGTCTACTCGACGATCGTCGACATCGAAGCCACCAACCTCGAAGAATCCTGGAAGCAGTTCGAAGACTGCACAGGTATCACCATCAAGTACGAGGGCAGCAAGGAATTCGAAACTCAGATTGGCGTGCGTGCCCAGTCCGGCACCGCCCCTGATGTGGCGATCTTCCCGCAGCCCGGCCTTCTTGCCACCCAGGCACGGGCAGGCTACTTGAAGCCCGCTCCGAAGACCGTCTCTGATCTTGTAGATAAGAACTGGTCCCCGGACTGGAAGAAGTACGGCACCGTGGACGGTACGTACTACGCCGCTCCGATGCTTGCGAACGTCAAGGGCTTTGTTTGGTACGCGCCCAAGACCTTCAAGGACAAGGGCTGGGAAGTTCCCAAGACGTGGGACGAAATGATCGAACTGTCCAAGAAGATCGCCGCGGATGACCCGAACATGAAGCCTTGGTGCGCCGGCTTCGAATCCGGTGAGGCAACCGGCTGGCCCGGCACGGACTGGATCGAAGACGTGGTCCTGCGCGCCCACGGACCCGAGGTCTACGACCAGTGGGTAGCTCACCAGATCCCCTTCAACGACCCCAAGATTGTTGACTCCTTCAACAAGGCCGGCGACATCCTGCTCAACCCGGACATGGTGAACGGTGGCTTCGGTGACGTTCGCACTATCCTTAGCACCGGTTTCGCGCAGGCTGGCCAGCCCGTTCTGGATGGCACTTGCGCCATGCACCACCAAGCCAACTTCCAGGCAGCCAACTGGCCTGCAGGAACCAACGTTGCTGAAGATGGCGACGTATGGGCCTTCATGACCCCGCCGATTGACGAAAGCAAGGGCAAGGCAGTCACTGGTGGCGGCGAGATGGTAGGCGCCTACAAGGACAACGCTGAGGTTCAGTCGTTCCTGGCTTACCTGGCCAGCGCCGACTTCGCCAACAACCGCGTCAAGCTTGGCGGCGTAGTCAGTGCAAACAAGGGGTTGGACCCCAACAACGCACAGTCGAACCTGGACAAGCTGACCGTTCAGATCCTCCAGGACCCTGACACCGTCTTCCGTTTCGATGGTTCGGACCTTATGCCGAGTGCAGTTGGTTCCAACTCCTTCTGGAAGGGAATCGTGCAGTGGATCAACGGCACGTCCTCGCAGGATGTTGCCAACAGCATCGAATCCAGCTGGCCTAAGAGCTAACTCCCAAAGTGCTGCCTCCCCTGACTGGAACTCCCAGCCGGGGAGGCAGTGCTTTTCCCGGAACTTAGTGATTCACTCACGCCCCGGAGGTTGGGTATGGAATTTATTGGAGAAAAACTCCTACAAGTAGTGATAGCCCTGGCGATATTCGCAGCGGTTATCGGCCTCATCATGCTGCTGGTGGACAGGGCACCCAAATCGGTCAAGGACAAAGTAACCGTCGCGGGCTTCCTTGCCCCCGCGGCCATCCTGATGCTGGTGGGCCTGGTTTATCCGGCCATCCGCACGTCAATGTTGGCCTTCACGGATGCCAGTGGCAATGGCAATGGTCTTGACAACTTTGTATGGATGTTCACGCAGCCCGAGGCTCTGACCACGCTGCGGAACACCGTGATTTGGACCGTCCTGGTTCCCCTGCTGTCTACGGGCTTCGGACTCGCCTACGCAGTATTTATTGACAAGGCCCGCGGCGAAAAAGTACTCAAGTCGCTCGTCTTTATGCCAATGGCTATCTCCTTCGTGGGAGCCGGCATCATCTGGAAGCTCGTCTACGACTACCGCGGTCCGAACATCGAACAAACCGGTGTGATTAACTTCTTCCTCGTCGCCTTGGGGATGGAACCCAAACAGTTCCTCCTTGATGCACCGGGAAACACCATGTTCCTCATCATTGTGATGGTCTGGATTCAGACCGGCTTCGCAATGGTGATCCTGTCGGCAGCCATCAAGGGAGTGCCGGTGGAACTCACCGAGGCAGCCCGCCTGGATGGTGCCAACGCCTGGCAGCAGTTCCGTAACGTCACGATCCCGGGTATCCGTGGAGCTCTGGTGGTTGTCCTGACCACCATTACGATTGCCACGCTCAAGGTCTTCGACATTGTGAGAACCATGACCGCCGGAAACTACGACACCTCGGTAGTTGCCAACGAAATGTACACTCAGGCCTTCCGGGCCGGCGAGCCGGGACGCGGTGCGGCTCTGGCCTTGATCCTGTTCCTGATGGTGCTGCCCATCGTTGTGTACAACGCACGAGTCCTTCGTAAGCAAAGGGAGATCCATTGACAGCCACGCCAGCCCCGAAAGAGGCCTCGAAGGGCGCCACCCGGCAGCGTCCTGGATCCGATCCCACCGAGGACGCCCAGCCGATGATGCGGCGGGTGAAGACCAAGCTCACGTCCAAGTGGGCAACAGCGGCAGCGATCATTATCGCCGTCGTATGGTCTGTGCCGACGTTCGGTCTCTTTGTTACCTCTTTCCGTCCCGCCGCCAAGCAGGTTGGCCCCCGCTCCGACGGTTGGTGGAATGCGTTCACTGACTGGCAGTTCACGTTCAAGAACTATACGGACGTCCTGGTCCCGGCGGGGTCGCAATCTGCCAACCTTTCCCAGTACTTCGTCAACTCCATAGCGATCGTCATCCCGGTCACCATCTTCGTGCTGGTGCTGGCGTCCATGGCCGCATACGTCTTCGCATGGGGGAAGTTCAAGGGGCGCGACGCACTCTTCATCTTCGTCTTCGCACTGCAGATCATCCCCCTGCAGATGGCGCTGATTCCGCTTCTGCAGTTCTTTACGCAGACTTTGCAGCTCCCCGCGGGTTCGTACGCGCAGTTGTGGATCGCCCACACCATGTTCGGCCTTCCGCTGGGCATCTTCCTGCTCCACAACTTCATCTCGGAAATTCCCGGTGAAGTCATCGAAGCAGCAAGGGTGGACGGTGCCGGACACAGCACCATCTTCTGGCGGATTATCCTGCCGCTCTCCGTCCCGGCATTGGCATCACTGGCTATCTTCCAGTTCCTCTGGGTCTGGAATGACCTGCTGGTGGCCTTGGTGTTCTCCGGCGGAACGGCGGACGTGGCTCCGATTACGCAGCGTTTGGCGGAGCTTTCAGGTACCCGTGGTGCCAGGGACTACCTGAACCCGGCAGCAGCATTCGTCTCCATCATCATCCCGCTCCTGGTGTTCTTCGGATTGCAGCGCTACTTCGTGCGCGGCCTGCTGTCCGGCGGCCTCAAGGGCTAGGAACTGCGCCCTCGGTTACGCAGCGCATTACATCGCTGCGTAACCGAGGGCGGCAAAGCACAAGTCCACATTTAAGGTGAAGGCGGAGCAACGGCGGCCGGAGAGGGGAGCCTGTGTCAAAAACAACGGGTAGGTCCCAACGCGGCGGCCATACCGGCGTCAGTATTGAGGACGTCGCCGCAGCTGCCGGAGTTTCCACGGCGACAGTTTCCAGGGCGGTCCGGGGACTGCCCCGGGTATCGCCCACGACCCGGGAAAAGATCCTCGAAGTCGCCAGTTCTTTGGGGTATGTGGCGTCGTCGTCGGCGTCGGGCCTGGCGACGGGCCGTACACGCACCATCGGCGTGCTTGCCCCTTTCGTTAGCCGCTGGTTCTTCTCCAAGGCCATTGAAGGCGCGGATCGGGAACTGCATTCACGCAAGTACAACCTTTCCCTCTTCAACCTGGGCGGCCACGGCAGCAACCGTGAGCGGCTCTTCAGTTCCACCATGGTCTACAAGCAGATCGACGCCCTGCTGGTGTTGTGCATGTCTTTGACCGAGGAAGAGCTGGAACACCTCCACAAGATCGATATCCCGCTGGTTGTGGTGGGTGGCCACGTGGAGGATTGCGCATACATCGGCATCAATGATTACGACGCCGCGTCCACCGCCGTGCGGCATCTGCTGGACCTGGGGCACAAAGACATCGCCCTGCTCCATGGCGACGACGAAACGGACCTGAACTTCGACGTCCCCCGCGTGCGTATCCGCGCCTTCCAGGAAGTTATGACCGACGCCGGCCTGGAAGTCCGCCCGGAGTGGGACCAGTGGGGGGATTTCACCGTAGCCAGCGGGCAGCAGGCTTTCAATCGTCTCTGGAGTCAGCCCGGCCGCAAGCCAACGGCCATTTTCTGTTCCTCGGACGAGATGGCGATGGGTGTCATTTTCGAAGCAGCCCGCCACGGTGTCCGCGTACCGGAGGACCTCTCGGTCATCGGGATCGACGACCACGACTTCTCGTCGTCCATCGGGCTCACCACCGTCGGGCAGCGTCCAGACAACCAGGCCGAGCTCGCCACCAAGATGCTGCTGGATGAACTGGACGGCAACCCGGGAGCAGTGCATTCAGAGGTGGCCCCCCACAAACTGATCGTGCGCGAGACAACGGCCCCGCCAAGCTAGCGCCAGAGCCAAGCTAGCGCCGAAGCCAAGCTAGCGCGGAAGCCAAGCTAGGAAGCGCGCGCCAACTGCCGGATGGGAATCCACCGCGAGGCGAGCCGACGGTAGGCGGCGGCCGCACCTGTCATGTCGCCTTCAGCCAGGCACTCGATCCCCAACCGAACATCCATGGGGGACTCGTCCGGATACACCTTGTCAGCTACGGCACCGTAATCGAGCTCCACCATGGACTGGACGTGGAAAAGTTCCAGCCATTCCGTGAGCTGTGTCAGGTCATCCAGCATGTCCAAATCCGGTGCTGCCAACGCCAGGTGGGCAACGGCGAACCGTGCCCGGTCCAGGGCCTCAGTCAGGGGCGTCCATACCCGGACGGTCAGGATGCGCCCCTCGGATTCCACTACGTCCTTGCGGTCGGACTCGTTGAAAAGCGAGAACCAGCTGAACGGGATCCCCCATGTTGAGGCACGGGTATGCACGCGTTTGGCGGCCTCCCCGGCGTTGATGCGATCGATCCTTGCCTGGTGCTTGTCGCGCTGCGAGACCGGAATGAGGAGGTCGGCCAGGGGACTGTGCACGCCGTCCATCAGCGCGTTGGCCGCCAAACCAGCCCTAATCACCAGCTGGCTGGGGCAGTAAAGCAGCCGCCCGGCGTCGTTATCTTCTTTCCCGGACACCGCGGCGTGACGCCCGCTGGGCACGCGCGTCATCCGGACCAGGTCCGTGCGGCCCGTGGGGAAAGGATCGCCGCCGGAGCGCGTGATGCGTCCCAGCGACGCCTGGAGTTCAGCATTTTCGACGGCGGCCCGGGATCCGTTCTTGCTGCCCTCCGCAACGAGTTGGCGCTGCTGTTCAGGCGGGAACGCGTCCAGGGGCTCGTAAATGCGCAGCGACGAAGAGAACGGCAGACCTGCCTGGCCCCGATACAGGTTTCCAGTCATGTCAGCCGCCCCTTTCGTTAGTGACCTTGTACTTGGTCTGCGAGGTACTTAGTCTGCGATTTCCACGATGACGGGAGCGTGGTCCGAAGCACCCTTGCCCTTGCGCTCTTCGCGGTCGATGGAGGCTCCGGTGACGCGTGAAGCCAACGCCGGGGAGGCCAGGCAGAAGTCGATGCGCATGCCTTCCTTCTTGGGGAAGCGAAGCTGCGTGTAGTCCCAGTACGTGTACACGCCGGGGCCCGGAGTATAGGGACGGACGACGTCGGTGAACCCTGCGGTTTCGAAAGCGTGGAACGCGGCGCGCTCGGGTTCGCTGACGTGGGTGTAATTGTTGTTGCGGAAGAGCTCGATGTCCCACACGTCGTCGTCGAACGGGGCGATGTTCCAGTCACCCATGAGCGCGATCTGGGTGGTGGGATCGGACTTCACCCATTCGGCCGCGTGGCCCTGCAGAACGTCAAGCCACTTGATCTTGTACGGCATGTGTTCGTCGTCCAGCGAGCGGCCATTGGGAACGTAGAGGCTCCAGATGCGGATGCCGCCGCAGGTGGCTGCGATGGCGCGGGCTTCCTGCGCGGGATCCTTGCCTGCCTTGCCGAACGCAGGCTGGTCCAGGAAGGTTCGCTGCACGTCCTCCAGGCCCACCCGGGAAGCGATGGCAACACCGTTCCACTGGTTGACGCCAAAGTGAGCAACCTCGTAACCCATGCGCTCGAAGAGCTCCCACGGGAAGTTCTCGTCCTTGCACTTGGTCTCCTGGATGGCCAGGACATCACAGTCGCTGCGCTCAAGCCAGGCTTCTACGCGGTCGGCACGGGCGCGGAGGGAGTTCACATTCCAGGTTGCTATCTTCACAGCCACTAACTTACCGAACTTGGCGCTGAGCGCATCCCCTGCTGCCCTTTTTGCCGTTCACAACCACCGTAGAACCAGCGTGCAACTAGCGCGCGAACAGCGGCGGTGAACTGGCCAGCTTGCGGAGCCCGATGCCCGAGGCGATGAGGAGCAACCCTGTCAGGATCGCGAACCCGGCCAGCATCCACACCAGGCTTAGGAAGCCCAGCCCCGGGTTGAAAAGGACAACGATCCCAAACACAGTGGTGACGAGTCCCGTCAGGAACCAGATGCCCCAGCTCCGGATGAAGCTCCTCGCGGCGAGCGCCAGAATGATTTGCGACAGACCCAGGACCAGGGCCCACAATCCGATGAGGACGCCAATTGCTGCTGCCGTTATTCCCGGCAACGCAATTGCCACGATGCCGGCCGCGATGGAGATAAGGCCGCCCACTACAGTCCAGCGGGAACGGCCTGCGGGATCGTAGAAATAATGCGCCACGCTGGTAATGCCGTCAATGATTGCGAAAATGCCGAACATGACAACTACCACCAAGGCAGTAGCGCTCGGTAAAACAGTGATCAATAGACCAAAAACTATGGAAAGGACTCCCCGGACCAGCAAAGCAGTTCCCGGGTTTTTGAACATTTTGCGATCCGCTACGTCCGACATACGGTCAGCGTAACCAACGGCGTGCCTTTACCGCATCCCCTCGCGCCGGATAGCTGTGGCAATTGCTGCGGCCCGCGTCTCCACACCCAGTTTGGCGTAGATGTGGGCGAGGTGGGTTTTGACTGTTGCCTCGGAAATGAACAGGCGTTTACCCAGATCGCGGTTGCTGAGTCCTTCTGTGAGGAGGCTGAGTAACTCGGCTTCGCGGGGAGTGAGGATCTCGTCAGGATTCCGCAATTGCTGGAACAGGCGTGAGGCCACCGGTGCACTCATCACGCTCTTCCCCTGCACAGCGCCGCGCACGGCTGCGAAGATCTCCTCCGGTGCGGCGTCCTTGAGCAGATAGCCCATTGCTCCGGCATCAACTGCGCGGACGATGTCGGCGTCGGAATCGTAGGTGGTGAACACGATGACGGCCTGCTTCGGGTTCCACTGCCTGAGTTGCTTGATTGCTTCGATGCCATCCATTCCGGCGCCCATCGCGAGGTCCATGAGGACTACCCCGGGCGTATGCTCGTGCGCAGCTTCCAGTGCTTCCTCGCCAGAGGCTGCTTCCCCGACGACGGCGATATCACCTTGGGTGCCCAACAGCGCCTTGAGCCCGCTCCGGACTACGGTGTGGTCGTCCACGAGGAGCACGGAGATGGTGTTCACAGGGCCTCCTTCAGGGCATTTGCCGGATCAGCAAGCCGGGTCAGCGGGAACTGCGCCGCAATGATGGTTCCTTCGCCGGGCGAGCTCTCCACAGACAATTCTCCGCCCAACTGTTCCACACGCTGTCGCATCGCCCGCAGGCCGTATCCTCCGTTAGCAGAAGGCGGAGGTACTGCGTCGGGATCGAAGCCGCGGCCGTCGTCGAACACGTCCAAGGTGACGGCATCCGGAAGGTACCCCAAGGTCACACTGGCGTGCTCCGCGCGGGCATGGAGTTTGATGTTGGCAACGGCGCTTTGGGTGACGCGGAGCAAGGCATGCCGCACCTCGGAAGGAAGGGGGCGCACTTCACCCGTGACCTGAATGTTGACGGTCTCAACGTACTGCCGGGCTGCGTGTTCCAAGGCCTCCGGGAGCGGGCCTGTTTCCAGGCCCGGGGCGGAAAGTTCGTGCACCAGGCTACGGGTATCGGCGAGGTTGCGCCGGAGCAAATCTGTTGCCTTGCGTACGTCTTGGTGGGCGGTTTCAGCGGGCCACGCGCGCTGGGCGGCCTCGAGGAGGAGCAGGCTGCTGGCCAAGCCTTGGGTGACGGTGTCGTGAATCTCGCGGGAAACACGCTCGCGCTCAGAAGCGACTCCGGCTTCACGTTGCTTGGTGGCCAGCTGCTCCTGGGCTTGGGTGACGTCGTCGAAAAGTTTGCGTTGCAGGGCCGCGTCGCGCTCGATCTTGTCGTAGATCAGGGTGAGCAGGGCGCCCGCTGCGAGCGGGCCGAGCAGCATGGCGATGTCCGTCCAGTCGCTCATCCGGAAGAGCCCGACGGCGGTAGCGGCCGCCGTCGCGCCTCCCGCCACGTAGCCGGCCCAGCCTCGGAAAGCCGTCCGCGTGAGGAAGAAGATGGCGAAGGAACACCACGCGAAGCTCGGGGCGATCACCACCAACGCGGCCCAGGCTGCAATCAACGCCACCATCCACGGAATCCACAGCTGTTGCTTGCGATGGTCCGGGTGCTGACGGTGGACCAACACGGCGGTGACCGCGTACAGGGCACACACCGCAACGGCCAGGGCAACGGTCCACAAGTTGTCCGCGGGGGAGTGGCGCATGACGTACCTGACCGCAGAGGCCACCATCAGGACGGCAAAGCCCAAGTGCACAACTACATCAATGCGGCCATCGATCCTGTTGCCCGGCTCTGGCCGTGGACGTGCTGTTGGCATGGGTGGTTCCCGTTTCCGGTTTTCGGTGGAAGGCGTTCTTTCCATGCTAGATCCCGGCGCTGTCATTGGTCTCTCCACCTTTTGGCTGATACCGGTGGCGGAAAGGCTGAGGGCGGGAGGGGCGCCCGGCCGATGTGGCTGCGCGCCGTCCGCGGAAGCATGGAGGTGTACCCGATGCTCACAACGAGGAGACCCCGTGAAGAAGTCCAACAAGATGATTGCCGCCGCTGCTGCCGGAGCATTGTTGCTCACCGGCGGTGTCACTGCCGTTGCCAACGCAGTGTCACCCGCAGCCGCGCCTGCTGCCGCGCCGGTGAAGGTTGCCGCAGACGTTCTGCCTGCCCCGGAGAACGTCGTAGCCCAGAACCGCATCTCCGTGGGGGCGTCCAGCAAGGCCGTCAACGCCGCCCTCGCAAAGTGCCAGGCCGACAAGCTGCCGTTCGTGACCGTGGCACTGGTTGACCGCTTCGGCACCGTCCAGGCCCTCCTCCGTGGTGACAACGCCGCCGAGCACACCATCGAAGCCGCCAAGCAGAAGGCCTACACGGCAGCAGCTTTCGGTGCCACCACCAGTGAACTCGCCAAGCGCGTCAATGGTAACGGCCCGTCCATCGCCGACCTTCCCGGCACCTTGTTCCTGCCCGGCGGCGTTCCGCTGAAGGTCAACGGCGTTTCAGTGGCCGGCATCGGAGTTGGCGGCGCCCCCGACGGCGCCCTCGACGAGGCCTGCGCCACAGCCGGTGCCGATGCGTTGGCTGCGGCCGCGAAGTAGCCTCGACAGTATGGATTCCCTGAAGGGGCGGGGCCTGGCCGCGGGTTCGGTGATCGGCGCTGGTTTGCTGATCGCCGGGCTCGTGGCCGGCTGTGCTCCGTCGTCGCCTCTGCCGGCAGGGACAGGCACGACGGCGGCCCAGCCTTCCAGCCCGGCCCCGACTCCCGTAGCCCCCAGCCCGACCGCGACGTCGAGCGCAAGTCCCGGCCCGACGTCGTCGGCTGCTGTGCCACCCAAACTGTCACCGGAGGCCCAAATCGAAACCGACCGGCTCCTGATTCTCGCCGCGAAGGCCAACGATGTTGCCCGAGTCCGGGAATTGATCGCGGCGGGTGGGAACGTCAATGCCAAGGACGACATCCAGGACTCCGCGTTCCTCTACGCCGGCGCTGAAGGCTTCAACGAGGTCCTGCAGCTGACGTTGAATGCTGGAGCGGATGTTCGCAGCACCAATCGGTACGGCGGCACCGCGCTGATCCCTGCGAGCGAACATGGGCATACGGAAACGGTCAGGATTCTGATCGCAGCGGGTGTGCCCGTGGACCACGTCAACAATCTGGGCTGGACCGCCATGCAGGAAGCCATCCTGCTCAACAACGGCGGGCCCAATCAGCAGGACGTGGTCCGGCAACTCCTGGCTGCCGGAGCCAACCCGGACATCCGTGACCCCCAAGGCCGAACCGCCCTGCAAAATGCAGAGCGGCTCGGGTTTACGGAAATCGCGGCGCTGATCCGGAACCGCTGACCCGACTGAGTCGCATTTGTGCGCGTTTTCAGCCCTCAAAACGCGCTGTGCTGCTACTTACTTGGGTTAGAGGGCTTCCAGCACGCTCACGTAGTTGGCGATGCCCACTCCGCCCATGTTCTGGACCGCGCCTCGGCGGGCATTGGACAATTGCATATCGCCCGCGGTGCCGCTGAGCTGCATCGCGGCGATGACGTGCTGCGACACACCAGTGGCACCCACCGGGTGGCCCTTCGCCTTGAGTCCGCCGGAGACGTTGACGGGCAGCTTGCCGTCCTTATAAACCCAGCCTTCCTGGACGGCTCGCGCGCCCTCACCGCGGGGAGTGAGGCCCATGGCTTCGTACATGATGAGTTCGGCGATGGTGAAGCAGTCGTGCACCTCCGCGAAGTCCAGGTCCTGGATCCCAACTCCCGCCATGCCCAGCGCACGCTCCCACGAAGCCCTGGTGGCAGCAAACTCGGTGGGGTCGCGCTTCTCCGCCGGGAAGAAGTCGTTGGCGTGGCCGAAACCAGTCAGACGTACCGGCGCGGTTGCGCCTCCGGTAGCGGACGTGGAAAGCACGACGGCGGCGGCACCGTCCGAGACCGGCGAACAGTCCGTGCGGCGCAAGGGTTCGGCCACCATGGGGTTCTTCTCTGAGATGGTCCGGCAGAACTCCTCGCCGAAGTCGCGGTGCATTTGGGCGTAGGGGTTGTCCATGCCGTTGTGGTGGTTCTTGGCAGCGATGGAACCTAGGACATCACCGAGGCCGCCTTCGAATCCCGGGCCGGTGATGCCGGCCCCGTAGCGCTTCCCGTAGTGCTTGGCGACCTCAGCGAACAAACCTGTGAATCCCGTGGAAGAGGCTTTTCCTGCCATCTCGTACGAAGCACCGAGCAATGCCGCCCCCACAACGTCGGCGCCGGCGTCGGTCATCTTCTCAGCCCCGATCACCAGGACGTTGCGGGCAGTCCCGGCCAGAACGGCTTTGACGCCCTGCTGGAAAGCCGCGGAACCGGAAGCGCAAGCATTCTCGGTGCGCGTCGCGGGAACGTTAGCCAGATCTGCGGACAACTGAAGTGCCAGCGACGACGTGAATCCCAGAGGCTGCATTCCGGAGTTGAACTGCCCGAGGTAAATTTCGTCGATGTCCTTGGGATCGAGCCCAGAGTTCTTAATCGCTTCGCCGGCAACCTGGACGATGAGCGACTCCAAGGTGTCATCAGTCAGTTTGCCGAACTTGCTGTGCCCCCACCCTGTGAGCAGGATGTCCTTGCCGAATTGGTCCTTCAGGCTCATGCGTTTACTCCTTCAAGTGCGTGTTCCTCAGAGGCGAGCGCCACCGTGAACTCTGCCTCGGTCTTGCTGCGGATCTCTTCCACCGTGACGCCAGGGGCGAGGCGGGTCAGCAGCAGCTGCGTGCCGCCGTCGGGTGTTTCCGCTGTGGACGGTGTTTCCTCGATGTCGAAAACGGCGAGGTCCGTGATGATCCGGTCAACGCACTTGAGTCCCGTCAGCGGGAGCGTGCATTCGGCCACGATCTTGGCCGAACCGTCCTTGGCGTTGTGCTCGGTGAGGACCACCACCCTCGGTGTACCCGCCACCAGGTCCATGGCTCCGCCCATGCCTTTGACCATCTTGCCGGGGATGGTCCAGTTGGCCAGGTCGCCCGAGCCGGACACCTGCATGGCGCCCAGGATGGCCACCTTCACGTGTCCGCCGCGGATCATGCCGAACGACGTGGCGGAGTCGAAGATGCTGCCACCGGGGGTGATGGTGACGGTCTGCTTGCCTGCGTTGATAAGGTCGGCGTCTTCCTCGCCCTCATACGGGAAAGGGCCCATGCCGAGCAGGCCGTTCTCGCTCTGGAGGACCACCCGCACGCCGTCGGGCAGGTTGTTGGCCACCAACGTGGGAATGCCGATGCCGAGGTTGACGTAATCGCCGTCGTTCAGTTCTTCGGCCGCGATGGCGGCCATTTGGTCTCGTGTCCATGCCATGGTGATGTGCTCCGTGTTCTTAGGCCGTTACTGATTCGGCGTGCTGTGCCTCGAGTCGCTGCCGGACCGTGCGCTGTTCAATGTCCTTGACCCGATCCGTGGCTTGGACCAGCCGCTGGACGTAAACGCCCGGGGTGACAATGTGATTCGGGTCCAGCTGGCCGGGTTGAACAATGACCTCAGCCTCGGCGATGGTCACTGCACCCGCTGTGGCAACCACCGGGTTGAAGTTGCGGGCCGTGTAGCGATAAATCAGGTTCCCGTCCGTGTCTGCAGTGTGGGCGTGGACCAGGGCGACGTCGGATGTGATGGCGCGCTCGCGGACGTACGTCACGCCGTCGAACTCTTCCAGCGGCTTGCCTTCGGCAACCAGGGTCCCCACTCCCGTTCGAGTGTAGAACGCCGGAATGCCGGCGCCGCCAGCGCGGAGACGCTCGGCGAGTGTGCCCTGCGGCGTGAACTCGACCTCAAGCTTCCCGGCCAGGTACTGCTCGGCGAACAGTCTGTTCTCACCGACATAAGATGCGATGACCTTCCGGACCTGGCCCGCCTCGATGAGGACGCCTAGCCCCTTGCCGTCCACGCCCATGTTGTTGGACACGATGGTGAGATCCTTGGCGCCGGACTCACGGACGGCGTCGATGAGGTCGGCGGGAATGCCGCTGAGTCCAAAACCTCCGACGGCGATGGTCAGGCCGTCTGCCATCAGGTCATGTAAAGCTTGGGCTGCGCTCGCTTGGATCTTGGTCATGCTCGACTCCTCTTTGAGTTCATTTCCGGTGCATCCACTTTGTGGACTGCTCTCACTCTTGAGGAGGAGCCTAGGTTGCCTTTGTTGGGCGGTCAATGCACGTACCTTCCAGATACTCAGGGTATGGACACTACACTGGAGGGTGTCCATATTATGGATGAAATCTGATGGAGGGTGCTGTGGTGGTACAAGGAGCGCAAGTGGTGGGCCGGGTGGCCCTGTTGCTTAGGCTGGTGGGACGCAGGCCCGAGGGCACCTCTTTGGCGGGCTTGGTGCGCGAGTCCGGGCTGACCCGGCCAACCGTCCACCGGCTACTGACGTCACTGGCCGCGGAGGGCTTGCTGGAACACGATTCCACCTCCGGGAAGTGGGTGTTGGGTCCGGAGATCTTCCTGCTGGGATCAGTGGCCGCTGCACGTTTCCCTATGGAGGACATTGCGCGGCCCTCGCTGCGCAGGTTGGCTGCGGAGACCGGGGAGAGCGCCTTCTTCTCCATTCGTCGTGGTAACGAAACAGTGTGCGTGCTGCGGGAAGAAGGCTCCTTCCCCGTGCGGTCCTTCGTGCTGCACGAAGGGGTGCGCTTTCCCTTGGGAGTCGCTTCGGCCGGCACTGCCATCATGGCTTTCCTGCCTCCCGACGAACAGGAAGCGTTGTTGGGCGACTGGGCTACGCATGCCGGCGACTTTGCGGCGGGCCATCCTGCAGACGTGGTGCGGGGCAATCTGGAACGGACGCGGCTGGCTGGCTACTCCGTCAATCCCGGGTTGATCCTGGAAGGTAGCTGGGGCATGGGAGCGGCTGTGTTTGATCAGCAGGGACGGCCAGCATGGGCTCTTTCCTTGACGGGAATTGAGCCGCGATTCCGTGCGGACCGCCAGGAGTTCCTCGGGAAACTGCTGCTCGAGGAAGCACACAGGATGACGGCGCGCCTGCAGGGGTCCCAACCCAACTAGGTCGCATTAGTGCGCGTTTAGACGGCTCAAAACGCGCACAAATGCGACCTAGTTGGGGGAGTTAAGGTCCAGCCGCATCAGCACTCTCGGGAAACCGTTCAGGACCGACGTCGTCTCGGCCACCTTTTTGAAACCGGCCTTCTCGAAAAGCCTCCGGGTGCCAACGTAGGCCATGGTCAGGTCCACCTTGCCGCCTTTGTTGTCCACGGGATAACCCTCAATCGCGGGCGCGCCGTGGCTTTTTGCGAAGTCAATCGCGCCGCGGAGCAGCTCGTGGGAAATTCCCTTGCCGCGATGCCCGGGCCGCACCCGGATGCACCAGACCGACCACACCTTGGTCTCATCCACGTGGGGAATCTTGCGGTTTTTCGCAAAAGTAGTGTCCTCGCGAGGGTGGACCGCTGCCCACCCAACTACTTCGTCGCCGTCGTACGCCAGAACGCCGGGAGGCGGGTCCTCGGCCACCAGCTTCTTCACGAACTTCCCGCGCTCCTGTTTTTGGAGCTCCTGGTTCAGTTTCGATGGAATCCTGTAGCTGAGGCACCAGCACACGTTGGCATCGGGGCTCTTGGGCCCCACCATGGTCTTCACGTCGTCGAACACCGTCGCTGGGCGAACCTCGATAGCCATTCGCCCATCCTGTCATCGGGATGAACCCCTCCACTAGGCCTGCGGAGACTGGCTCAAAAAAACTTTTTCAATCCGCACCCATCCACCCTGTCCCGACCTCCGAATAGCTGGTGAGACACAAACCGCTGGTGAAGCAAAAGCAACACCCGCAGCCCGTGTCCCACCACCCACTGGACCCAACGCCCTGGTTCCAAAAACAAGGAGAATGACATGTTGTCCACAAAGCGCCCCGCCCTCGCCTTCGTTGGCCTCACTGCAGCCGCCCTTCTCGGTCTCACTGCCTGTGGTGGTTCCAACACCTCCAGCACACCGGCTGCTTCATCTGCCGCCCCGGAAACCTCCATGGCGGCACCGTCGCCGTCGGCCTCCGCCATGAGCAGCGCCGCCATGGATCCGGCCGCTAACCTTGTGGGCCCCGGCTGCGCCGGTTACGCCGCACAGGTTCCGGACGGTGCCGGATCGGTCATGGGCATGGCCCAGGACCCGGTAGCCGTAGCAGCATCGAACAACCCGCTGCTCAAGACCCTGACCGCCGCTGTTTCGGGCAAGCTCAACCCCAAGGTGGACCTGGTTTCCACCCTGAACGGCAGCGAATTCACGGTGTTCGCACCGGTTGACGATGCCTTCGCCAAGATCGACCCCGCAACAATCGAGACGCTCAAGACGGACGATGCCCTGCTGAGCAAGATTCTCACCTACCACGTAGTCCCCGGTCAGCTGACCCCGGACCAGATCGTCGGCACCCACAAGACTGTCCAGGGTGGCGAAGTGACGGTTGCCGGCACCAAGGATGCCCTCACGGTTGACGGAGCTTCCAATGTGATCTGCGGTGGCGTCCAGACCGCCAACGCCACGGTCTACCTGATCGACTCGGTGCTGATGCCCAAATAGGCTTTAGCTTCCACCAGTACTAACAAAAAGCAGGCGCCGGAATCCCGGCGCCTGCTTTGTTGTGTTGGAATCAGCGTGTTGTTGCTAGCGGCTGAAGTCAGTGTCGACGTAGGAACCGGCCCTGTTGTGTTCCGATCCGCAGGGGCAGCGGTCAACCTCGATCCGGACTGTCACCGGTTTGGAAGCGTCCAGGGTGAGGGTCACGTCCTCACTGGCCTGGTTGCTGGGGCTGGCCTGGGTGTTGAGACGGAGAGTTCCGTTGGCAGAAGTGTTGGACATGGTGGACCTTACTGACGTGTGAATGGGGGTCAGCCAAAAAGCTGGGTTATTTGTGGTCGGAATCCTGTTGGGGCTTGCCGACCAGGGGAATGGTTCCCGTGGGCGTTCCCCCGGCGCAATCGGAGTCCGTGCACTTTTCGGCGCAGTCGTGTTTGGTGACGAGGTCGAACTGAACGCCGCCATGTTGCTCAACGCCCGTTCGGATGGCTCGTTCCACCACCGAAGTGGCCAATCGCTTGTGCAACTGGAGCGGGTCCCGGCGAAGGTCCTTGACCAGTGCGAAGCAGAGCAACAGCATGACGATCACGAAAGGCAGGGCTGCCACGATGGTGACTCTTTGCAGGCCCGACAAGGCTTCCGATGGTTTATCGCCGCCGGCAAGCAGCATGACTGCTGCCACTGCGCCCGTGAGGCTTCCCCAGAAGATCACCACTCCTCGACGCGGGTGCTCGGCACCATTGGAGCTGAGGGATCCCATCACGATAGAGGCGGCATCGGCGCCGGTGACGAAGAAGATCGCCACCAGGACCATGGCCAGGACGATGACCGCTGCTGTCAGCCAGCCAGGCATGCCCAGGTTCTTCACGAGGTCGAAGAGGGCGCCATCGAAGTTGATGGAGGGTGCGCCGTCCACCATGGTCACAAGCCCGGGCGTGCCGGCCTTGTCTGCCTCTTGCTGGACGTGGAAAGCGGCGCCGCCGAAGATGCCGAACCAGATGACGCTGACAACGCTGGGCACCAGCAGGACACCGGTGACGAACTGGCGGATGGTGCGTCCGCGGCTGATGCGGGCGATGAACATCCCGACGAAGGGCGTCCAGGAGATCCACCAGGCCCAGTAGAAGATGGTCCAGCTGGTCATCCAGCTACGCAGGGACTCGTCTCCCACAGCTTCGGTCCGTGATGACATTTCGGCGAGGTCCCTGGCGTAGTCGCCTACAGCGGAAGGGATCAGGTTAAGGATGAACAGGGTGGGTCCTGCTACAAACACAATCAGGGCGAGAATAACAGCCAGGACCATATTGATGTTGGAGAGCCACTGGATGCCTCGGCTGATGCCTGACACAGCGGATGCCACGAAGCAGAAGGTCAGGATGGCCACAATAACCACGAGCACCGGAGTGCCGATCTCACCCAGCCAGCCATTTGACGTCATGCCGCTGCCGATCTGGAGGGCGCCGAGGCCAAGCGAAGCGGCAGTTCCGAAGAGTGTGGCGAAGATGGCCAGGATGTTGATGAACTTCCCCAGCGGCCCTTCCACCATGCGGATGCCGAAAAGCGAGGTGAAGGCTGCCGAAACCAGTTGCTTGCGGCCCAGGCGGTAGGTGCCGTATGCCATGGCGATACCGACCACTGCGTACATGGCCCACGGGTGCAGGGTCCAGTGGAAGATCGATGTGGCCATGGCGGTTTGGATGGCTGCCGGAGTGCGGCCGTCCACGGTTCCCGGCGGCGGCGAGATGTAGTGGTAGAGGGGTTCGGCCACACCGTAGAACATGAGCCCGATGCCCATGCCGGCGGCGAACATCATGGCCACCCAGGAAATGGTCCGGAACTCGGGCTTCTCGCCGTCCTTGCCCAGCGGTATGTTGCCAAACTTGCCGAGGGCAAGCCACAGGACGAAGACGACGAACAATGAGGCGAGGACCATGAAGAGCCAGCCGGTGTACTCCATAACCCAGTTCAGGGCGCCTTTGGAGGTATCTGAGAGGCTGTCGCGCCCGACAAATCCCCAGACCACGAAGGCGACGGCGATGGCGCCCGTGATCCCGAAGGTGACTTTGTCGAGGGTAAGTTTGCGGTTCCGGCGGGCCGAAACGGCCTGCTCGGTCTTGGCGTGGCGCAGCTCTTCCATGATCTGTTCGTATTCTTCGGAATCCGGAAGGGTTTCAGCGCCTCCGTCCTCAGCGTCGAGGGCTGCCAAGTTGGTGTCGTCGGTGGAGATCCTGATGATTTCCTCAGGGTTCTCCGCGTGGGCAGGGCTGGTTGATGTGGTGGAACTGGCTGCTGTTGAAGCACCCGCCAATTGATCGTCGGCAGGTAACTCCTCTGGTGTTAAGGATTTTGTGTCGCTGTTTATAGCCATGAGCGGGTCCTTTGCTCGGCGAGTCATGGGTTTGCGTTTATACATGGCCCTGGAGGATGAGGCCGAAGGGAAGGCTGGGGGGCTTCCCCGCTGACCATGATTTGCTGTCCCGGATCTGCACTTCAGGAGCGTAGATGGGCAGTTTCATGGGGCACCTTTTTGGTCGGACGGGTTGGTTGAACGCTGGGCTCATGGAGCCCTTAAGGGCGTTCCGCATGAATCAACAACATTCGCGCTAAGCAACAGAGTGCGCCCCGTCACACTCAAAGTCAAGGACTTTTCCTTGCTTGCCGACAGTTTGACGCAACGAATGGGAGGGGAAGTGTTCGTTGCGTATGATGGCCCGTGTTGCGCCTAGAGCATCGTAGACCCGCGCAGGGCAGGGCAGGGCTTAGCGGTGCCTGTAACCCATCCGGGCGCTGATGGTCAGCCCGGCCTCGCGAAGGCCGTCGATAAGCCCCGGCTGGTCCTCGGGTGAAAAGCGGAACGCCGGGCCGGAGATACTTACCGCAGCGATGACGGTTCCCGAGTGGTTGAAGATGGGCACGGCAATAGCGGTGAGGCCGATTTCAAACTCTTCGTGAACTGTCGCGTAGCCGTTGCGGGCTACGTCCAGCAGCTGCTTTTCCAGCTCTCCGCGGTTGGTCACCGTACGTGGCGTTCGAGCGGGCAAGCCCACTGCCTTGAGGACCTGGGTTCTTTCATCGGCGGTCAACGCGGCCAGAAGGACCTTGCCGCTGGATGTGGCATGCAGCGGCGTCAGGCTGCCCACCCAGTCGTAGGTGGCAAGTGTTGAGGGCCCCATCGCCTGGTCCACGTTGACGGCATAGTTGGACCGCAGCACAGCCAGATTGACGGTTTCCTTGTATTCGGCCGCCAAGGCCTCCAGGACTTGGCGCGCCTCATGAACCACGCTCAGTCTGCCGGGGATGGAAGAAGCCAAACGGAGGATTCCAAAGCCCAACTGGTACTTGCCGCGTTCGCTGTTCTGCCGGACCAGTTCGCGGTTGACCAAGGAGCCAACCAGCCGGGACACGGTGGACTTGTGGACGCCCATCTCCTCAGCGATGTCGCTCACGCCGGCATCGCCTTCCCGGGCCAGGATTTCCAGGATTTGGAGTGCGCGGTCTACTGACTGGACGCCTCCGCCCTGGGCGTCTACGTCCTTGTCGAAGTCCGGGTTGCTGCGTGCGGCCATGGTGCCTCGTGTCGTTGTCCAGGCAAGCCACCCTGAGCTGGTACCCCGTGTGGCCTGCACCCTCGTCTTTCCTCATCCTAGACGGAGTTTTGCGCGGACCTTTTCACATCATGGATGATTCACCCGCTCATGGCAGCCTCCTGGACAGCCTTTCGTGGGTTGCTCAGGCGCTCCCTTCCGGCATAGACGTTGAGGCTATGTCCCCGGCTGAAGCCAACCAGGGTCACCCCGGTCTCGGTGGCAAGATCGACGGCGAGGCTGGAGGGGGCGCTGACGGCCGCGAGAACCGGGATGCCGGCCAAGGCTGCCTTCTGGACGAGTTCGAACGATGCCCTGCCCGAGACCTGCAGGACCAGGCCGGTCAAGGGCAGCAGGTCCTGCCGAAGGGCCCAGCCCACCACTTTGTCCACCGCATTGTGCCGGCCGACGTCTTCCCGCAGACACAACAGCTCCGGGCTGGCGCCATCCACTTTGAACAGTCCAGCTGCGTGGACCCCTCCGGTTCTGTCGAAGACGGCCTGCGCTTCGCGGAGCCGGTCCGGGAGCTCGGCTAGGACATCCACGGGAACCTGTAGACGGTCCAAGGACGGATCGAAATGGATGGTCTTGCGTACGGCTTCAATGGAGTCCGTGCCGCAGATGCCACACGAACTCGACGTATATACGTGGCGCATGGTGTCCGGCAGGGGAACGTCCGGCCGTAGCTGGGCTTCCACCACGTTGAAGGTCTGCACCCCGTCCTTCTCGCCCGCACAGAACCGGAGGGAGATCAGCTCGGAAGGGCTGCGGATGATGCCCTCGGACACCAAAAATCCAGCCACCAGATCAAAGTCGTCGCCCGGCGTCCTCATGGTCACGGCAAAAGAGGTGCCTCCGATCCTGATTTCCAAAGGTTCTTCGGCGGCCAGAACATCCTCCTTGAACCGCACGGAATTTTCGGTGTCCGCCGCGTCCAAGCGGAAACGATGGATTTTCCTGCGCTGGGTCATGCGGGCCATCCGGCGTACCCTCCTGATTGGTCCGGGAAATAGATGGGTGCTGTCCACGGCAGCGGCAGGACGGGTACGGGCGCTCCGGCTGCGACGCCTTCGGGGGGAACAGCCATATATCCGTCTGCCCAGGCAAGCCCGCGCATCATCCCCGGACCCGTGCGGGAGGCAGGGAGCGCTAGATCATGGATACGGGTGCAGGGCATGAGGCGTGTCCGCCCTGGGTCCGGATCGATGTCGGCCCCGGAGGTCATCAGCACAGCTCCCCGGAGAGGTCGGCTTCCCATAGCGGCCAGCAAGGGTTCCCCGAGGGTCATCAGCGCCATCATCGCGGCCAGCGGATTGCCCGGAAGGCCGATGACGAAACGACCATCAGGAAGTTCGGCCAGCACCGCCGGATGTCCCGGCCGCATGGCGATTTCGTCCAGGAGGAGCCGACCCCCGAGCGCCGCAACGGCATTGCGGAAGTGGTCTGTCCCGGATTTTCCCGTCCCGCCGGTGGTGATCGTCACGTCGGCCGGTAAGCCATCAGGAACGCGGCCAAGCGCCGCCATCCACTCTTCGTATGAGTCGCCTATCCTGCGCTGGCCACCCGGCTGCCCGCCCAATTGCGATATCACGGCATCCAGCTGCGGGCCGAACGCGTCGCGGACCTGTCCTGGCGCCGGCTCGCCTGAGGTGACCACTTCAGAACCGGTAAGTACGACGGCGACCCTCGGCTTGCGCTGCACCTGAACGTGATCGTGGCCTGCCACTGCGGCCAGGGCAATATGAGCCGGATTGAGGAGCGTGCCGGCGGGTATGAGGACCTCTCCGGCTGCGGCTTCTTCTCCGGCGGGCCGAATGTGCCGGCCTGGGAGTGTCTCACCCGGCTTGGCGTCGTGTCTGAGAGAGAGGTGCCCGTCCGCGGATGCGTGGCCGCTTTCCTTGCGCAGGACTGCCGTGGCGCCGGTTGGAACGAGCCCGCCGGTGGCGATGACGCTGGCTTCGCCCGGCGACAGCGGCAGCCCCGCCGTCGTTAGTATCCAAGGGCCGCTGCCGTTGATGGCCCAGCCGTCCATGGCTGACGACGCGTAATGGGGCAGGTTCCGTTGAGCGGTGACGGGGCTGGTCAGGGTGCGCCCGATCGCCTCGCCGAGGGTGACTTTCGACGACGGGAGTGGACCGGCACACTGGTAGGCCAGTTCACGTGCTTCGGCCCACGAGGGTGCGTGACGCGGTTCGCCGCTCACCACGAACCCTTCGTGAGAGTCGGTGAAGGTTGCTTGTGCAAGCATGGATGCCCGCTTCCTGGGGTGGTGCTTCCTGTGAAACGCAGATACCGGGGACTGCCCGGCCTTCCCGTAATTCTTGCCGTGCAGTCCCCGGTATCCGTGTGGTGCGTGCTGTTCAGACGTGTATTAGGACTTCACATAACCGTTCGGATTCAGCACGAACTTTGTTGCCGCTCCGGCGTCGAATTCGGCGTAGCCGCGCGGAGCGTCCTCGAGCGGGATGGCTTGGGCGTTGACTGCCTTGGCGATCTGGACCTTGTCATGGAGGATCGCCATCATCAGCTGCCGGTTGTATTTCATGACCGGGCATTGGCCGGTGGTGAAGGACAGGGATTTGGCCCAGCCGGTACCAAGGGACAGCGAGAGTGAGCCGTGCTTGGCGGCATCGTCGATTCCGCCCGGGTCGCCGGTGACGTAGAGCCCCGGAATGCCCAGGGATCCACCGGCGGCAGTGATATCCATGAGGGAGTTCAACACAGTGGCAGGAGCCTCGTGTGAGGCATCCTTGCCGTGGCCGCGGGCTTCAAAGCCCACCGCGTCCACACCGCAATCCACTTCCGGAACGCCGAGGATCTGTGCGATCTGCTCCTTCGGATCGCCGTTGGACACGTTGACTGTTTCACAGCCGAAAGAACGCGCCTGTGCCAGGCGGTCCTCGTTCATATCGCCCACAATCACGACGGCGGCGCCAAGCAGCTGCGCGCCCACGGCAGCAGCAAGGCCCACGGGCCCGGCACCTGCGACGTAAACTGTTGACCCCACGCCGACGCCGGCAGTGACGGCACCATGGAAGCCAGTGGGGAAGATGTCCGAGAGCATGGTCAGGTCCATGATTTTTTCCAGGGCCTGATCGCGGTCCGGGAAGCGCAGCAGGTTCCAGTCGGCGTAGGGGACCAGCACGAACTCTGCTTGTCCGCCCACCCAGCCTCCCATGTCCACGTAGCCGTAGGCGCTGCCGGGGCGGTCGGGGTTGACGTTGAGGCAGATGCCGGTCTTCTGCTCCTTGCAGTTCCGGCAACGGCCACAGGAAATGTTGAACGGCACCGAGACGATGTCGCCTACCTTGATGAACTCGACGTCGGGTCCCACCTCCACCACTTCGCCCGTGATTTCGTGGCCGAGGACCAGGTCCTGCGGAGCAGTGGTGCGTCCACGAACCATGTGCTGGTCCGAACCGCAGATGTTGGTGGTTACAGTGCGGAGGATCGCGCCATGAGGCACTTTCCGGCCGACGTTGGCCGGGTTGACGCCCGGTCCGTCCTTAAGCTCAAACGTTGGGTAGTCGGTGTCGATGATCTCGACGACACCAGGTTCCTTGTAGGCGACTGCTCTGTTTCCTGACATGGTCACTCCCTCTTCTTTGGCTATTGCTGAACTGCTGCCCAATGGTCCGAAAGCGGTGCTTCGATGAGGAAATACCTCCCCAGGTTTCAGGCCATCGAAGCACCATTCACGGACAACCGGACAGCTGATATTTCCATCAGTGCGTGATAGATATATCAGTCATACTATGTGACGCAGCTCATGGTGTACAGCGGGTCTTACGCCCTCTCCAATCGGATGATCACGGACTTGGAGGTGGGCGTTCCGCTGGTGTCCGCCACGGAGTCCAGAGGGACCAGGACATTGGTCTCCGGGTAGTACGCGGCGGCACAACCTTTCGGCGTTGAATACGAGACGATGCGGAAGTTCTCGGCCCGCCGGTCCGTTCCTTGGAATTCGGAGATCAGGTGCACCATGTCGCCGTCGGCAAAGCCCAGCTCGGTGATGTCGTCAGCGTTGATGAGCACCACGCGACGCCCACCATGGATGCCACGATAGCGATCGTCCTTGCCGTAGATGGTGGTGTTGTACTGGTCGTGTGAACGCAGGGTTTGCAGGACCAAGCGGCCAGTCGGGATCTTGATGAACTCCAGCTCATTGCCGGTGAAGTGTGCTTTTCCTGATGCGGTGTCGAACTTCCTGGCATCGCGCGGCGGGTGTGGCAGGACAAAACCGCCCGGGTGCTGAATCCGTGCTTCGAAGTCTTCAAAGCCGTCAAATACCGCTTCAATATGTTTGCGGATCAGCGAGTAGTCATCCCTCATGGCCAGCCAGGAAGCCTGCGGGGTGTTGGGCAGGCGCTGGTGGCCGTCTCTGAACAGCCTGTCTGCAAGGTTGCACACAATTGCTACTTCGGAGTGGAGGTGCTCACTTGCAGGCTTGAGGCGTCCCCGTGATGCGTGGACAGCGCTCATGGAGTCTTCCACGGTGACCCGCTGGTCTCCGGTCCGCTGGGTATCCTTCTCGGTGCGTCCCAGGGTAGGCAGGATCAGGGCCCGGCGACCCGTGGACAAATGCGAGTGGTTCAATTTCGTGGAGATCTGAACGGTCAGCCGGGTGTTGGCCAGGGCTTGCTCGGTGACGTCGGAATCGGGGGCAGCCCGGACGAAGTTGCCGCCCATGCCCATGAAGAAACGGACTTTGCCGTCCCGCATGGCGCGGATGGCTGCCACGGTGTCAAAGCCGTGCTCGCGCGGAGACCGGAACTCGAATTCCTGGTCCAGCCGGTCGTGGAACGTCTCCGGCATCTTCTCGAAGATGCCCATGGTCCGGTCACCCTGGACGTTCGAGTGGCCGCGCACAGGACAAACGCCGGCCCCGGGCTTGCCGATGTTGCCCTGAAGCAGGAGAACGTTGACGACATCGCGGAGGGTGGGTACGGAGTGTTTGTGCTGGGTCAGGCCCATGGCCCAGCACACGATGGTGGCGCTGGAGGCGAGCATCCGTTCACCTGTCGAATGGATCTGCTCAAGGGTGAGGCCGGTTGCCTCCACAATGTCTTCCCACTCCACCTTTTCCAGATAGCGCAGGTAGTCGTCGATGCCCACGGTGTGGTTGTTGATGAAGTCATGGTCCAGGACAGTTTGCAGGCCCGGGGTGTTCCGTCCGGCAGCTTCGGCTTCAAGCAGGTATTTGCCCAGGCCTTGGAAGAGGGCCTGGTCGCCGCCGGCACGGATCTGCAGGAAGTCGTCCGTCAGTTGGGTCCCTTGAATCATGCCGGCCACGTGCTGCGGGTTCTCGAAGTGCAGGAGGCCTGCTTCGGGAAGGGGGTTGACGGACACGATGACTGCGCCGTTTTTCTTCGCCTTTTCCAGCGCGCTGAGCATGCGCGGGTGGTTGGTACCGGGATTCTGCCCGGCCACGAAGATCAGTGACGCCGTCTCCAGGTCCAACAGACTGACGGAACCCTTGCCGATGCCGATGGTTTCCACCAGTGCGGAACCGGAGGACTCGTGGCACATGTTGGAGCAGTCCGGGAGGTTGTTGGTGCCCAGGCCGCGAACCAGGAGCTGGTAAACGAATGCTGCTTCATTGGAGGTCCGGCCGGAGGTGTAGAAGACGGCTTCGTCGGGGTGTTCCAGGCTCCGCAGCTCCTCAGCCATGAGGTCATAGGCTTCCTCCCAGTCGATGGCCCTGTAGTGGGTAGCGCCTTCGTCCAGGAACATCGGGTGGGTGAGCCGGCCTTGCTGGCCCAGCCAGAAGTCGTCGCGCGTCTTGAGGTCGGCGATGGAATGCTGAGCGAAAAACTCCGGCGTGACACGGCGCCGGGTGGCTTCCTCGGCCACTGCTTTGGCACCGTTCTCGCAGAACTCTGCCGCGTTGCGCTTTTCGTGCTCGGGCCAGGCGCACCCCATGCAGTCGAAGCCATCCAGCTGGTTCACTGCCAGCAGGGTCTGAACACTGCGCAGTGGTCCCATCTGTTCCAGCGAAATCTTCAAGGCGTTGGCAACAGCGGGGATGCCCACGGCCTTGGTCTTGGGTTTGGTGACGGTCAGCTTTGACTCGTCGATGTTCTCGCGGGGGGCTTTGGAATGCATGGGGGAACCCTTCAGATCCGGGAAGTGGAAGCAGTGAGCAGCGTGGTGCGGGACTGTTGCCGGGCGGCTTCAACCGTGTGCAGCAGCAAAAGCGCGGTGGTCACTGACCCGACGCCGCCCGGAACCGGACTCAGGCCCGCCGCGACGCCGGTGACGCTGGCTTCGTCGACATCACCCACCAGGGAACCATCGGGCAGGACGTTCGTGCCGACGTCGATCACCACAGTCTCCGGGGAAAGGTGGCTGCCCTTCAGCAGCCCGGTCCGCCCGGCGGCAACAACCGCGACGTCGGCCGGCTGGGTATAGCGTTCCAGCGGCCCTGATTTGGAATGGCAGATGGTGACGGTTGCGTCCCTTTCGAGGAGGAGCAGGGACAGTGGCTTGCCCACCACGGCGGAACGCCCGACGACGGCCACGTTACGCCCGGCAACCGGAATCTGGAAGTGGTCCAGCAACTCCACCACGGCCTGGGCAGTAGCGGGTGCGAAGGCGGGCTGCCCCACGGCCAAGCGGCCGAGGCTGAGCGGATTGGCGCCGTCGATATCCTTTTCCGGAGCGATGATGCCCACCAGCCGGTCAGCGCGGACAGCCGCAGGCAGGGGAGTCTGGAGGATGATGCCGTGGACGGATGGCTCGGCGCTGAGGTCGGCCAGGACGCTGGCCAGCACTTGCTCGGTGGCATCGTGACCAAGATCGACGATCCTGCAACCAATACCGGCACGTCCGGCTGCACGCTCGATGGACCGGACGTACCAGTGCGTCGCTTCGTCGTCCGTTGCAACAACAACAGCCAGGACCGGGCGAATGCCCTCGTCATCGAGGAGGGCAGTCTCCTCATGGGCGCGCTGCTGGATAAGGGCAGCGAGCGGCTTGCCGGAAAGCAGTTTGGTGGTCATGAGAGGATCCTTTCGCGTACGCGCTGCACCAGGGCATCGGCGGCGAGAACCACTTTGTCCTCAATGCCGTTCGTCTGTTCCGCCAGGCGGGAACGGGCTTCGCCGTGCTTGATGGCGACTACATTGATGTCGATGTTGACCCGGGCCGTGGTGGCAGCTGCTCGGGCTGCATCGGCAGCAGCGGCGATGTCGCTGATGACGTTGGGATTCGCCACCTCAAAGAGTTCCGTGGCAAGATCCACCACTTCGCCGGCAACTTTGATGAGCTGCGCGGGGGTATGGGCGGCCTGAACCAGGGCCTCCTGGATGGCGGCGGTCTTTATTGCCTTGAGTTCGTCGGATTCCGAGGGGAGCTTGTAGGAGTCGATGACTGACTGGAAGGCGTGCTCGTCGGCGTCCGCGAGACGCAGGGCCTCGACGATCAGGTGGTCGGCGGCGCTGGTGATCCGGGTTACCAGTGCTGCGTGCTCCTCATACTTGGCGCCGGTGGTGTACCTGGCCACCATGGCTACCAAGGCAGCACCTTGGGCGGCATGCAAGGCAGCGGCTGCGCCTCCACCGGGAGTGGGCTGACGTGAAGCGAGCCTGGAGAGGTAATCATGGATGGTTTCTGAACTGATCATGGGTCTTCCTGGCTGAAGGGGGAAAGCAGCGGCCCGGACCCGGTCGGTGCGAGGGGAAGGGTCCGGGCCGCATGCGTTGGTGGCTGCGTGGGCTGTTAGCCCCGGAGCCGGCTCATGGTGGGGTCGTACAGCGGATCTTCGGTCACGGTGGCTTGGATGCGGCGTCCGAAGTACTCAATTTCCACGGAGTCTCCGAGGGACACTGCAGAGGGCAAGTAGGCGTAGGCAATCGGCTTGCGGACGGAGTAACCGTAGGCTGCGCTGGTGACGTAACCCACCGCCTGGTCCTTGTAGAACACCGGTTCCTTGCCCAGCACCAGGCTCCTGCCGTCGTCGACGGTCAAGCAGCGCAGGCGGCGGGCCGAGCTTTCCTCACTGCGCCCTTCCAAGGCGGCTTTGCCGACGAAGTTCTCCTTGGTCATCTTCACGGCGAAGCCAAGGCCGGCCTCATAGGGGTCGTGCTCAGTGGTCATGTCCGAGCCCCAGGAACGGTAGCCCTTTTCGAGTCGCAGCGAGCTGAACGCGGCACGGCCCGCGGCGATGACGCCGAACGGCTGGCCGGCCTTCCACAAGGCGTCCCAGAGGCGCTGCCCGTTGTCGGCGCTGGTGTAGAGCTCCCAGCCGAGTTCGCCCACGTAGGAGAGCCGCATCGCGGTGACAGTGACTCCTCCGATGGTGACCTTCTTGGCACGGAAGTACTTCAGGCCGTCGTTTGTGAAGTCGTCGCTGCTCACCGTGCTGATGAGGTCACGGGCGAGGGGACCCCACAAGCCGATGCAGCAGGTGCCGCCCGTGGTGTCGCGGACCTGGACCCAGTCTCCGGCGCCTCCATTTTCGGTCTGGTGCCGGGCCGCGCGCTCGAAGTAGGCGGTGTCCATGTTGCCGTTGGCGCCAAGCTGAAAAGTGTCTTCACTTAGGCGGGCCACGGTGATGTCGCTTCGTACGCCACCGGCTTCATCCAGAAGCAGCGTGTAGGTCACGGCACCGGGCTTCTTGGCAAGGTCGCCGGTGGTCAGTTCCTGCAGCAACTTCAAGGCTCCAGGGCCGGACACTTCGAGGCGCTTCAGCGGCGTCATGTCGTACATGGCAACTGCTGTGCGGGTCTTCCAAGCCTCAGCCGCGGCGATGGGGGAGCTGAACATACCGGACCAGGCGTCGCGGGCCGGCGGCTGCCAGTCGTCCGGCATTTCCTTGAGGAGCTCGGCGTTGGCTTCGAACCAGTAAGGGCGCTCCCATCCGGCACCTTCCAGGAAGTAGCCGCCCAACTGCTTGTGGCGGGCGTGGAAGGGGCTGACTCGGAGGTTGCGGGGAGAAAGCTTTGGCTGGAGCGGGTGCATCACATCGTAGATCTCCACGAAGTTCTGCTGGGAGGTTTCGCTGACGTATTCGGGGGTCAGCTGGACCTCTTCGAAGCGGTGGATGTCGCAGTCACCGAGGTCAATCTGCGACTTTCCTTCGATCAGGAGCTCAGCCACGGCACGGGCGATGCCGGCGGAGTGAGTGACCCACACGGCCTCGGCAACGAAGAAGCCGTCAACTTCCTTGGACTCGCCCACCAGGGAGCCACCATCCGGGGTGAAGGAGAAGATGCCGTTGAAGCCATCCTCGATTTCGCTTTCACGCAGTGCCGGCAGGATCTGCTTGGTTGCTTCCCACGCGGGAAGGAAGTCTTCCAGCGTGAAGTCCAGGCGCGAGGGCATGTTGTGTTCGGTGATGCTGCTGGGCTCGTAGCTTCCGAGTTCATCGAGATCCACGGGCATGGGGCGGTGGGCGTAGGAGCCAATGCCGTAACGGTCACCGTGCTCGCGGTAGTACAGATCCTGGTCCTGGTGGCGCAGGATCGGCAGCTGGGCGCCGTTGGGAAGTTCGTTCTTGCCCTTCTGGGCGGGGACCGGCGTCGTTTTTACGTACTGGTGGGCCAGCGGGAGGAGCGGAACGGACATCCCGATCAACTCGCCCACCTTGGCGCCCCAGAAGCCGGCACAGGAAACCACGATGTCCGCCGGGATCACGCCGTCGGGGGTCTCGACGCCGGTCACGCGGCTGTTTGACTGCTCGATGCCGGTTACTTCGGTGTTGCCGATGTACTTCACGCCGGCGGCTTCAGTGCGTTTGATGAGCAACTGCACGGCGCGGGCAGCAAGAGCCAGGCCATCCGTGGGGATGTGGAGGCCGCCCAGAATGTCTTCCTCATTGATCAGGGGGTAGAGCTCCTTGCATTCCTCGCGGGAGAGGATCTTGCCGTCGATGCCCCATGACTGTGCGTAGCCGAGCTTGCGCTTCAGGTCGGCCAGACGGGTCTCGGTAGTGGCGACTTCAAGGCCGCCCACCTGGTTGAAGCAGCTTTGGCCGTCCTCCGTGAGGGACAGCAGCTTCTCCACTGTGTACTTGGCGAAGAGTGCCATGGACTTTGAGGGGTTGGTCTGGAAAACCAGGCCCGGTGCGTGGGACGTTGAGCCACCGGGCATGTTCAGGGGTCCTTGGTCCAGGACGGTGATGTTGTTCCAACCGCGGGTGACCAGTTCGTCGGCGAGGTTGGTGCCAACAATCCCAGCTCCGATGATGACAATGCGAGGCGTGGATGCCATGGGGGTTCTCCTGCTGAAGTTAATAGGGGTGAGTCTGCTGGTGTTCTGGTGCTTGGTTTAGCGGAAAACCACGGTGCTGGTCTGGTCCAGCAGCACGCGGTGTTCGCAGTGCCACCTGACAGCGCGGGACAATGCCAAGGCTTCGGCGTCCTGGCCCACGGTTGAGAGTGTGGTGGGACCGTAGCTGTGATCGACGCGGATGACTTCCTGCTCGATGATCGGCCCCTCGTCCAAGTCAGCGGTGACGTAGTGGGCAGTGGCACCCACCAGCTTCACGCCGCGGTCATAGGCCTGGTGGTAGGGGCGGGCCCCCTTGAATCCCGGCAGGAAGGAGTGGTGGATGTTGATGGCGCGTCCTTCGAGGGCACGGCACAGGTCGTCCGAAAGTACTTGCATGTACCGCGCCAGCACTACGAGGTCTACGTTGTACTCTTCCACCAGGTCCAGGAGCCGCTGCTCAGCGTCCGCCTTGGTATCCGGGGTGACAGGAATGTAGACAAAGGGCAGGCCAGCGGCTTCAGCCATGGCGCGGTGGGTTTCATGGTTGGAGGCAACCACAACGATGTCACCGCCGAGGCTGCCGCCCCGCCAGCGGAAGATGAGGTCATTGAGGCAGTGCCCGAACTTGGACACCATTACCAGGACCCGCTTCTTGGTTTGGTCGTGGAAGCTGAACTTCATCTCGAAGCGGTCAGCAATCGCTCTGAATTCCTCTTCGAGCCGCTCCGGGGAGTAGGACAGCGGGCCGGAGAAAGCGGTCCGCAGGTGCAGTGTCTGGCGGAGTCCGTCGTCGAACTGCTGGTGCTCTTCGATGTTGAAACCGCGCTCGAAAAGGAAGGTTGTGACTGCCTGGACAATTCCGGCGCGTTCGACGCACGACAATGTGAGTACGAACTTCTGTGCTTGCTCTTCTTTGAGCATTTCGGGCTTCGGTAGGGTGCTTACCGGTGAGTCTGTCGCCACGAGGGTCATGTCTCCTCCTTAAGATATATTCCTGGGTCCTGTACTGATATATTAGGATTGGATTCAGCGTATACTGGTGTTCAGGGCAGGTCAATAGATTTTTTGGTTGTGAAGAAAGGGATGGCGCAGTGGCTTTTGGAACTCTGGCAGTCACCGGCGAGGCCACGAAGAAATCCTTGGCTGACGTCGCGTACGAACGCCTCCGGGATCGCTTGTTGATGCTGGACATCAAACCTGGCGACCTCCTCAATGATGACCAACTCGCAAGGGACCTGGAGATTGGCCGGACGCCGGTGCGTGAAGCATTGAAGCGCCTGGAGTTGGATCGGCTTGTCATTACATATCCGAGGCGGGGGACCTTTGCCACCCGCGTGGAAGTAACTGACCTTGCCTTTATATCGGAGATCCGCGCGCAGCTGGAACCCCTGGCTGCTGCAAGGGCTGCACGCGTTGCTTCGGCAGCCACCAAAGAACACCTCCGCGAAGTTATGCGCGCAGTGGAGGACTTTGACGTCAGTGCGGCATCCGTGGTTGAAACCCTGCGACTGGACGCCAGTGTTCACCAGGGCATCTATGCGGCGGCCGCGAACCCGCACCTTGAAGACATTCTGATCCGGTATGACAATCTGGCTACCCGCATCTGGTGCATGGTCTTGGACCGGTTGCCTGATCTGGAGCACCATGTGCGCGAGCACCTGGACCTGCTGAGGGCCGTCATTGATGGTAATGAGGATCAGGCTGCCGAGTTGGCCCGAGTCCATGTCAGTGGCTTCGAACATGCTGTGCGGCAGGCACTTTTCGCAGCCTAGGTTAGCGCCGATCCCACTGTTGACTCCGGGCTTTGGTCCTTGCATACTGAAGACTCCAACTAATATATCACCCGGATATCACGCGTTCTCTTACTCTGCGCTGAATCCGGGCGCTTGTGATGCAATCACAGCCTTCAGCCTTTGGAGTATCACGTGACGACAAGACCCCACCTTTTTGAACACATCCCCTTGACTGGCGGCAGCCGTGTTAAGAGGGGCATGGCGGAGATGCTCAAGGGCGGCGTCATCATGGACGTCGTTAACGTCGATCAGGCCCGCATCGCCGAGGACGCCGGTGCCGTCGCTGTCATGGCGCTCGAGCGTGTCCCGGCCGATATCCGCGCCCAGGGCGGCGTGTCCCGCATGTCCGACCCGGACATGATCGACGCGATCATCGCCGCCGTGTCCATCCCGGTGATGGCCAAGGCCCGGATCGGCCACTTCGTCGAAGCCCAGGTCCTGCAGTCCCTCGGTGTTGACTACATTGACGAGTCCGAGGTCCTGACCCCGGCGGACTACATCAACCACATCGACAAGTGGAACTTCACCGTCCCGTTCGTTTGTGGTGCCACCAACCTTGGTGAGGCCCTGCGCCGCATCAACGAGGGCGCGGCAATGATCCGTTCCAAGGGCGAGGCCGGCACCGGCGATGTTTCCAACGCCACCGGGCACATGCGCAAGATCCGCTCCGAGATCGCCAAGCTCGCCGCCCTTCCCGAGGACGAGCTGTACGTTGCGGCCAAGGAACTGCAGGCCCCGTACGAGCTGGTCAAGGAAGTTGCCGCCACCGGCAAGCTCCCCGTGGTGTTGTTCACCGCCGGTGGCATCGCTACTCCGGCTGACGCTGCGATGATGATGCAGCTCGGCGCCGACGGCGTGTTCGTCGGTTCGGGGATCTTCAAGTCCGGCAACCCGGCAGAGCGTGCCGCCGCCGTCGTGAACGCAACCGCTTACTATGACGATCCTGACGTGATCGCCAAGGTCTCCCGTGGGCTCGGTGAAGCCATGGTCGGCATCAACGTGGACGACATCCCGCAGCCCCGCCGCCTCGCAGAACGCGGCTGGTAAGTTCCATTGCGCCCGGTGGGCGCTCATCCTCTGTGTGCTATTCCCCGCTCCCGCTGCCGCCACTTGGGCGGTGGCTGGGGCGGGGCCCCTTTTACGCACACTGCCGGACCAGCGCCCACCGTTCCGTTTTGAGGTGTTTGGGTTCGGAGGTCCGGTGACCCGCCTACGACGCGGATATTCGTACGGGCCACGCATGCGGACCGTCGATGCCCGGATGCGGGTGTCGTGATTGAAAAAGTGTGGCCGTCACCGATTGGAGTGTCAGCGGTCGTCTTCGGGGCGGGCCGTGAGGATCCGGTGGGCGCTCTCCTGGAGGATGCCGAGCGACTCCTGGATCAGGGGTGATCCGATGCTGCCCCTGCGCACCGCTGCCACGATGCGTCGCGCAGGCTTTCCTTTGCCGGTAATGCGGAGTCGGACCACGTTCTCGGCATTATGCAGCGGCGCCAGTCGCGGCAGGAGGCCCACGCCCAGTCCAGCGCCGACGAAAGCGATTTGGGTTTCCCATTCCACGGCTTCATGGGCAATGCGCGGTGTTACTCCGACGGCCGTGAACGCCGCTGTGAAGAGGGCGTGATAGGTGGACCCGGCTGATTCGGTGATCCACGGTTCGGACGCGAGTTCTTCCAGTGTGACCGTTTCCCGTGACGCCAACGGATGGTCAGCCGGAATGATCACGTCCAGGGGGTCATCGAGCAGCACCGTCTGTTCGAAGCGCGGATCGTCCTCAACATACGTGTCGGACTGCATGGCAACTATGACGGCAAGGTCGATTCGCTCGGCGACCAACAAGTCGAAGCAGCGGGCCGGATTCGCCTCGAGCACCTGTACCTCCAGCAGGGGGCGTGTTGTGCGCAAAGTAGCGGCTAGCGGAGCCAGCAACTGGGCCGCCGCCGTCGAAAATCCGCCGAGGCCGAAACGGGACTGCACCTGGTCGCCGGCCTCCATGGCTGCTGCGCGCAGGCGCTCCCATTCGGCGATAAGCGTGTCCGAACCAGCCACCAAAAAGCGGCCCGTGGCGGTCAGCCGCACACCCCGGCCGTCCTTGGTCAGCAGCTGCATTCCGAGCATCCGCTGGAGCTCGCGCAGCTGCGCGGAGACGGCGGAAGGTGAGTAGCCGGTGAGCTCCGCGGTGGCACCGATGGTGCCGCAACGGGCAAAAACTCGAAGTGTGATGAGTCTCGCATCAATCATGCACCTATTGTGCACGGTTATCTTCTGAATCTTGCGCTTTTGTTGCGGATCAATGATCCCTAATCTCATGACTATAAGGATTTCGACAACGCCGCTCGCACCCCACGCAGCCGTGGTCCCACGAAACACACATTTACCCCACGCCTCCCGGGAGGAAATACATGTCTGCTCCAGTCTTGCCCCTCAACTCACGCGGAAAACTCGCTTCATCTTTGCCTGCAGAGCAGCTGGCGGAGATCAGCGAACTGTTCGAGTTCCGGCGCAAGGGATATTCCCTCGATGCGCCTTTCTACACCGATGCCACTATCTTCAAGATCGACATGGAAGCCATTTTTGGCCAGCACTGGATCTTTGCAGCCAGCATCGCCGAACTGCCGGAGCCGGGCGACTACGTCACCGTCGACTATGGTCCCTACTCCCTGATCGTGCTGCGCAATGACGACGGCGGCGTGAACGTCCTGCACAACGTCTGCCGCCATCGCGGTGCCCGTGTCCTGACCGAGCCCGCCGGGTCAACAGGCAACCTGGTCTGCGGCTACCACTCCTGGACCTACTCCCCGGAGGGCAACCTGATTCACGCCTCCGCGCCGGGGGAGACGAAGTTCGACAAGGGCTGCTTCGGCCTCAAGCGCGCCCACAGCCGCGTGGTTGCCGGACTGATCTTTGTCTGCATTGCGGACGAACCGCCCACCGACTTTGACGAGACCTCCAAGATCTTCGAGCCGTACCTCGCGCCCCACGATCTCTCCAAGACGAAAATCGCCTACCAGCAGAACATTGTTGAAGAGGGCAACTGGAAGCTCGTCATGGAGAACAACCGTGAGTGCTACCACTGCGACGGCCACCCGGAGCTCGCTTGTTCCCTCTTCCCCACTTGGGGCCTGACGGAGGGCCTGATTCCGGCCCACCTTGAAGAGGTGTGGGACCGCAACAAGGAAGCACAGGCATCGCTCGAGGAGCGTTGCCGCCGCTACGGCCTTCCCTACGAGGTGGTGGAAGAGCTCGACACCCGCATTGCTGGAATCCGCATCTCACGGGAATCGCTGGATGGCGACGGCGAATCGTTCTCGCCCGATGGGCGCAGGCTCTCCAAGAAGCTGCTCGGCGATTTGCGGGACTTCCGTCTTGGCCGCTGCTCGATGCACCTCCAGCCCAACAGCTGGTTCCACTTCCAGAGCGACCACGTCATCACGTTCGGGGTCTTCCCCATCAACGAACACCAGTCCCTGGTTCGCACCACGTGGCTGGTAGCCGACGACGCCGTGGAAGGCGTCGACTACGACCTGGAGAAGCTCACCTACACCTGGAAGCAGACCAACCTGCAGGATAAGGCCTTTGTGGAGCTGTGCCAGACGGGTGCCGGCAGCCCCGCCTACGAGCCCGGCCCCTACATGAAGAGCGAATACCAGGTGGAGGCATTCATCAACTGGTACGTACAGCGCGTCCAGGAGCACTTGGCATGACGGAACTCCTCACTGAGACGTTAGTCCAGGAGCCACATCGTATTCGCGGTCTTGAAATGCCGTGGAACAGGGTCATGGGCAGCACCGAGGGACCCGCCAGCGCAGCACGTGCGTTGGGTCCTTGGCATCCGCAGGAGTTCATGGCCGAATGCGTCGAGATTGTTCCCGAAGTGGGCGGCATGATGACCTTCGTGTTCCGTCGCACCGATGGCGCACCCTTGGCGTTCCGTGCAGGCCAGTACGTTAATGTTGCTTTCCCGGTGAACGGCGAGGACGAGGATCCGGTGGATCGCAGCTACTCGCTGTCCAGCGCTCCCACCAAGCCGTGGACCTTCGACATCACAGTCAAGCGCGACGCCACGGGCCTGGTTTCACCGTGGGTACACGAGAACATCAAACCCGGCACCGTCCTGGACATGCTCGGACCGGTGGGGGCATTCCACTTGCCCGACGCCGACCGTCGAGCCCGGTACCTCCTGCTGGCCGCCGGTGCAGGCATCACTCCCATCATGTCCATGGTGCGGACCATTCACTCCCTGCCCGGACAGGCCGATGTGGTGGTGCTCTACCACGGGGCAGAGGCCGGAGGCTTTGCCTTCAACAAGGAGCTGGCCTACATCGCGTCCGTTGACTCGCGCATCAAGGTCTTCTACTCCCTGGGTGACCGCAGCAAGCCCGAGGGCTGGGAAGGCCTCAGTGGAAGGCTGACGGCGGCAATGCTGGAGGAGGTTGCCCCCGACGCCAATGGCCGGCAAGTATATGCCTGCGGACCCGAGGGCTACCTGAACACCGCAACCGAGCTCCTGGGCAACGTGGGCGTGGACGATACTTCCATCCACATGGAATTCTTCACGGGAGATCGGCAGACGATCCTTGAGTACCAGGCAGAGCTCGCGCTCGCAGTGGACATTGCCGAGGAAATTGCCGAGGAAATCGCCGATTCCGCTGAGGACTACTACGAAAGCCAGCCCACGGCGTTCGGGCTCTACGAGCCCGGCTACGACGCGGAGGGGCCGCTGAAGGCTTCAGGGTTGCCGCTGGAAACTGTCGACCCGGACGCGCCCGAAGCGTCCGACGACGGTTCGGATGCGGGAGCGAAGGCCGATGCGCCTGATGCATCGAGCTTTGAAACAGTGGGAACGGGAAGCCTCACCTTGTCCTTCATGCGCACGGGCATCAATGTGCGCATCGACCCCACCGAGCACATCCTTGGTCCGGCCCAGCGTGCCGGGGTCAGGATCGGCGCGAACTGCAAAGAGGGCATGTGCGGCTCCTGCAAGGTGGTCAAGCTTTCGGGGGAAGTGGAAATGAACCATCAAGGTGGCATCCGCGCCCGTGAAATCGATGCGGGCAAGTTCCTGCCCTGCTGCTCCACCGCACAGACCGATATGGTGATCGACGCCTAGGACGTCTACCTGAGTCCCGCACTGTGGGCCAACGCAATGGCCTCAGTGCGGGACCGGACGTCAAGCTTCCGGAAGAGGTTCCGGAGGTGAAACTTCACAGTATTTTCGCTGATGCCAAGGTCAGCGGCAATCGAGCGATTACGCTGGCCGGCAGCCAGCAACTGAAGGACCTCAAGTTCCCTGCCGGCCAGCCCCCATTCTGCTACGTCCCCCGCGGGAGTCGACGGCGGATCCAACGGCAGGACCACGGAGATATCGGCGCCCCATCCCTGCATGACGTCCACGTTCATGGTCCCGTCCACGGCCTGCACACGTTGAAGCAACCGTTCAAGCGTGGGACCTTCAGGGGAAAGCTCCCCGCCGCCGTCGTCCCTGACATTGATCAGCAGGTTCTCTCCATCACAATCCCATTGCGTCCGGACCCGATGAACATCAGACTGTTCGGCGATAGCCAGGACCAATCCTCGAACCACAGCCCTGGCGGCGTGGGCCACCTCGCCGGGCAGTGCCCTTCCGTTTGCAGGCGGTTCGATGAACTGGATGTCGATGTTGCTGAAGTGCATGAGTGGCCTGAGGTCTTCCCGGAGCCTCTCGAACGCCTTGGCGACAGGCTCTTCCACAAGGTTGCTGGTGCGGTCACTGAGGGTCCGGAGGCCAACCAGGGCTTTGGCGGTCAGATCGGTCACGAACGTACGGGCCGCACGATCGTCCAAGGAGTTTGAACGTAACGCCGCGAGCACAGTTTCCAGGGTTGTTGAGTGCTGGTCCACCAGCTCGCCGGTGACGCGGACGCGCTCCGCGGATGCGGCCCGGGACTCCAGAAGATACGACGGCGGAGCGTCGCTCACCTTCTCTTGGATGCGCCCCGCTGCAAGCTCCCAAAGGTAGGTCACCATCCGTAGGGGTCCGCTGTCTTTATCTGCGGCAGTTGGCACCGGATCGGTGAGAACCAACAGGGCGTTGCTTGGTGGATAGCGGAATGCGAGGACGTCCCGCTGCTGACCGCCAATCATGGCGGCCCCCCGCCACGGTCCTTCCCCGTCCACTAAGGCACGCAAGCGCTCCAATTCCGGGATGGAGACCCTGCTGACGATGTCCTCGGCGCCGGCCTTCTTCTGTGGGCGACCCGTGCAGTCCTCAGTGAAGATGACCAAGGCACTCGATGTCAGGAACGGCTGGGTGGCCGCGCGAAGCTCTTCGGCAATGCCCATTAACGGGGCTTTTGCAATGGACGCAACCGCATCGAGAAGGGGCCAGTGGAAGTCGTTGGGCTGGGGCATGCCACCAAGCCTAAAGGAGTTCCAGCCAGCTGCCTACCCAAACGGGTGGTTATTACTGTCCATTTTTGGCGTTACCCCTACCTGAAGTAACCGGAACAATCGTTGTAGGCCCCTTGAGGGAATAGGCACCCACCTGCAAAAGGAGTGAAAGTGAACGTCACCGCAGAAACAGCAACAACCACCAGTGACGACGTAGCCAGTAACGTGTCCCTGATCCTGGGCGAGATGGGACACACGGCCTCCCGCATTGATTACGCACAGGTGTCCCGCCTGGCAGACGAGATCAGTGGTGCTGAACGCGTCTTCCTCGCCGGAGCCGGTCGGAGCGGCTTGGTCTTACGGATGGCAGCCATGCGCCTCATGCACCTCGGAAAAACCGTCCATGTTGCGGGTGACACCACAACCCCGGCCATCAATGCAGGGGATCTGCTGATTGTCGCTTCCGGTTCGGGTACTACATCCGGGGTAGTCAAAGCGGCTCATACAGCGCTCTCGGCAGGAGCCCAGGTTGCGGCAATCACCACCAACTCATCGTCCCCCTTGGCTGGCCTTGCCCAAACGGTGGTGGTTATCCCCGCCGCCCAGAAGACGGACCATGGCTCAGATGTTTCGCAGCAGTACTCCGGCAGCCTCTTCGAACAGTCGCTCTTCCTGGTAACCGAGGCGGTTTTCCATTCTCTCTGGGGAGCCACTGACGAGCCCGCTGAGCAGCTCTGGTTGCGACACGCCAACCTGGAGTAGACCCGGTCAACACCCTGAGACCGCGCAACACCTCATACCCACCCGATTCACCAACCATTCCAAAGAAGGAAACAACACCATGAAACTGCAAGTTGCACTCGACCTCCTCACCATCGAAGACGCCCTGGAACTCGCCGGCAAAGTAGCCGAGCACGTGGACATCATTGAGCTGGGCACCCCGCTGATCAAGGCCGAGGGTCTCTCGGCCGTCACGGCAATCAAGGAAGCCCACCCCACCAAGATCGTGTTCGCGGACATGAAGACCATGGATGCCGGTGAGCTTGAAGCCGACATCGCCTTCAAGGCAGGCGCCGACCTGGTGTCCGTCCTCGGAACGGCGGACGACTCCACCATTGCCGGTGCAGTCAAGGCGGCACAGTCCCACAACAAGGGCATTGTGGTGGACCTGATTGGTGTGGCCGACAAGGTTTCCCGCGCCAAGGAAGCCCGCGCCTTGGGTGCAAAGTTCATCGAGTTCCACGCTGGACTTGATGAGCAAGCCCAGCCGGGTTACGACCTTCGTGGGCTGCTGAACGCCGGCGAAGAGGCCCGCGTACCGTTCTCTGTGGCCGGTGGAGTGAACGCATCAACCATCGGAGCTGTGCAGTTGGCCGGTGCCGACGTAGCGGTCGCGGGCAGCGCAATCTACAGCGCCGCTGATCCGGAACTGGCTGCGAAGGAACTCAAGGCAGCAATTCAGTAGTTCTTAGGGTTCTGTCCGCCGCAGCTCGGCCTTTTCCACAAGCTCGGTGATCCAAGGCCGTTGCGCACGGTGGAGTGTCAGGCCCTCCGGAAGTCCCTGCACCTGGGATGTAGAGCCGGTGACATCAATGGTGATGCGCCCGCTCCCCATGGGGGCATTGCTGATGTGCAGGTCACCGTAAGATTCCGGCAATACCGGATCCAGCCAGACGCCGCCCAGGGAAATGTGGGCGTCGTAACGCATGAGTCCGGTGATCAGCTGGATGGGAGTGGTGGCAGCCCATGCCTGCGGGGAGCAGGCAGTCGGATACGGCACCGGCTCCCTGAACTGTCCGCGGTCAAAACCGCAGAACAGTTCGGGGAGCCTGCCGCCCGAAAACTCGGCAGCCTCAAGGAGGGCCGTGGCAATGCGCTGCGCTTCCTCCACGTAGCCGTAGCGGAGCAGCCCCGCCGCTATCAGGGCGTTGTCATGTGGCCAGACCGACCCATTGTGGTAGCTGGCAGGGTTGTAGGCGCCCATGTCGCTGGCCAGTGTCCGGACGCCCCAGCCGCTGAACATTTCCGGGGACATGAGCCGCTCCGCCACGAGGGGTGCCTTGTCTTCATCCACCAGCCCAAACCACAAGCAGTGCCCCATGTTTGAAGCACACGCATCCACGGGTCGCTTGTCCTTGTCCAAGGCCACCGCGTAGTAGCCCTTGTCCGGGAGCCAAAACTCCTCGTTGAACTTCTTTTTGAGGCGATCCGCGCGTTCCCGAAGCTCGGCTGCCAAGGTGAGGTCGCCGTCGTCGTAAGCCATCCAAGCGCGCGCCATATAGGCACCATGCACGTATGCCTGGACTTCGCACAGCGCCAGTGGCGGCTCGGCAATGGTGCCATCGGCAAAGTTGATGCCGTCCCAGGAGTCCTTCCAGCCCTGGTTGATGAGGCCGTGCTCGTTGGGACGCCCATACTCCACAAAGCCGTCGCCGTCCCGGTCGCCGTAGTCCCTGATCCACTCGAGCGCGCGATCCGCATTGGGGAGGAGCTCCGCAATCACATCCTTGGCGAAGCCCCACCGGCTGACGGAACCCAGGACGATGACGAACAGGGGAGTGGCGTCCACGCTGCCGAAGTACGCGGACTTGCCGCCCAGGGCCAAGCCGCTGGAGACGTCCAGCCGAACTTCATGCAGGATCTTGCCCGGTTCTTCCTCGCTGTTGGTGTCCACTACCGTTCCCTGACGATCAGCCAGCGTGCGGAGGGTTCCCAATGCCAGAGACGGGTCAACGGGCAGTGCCATCTCTGACGCCCACAAGGAGTCGCGGCCAAACAACGTCATGAACCAGGGTGCCCCGGCCGCAACAACCACCCTGTTCGGATGGTCCGGATCCTGGATCCGCAACGCGCCCAGGTCTTCGTAGCTGCGCCTCAGGGTGCGTTCGATGGAACGATTGGCCACCTGCAGGCGGGGGATCTTGGCCACCCATTCCTCCCGGCGACGATCGCTGGGAGACAACTCCCCGCGGGCCGGATGGGCGAACGGCGTCCCTGCGCCGTCGAGGGTGGGGACGACGCTCACGCGGGTGCTCCAGCTGCCGGAAGCTGGAATCTTGGCCGTGAAGCCCAACGCCCTGGCTCCTGCGCCGGCGCCCTCGGCCCGGATCACGACGCTCTTCCGGATACCCTCCCACTTTCCGCGGATCTCCAAGGAATCGCCTCCCGGGACGCGGGTTTCCGTCCACTCCCGGGTTATTCGGGCTTCCTTCACTTCAAAGAGGTCCGCGAAATCCGATTCGGCAGTCAGCAGGATCCGGCACTCTGCAGGCCGCTTGGAGTAATTCCGGACGGTGATCTCTTCCAGGATTCCTGCCCCGACTTCCCGTAAGCGTTCCACCAGCAACGGGCTGTCCGCGTACCCGTCCGACCGCGGTACCCGGCCTGCGAAGAGGGCGCGGTAAGGTTCCCGGGTTTCAGCTGCCAAGGGTTCGATCGTTTGGCCGTTGATGGTCAGCTCCCATCGGGAGAGTATCCGGGTGTCCAGATGGAAGACGCCGTGGGGAAGTTCGGGGTGGATGTCCCCGTTTGCAGCGGAAATGCAGAAGGACGAGCCTTCCACCAACGTGACCGTTCCGGAGCCCAGCGGCCCCGCTGCGGTGTCAGCATTCCATCCAGCCACGTGATGCTCCTTATCAGTGAGCTTGCGGATCGCTTGAGCTTTAGCGGCCGCTCAGGGGGCGACCTTCTGCATGGATGTAAAAGACGGTACGCCGGAGTGGGTGCGGGCACCAGAGCCCTGCCATGCCCGGCGCATCTGCGGATGACAATCACTCCCGCAACCCAGAGTTAATCTCTTTTCCTCTTCCGGGCGACCAGAACGGGTCTATAGTGAGGGATAGGACATTCGCTGATGCAGCCCGGCGGCCCGCATTTCTTCCGACGCCGGAGGCCCCGTAATGACCGACACCCAAATTGGCAGCTTTATTCGCGACTGTGTGGTGTTTGAGGATGACACTGAGAACGGCTTGGACTTTGACACTTTCTACGGCCTGTACATCAGCTGGTGCGTTCTCGGACGCAAAATCCCCATCCCCGACTCCGCCTTCAAGACAGCCCTGGAACTCCAGGGACTGAAACCCATCAAGGTCAGTGGCCAGAGAATTTATCCCGGCATGAGCATGGTAGGTGCAGCCGCGCGGGACTACGTGGTCAACAGTGTTCCACTGTGGAGCGAAACCGCCACCGACATCCCGGTTTCCGAAATTCGCCAAGCGGTGGCATCCATCGCCTGATCCCATTCCAGCAAGTATTCAGCCCATGCCCCTAGGATTCTTAGGGGGCATGGGCTGTTCCTGTTTCCGGAGGTTCTCGCTGAAAGGCTCTAATGAAACCGTCCATCGTTTGGTTTCGCGACGATCTGAGGGTCGCCGATAACCCGGCCTTGCGTGCCGCCGTCGACGACGGCGCGGCCGTTGCCCTCTACGTCCTTGACGAAGAATCGCCGGGTATCCGTCCCCACGGCGGCGCCGCGCGCTGGTGGCTCCACCACTCGCTGACCGCCCTCCGTGAGGATCTGGACAAGCTTGGTGTTCCCCTGCTGCTCCGCCGCGGACCTGCAGCCGACGTGGTTCGGGAAACCACCACGGCGATTGGTGCCGGAGGGCTGTACTGGAACCGGCGGTACGGTTCCGCTGAGCGAACGGTCGACGCCGGCATCAAGGCCTGGGCGGGCGACGCGGGACTGCATGTCTCGAGTTTTCAGGCTTCCCTGCTCCACGAGCCGTGGGAAGTGACCACTAAAACGGGTGGGCAATACAAGGTCTTCACCCCTTTCTGGCGGACTGTTTCTGCGGAGGACTTCCGGGAGCCGCTGGCCGTTCCGGAAGCGGGGCACGGATTCTCCGGAAAACTGCCAGCCCATGGCCACTTGGAATCGTGGCAACTGCTTCCCACCAAGCCGGACTGGTCCGGCGGATTGGCCGAAATGTGGACGCCGGGCGCTGCCGCCGGGCACAAGCGGCTCGCCACGTTCGTGGCGGGCGGCCTCTCCAACTACAGCGAGGGCCGCAACCGTCCGGATACAGACGGCAGCAGTTGCCTGTCTCCCTATCTGCGCTGGGGTGAGTTGAGCCCGTTTGAGGTATGGCACGCTCTGGGCTCCAAGCGGTCCGAAAGCGCCTCTATCTATGCTTCCGAGTTGGGTTGGCGCGAGTTCTGCTGGCACCAGTACTTCCACAATCCAAGCCTCGCAACGGCAAACCTTCGCCCGGAGTTTGATCGCTTTCCCTGGGCGTGGCCGGGCACCAACCATAACGGCAGCAGCAACAATACCGGCAAGCATCCCGGCCACGAGTCAGCGCCGGAGGAATTCCGGGCCTGGCAGCAGGGCCGCACCGGCTTCCCCATGGTGGACGCGGGGCAACGGCAGCTTTGGCATACGGGCTGGATGCACAACCGCGTCCGTATGGTTGCCGCGAGTTTCCTGGTGAAGAACCTGGGCATTCATTGGCAGCTGGGGGAGCAATGGTTTTGGGACACCCTGGTGGACGCCGATCCGGCGTCGAATCCGGCCAACTGGCAATGGGTAGCCGGCTCCGGGGCGGATGCCTCGCCGTTCTTCAGGATCTTCAATCCGGAGGCCCAGCGCGTGAAGTTCGATCCCCAGGGGAAGTACATCGCCCACTGGATTCCCGAGTTCGGAACACCGGACTACCCGGAGGGAATCGTGGACCTCAAGACCACCCGTGCGGAAGCGCTGGAAGCGTACAAGGAAATGAGGGAAGTCCACTAAGGGCTCCGGAGGTTGCTGCAGGGCCGACTATAGGCTGGGGGGCATGTCAACCGAACTCATCCTTAAGCTCGTCATCGGGGCACTCGTTGCAGTGCTCCTTGCTGTAGGTGCCTGGTGGGCCCGGAAGCACCCCAACAGGTCCAAGGAGTATCCGGAACAGGTGCGCCTGCCCAAAGTGGTGCCCTTCATCGGCTGGCTGTTCTTTGTTTTCGGCCTCCTCATGAGCTTGGTCTCGTTCGCCTATGCTCCTTCTCCCTTGGGTGCCCGCATCACTGCGGGTGCCATCCTCCTGGGCGGCCTGGCTTTCGTGCTGATGTACCGCAACTGGTACGTGGCTCCGCGGGCCCATGAGGTTGCCTTCCGTACCGTGCTCGGCAAGGAACATGTAGTTCCCTACAGCGACATTGCGCACTACCGGGTCCAAGTGATGAAAGGGCAGCCGATCCTGACGGTCAAGTCGGTTAATGGAGCGAAGCTCAGCCTGAATATCCGCACCTTCGACGTGACACCCCTCATGACGGCGATCGATTTCCACAAGGTGACCGGCCGCTGGCCTGCCCGCACGGACGTGGTGGGTGGGAGCCCCGGGGCAGAAAAATACCCCTCTGGAAATTAGTAGGAAGTCCGAGTATATTCGGATTCAGAGATGACCTGGATCACAGTTGGTCACGTGTTCCGCAACGGTCCCAGCACCCGGCGGCACGGCAGTCATTCACGATGCAAAGGAGCATTCCACCATGGTGCGCGAGCTTTCCCACTACGTAGACGGCCAGAGGATCGAAGGCACGTCCGGTCGGTTCAGTGATGTCTACGATCCCTGCACGGGCGAAGTCCAGGCGCGGCTTCCGCTGGCCAGCGCGGACGAGGTTCGCAACGCCGTCGCAAATGCCGAAAAGGGTCAGCTCGAATGGGCGGCAATGAACCCGCAACGCCGGGGACGCATCCTGCTCAAGTTCGTGGACCTGGTCAACCAGAACATGGACGAACTCGCAAAGCTACTGTCCTCCGAGCACGGCAAGACCTTCGCCGACGCCAAGGGCGACATCCAGCGCGGCGTCGAGGTCGTTGAGTTCTCCGCCGGGGCACCGCATCTGCTGAAGGGCGAATTCTCGGACAACGCCGGCCAGGGGATCGACGTCCATTCGCTCCGCCAGCCACTCGGCGTCGTCGCGGGCATTACGCCCTTCAACTTCCCGGCCATGATCCCGCTGTGGAAGTCCGGCCCGGCGCTCGCAGCCGGCAACGCCTTCATCCTTAAACCGTCCGAACGGGACCCCTCCGTGCCGCTGCGCCTCGCCGAGCTGTACAGCGAAGCCGGCGTGCCGAACGGTGTTTTCAACGTGATCAACGGCGACAAGGAAGCCGTGGACGCGCTGCTCGAAGATCCTCGGGTGAAGGCCATCGGCTTTGTGGGATCCACCCCCATTGCCCAATACATCTACGCCACAGCAGCTGCGCACGGCAAGCGCGCCCAATGCTTCGGCGGTGCGAAGAACCACATGGTGATCATGCCCGACGCCGATCTGGACATGGCTGCCGACGCCCTGATTGGTGCCGGGTACGGATCCGCAGGCGAACGCTGCATGGCGATCTCCGTTGCCGTGCCTGTTGGCCAGGAAACCGCAGACGCATTGGTGGCCAAGCTGACCGAGCGTGTGAAGGACCTGAAGGTGGGACACAGCCTGGACAAGGATTCGGACTTCGGTCCCGTGGTGGCTGCTTCTGCCAAGGAAAGGATCGAAGGCTACATCCAATCCGGCGTGGACGAAGGAGCAACACTGGTCACCGATGGTCGAGGCCTCACCGTGGACGGCTACGACGGCGGCTTCTGGGTGGGCCCAACGCTTTTCGACAACGTCACCAAGGACATGAAGATCTACAAGGAAGAGATCTTCGGTCCCGTCCTCAGCGTGCTGCGCGCGGCTGACTACGACGAAGCGCTCAGGCTCTGCAGCGAGCACGAGTTCGGCAACGGCGTCGCCATTTTCACGCGCGACGGCGACTCTGCCCGCGACTTTGCCAGCCGGGTAGAGGTAGGCATGGTGGGCATCAACGTGCCCATCCCAGTGCCGATCGCGTACTACACGTTCGGCGGCTGGAAGGCGTCCGGTTTCGGCGATCTCAACCAGCATGGCGCCGACGCATTCCGCTTCTACACCAAGACCAAAACCGTGACGTCGCGGTGGCCTTCCGGCATTCGCCAAGGCGCCAGCTTCATCATGCCGGCAGGCAGCTGATGGGGGCCTTGGAAACAGAAGACGTTCTCTTTGAGCGTCGCGGCCACCTCGGCATCGTGACCCTCAACCGCCCGAAGGCAGTCAATGCGCTGAACGATGGAATGGTGAAAGCCATGCTCCGGCAGCTGACCGCATGGGCTGACGATGACGCCGTTGCCACTGTCCTGGTGCGCGGGGCGGGCGACCGCGGGCTGTGCGCCGGCGGCGACATCGTGGCCATCTACAAGGACATGTTGCACGGTGGCACCGCGACAGCCGACTTCTGGGCTGACGAATACCGGCTCAACGCGCTGATCTCGCACTACCCCAAACCGTACGTTGCATTCATGGACGGGCTCGTCCTGGGTGGCGGCGTGGGCGTCTCTGCGCACGGCTCGGTTCGCGTGGTCACCGAGCGGACGCGCACCGGCATGCCCGAAACCACCATTGGATTCGTGCCCGACGTCGGCGGGACCCTCCTGCTTTCACGTTCGCCGGGGGAGGCAGGAACGCACGCCGCTTTGACGGGGGCGCACTTGTCCGGCGCGGACGCACTGTTCCTGGGTCTCGCGGATCACTTCGTGCTGTCGTCCGAGCTGCCCGCGCTGGCGGAAGCGTTGGAAAGCTCGACGGCGGAGGCCGCCGTCGAGCGTTTTGCCCAAGCCGGGCCGGAGTCAGCGTTGGCGGCGCAGCGGGAGTGGATCGACGCTGCTTACGCCCATGAGGATGCGGAAGAGATCGTCCGGGGCATGCGCGCTTTGGGCGACGAGGCCGTAGCTGCCGCTGACACGATAGAGGCCAAATCGCCGACGTCGGTAAAGGTGGCGCTTGAGTCGCTGCGGCGGGTCCGTGGACTCTCTTTGGAAGAGGCGTTGGATCAGGAATACCGAGTGGGCCTGCGCTGCCTGGCCGGACCCGATTTCCGGGAGGGCATCCGCGCGCAGGTGGTGGACAAGGACCGCAACCCGCAGTGGAAACCGGCCACTCTCGCCGAAGTCCGGGAGGCCGACGTCGAGGGCTACTTTGCGCCGCTCGGCGAACGGGAACTGGGGCTTTCAGCCAGTCGAGTCCAGTCGAATTGAAGGAGACCATCATGACAGAGAACGCAGCTATGTCAGATATCCAAGCCCCGGCAACGGGACTCATCGCTTTCCTGGGCCTGGGCCATATGGGTGGTCCCATGGCGGCCAACCTGATCAAGGCCGGACACGACGTGATCGGTTACGACCCCGTTCCGGCGGCCGTCGAGGCAGCTTTGGCTCACGGGATCCCCATGGCCGCCACGGCGCATGAAGCTGCTGCGGAGGCGGCCGTGGTGTTGACCATGTTGCCCAGCGGCAAGCACGTCCTGGATGCCTATCGCGGGGTGGACGGGCCCGGCCTGCTGTCCATCGCGAAGCCGAACACACTGTTCCTGGACTGTTCCACCATCAACGTTGATGAAGCCCGTGAGGCCGCTGTGATCGCGTTGGAAGCCGGTCACCGTTCAGTGGACGCCCCCGTTTCAGGTGGCGTGGTGGGGGCCGAAGCCGGCACCTTGACCTTCATGGTGGGCGCTTTGCCGGAGGACTTTGAGACCGTGAAGCCCATTTTGGAGCTCATGGGTAAGAGGATCGTCCACTGCGGAGATCACGGTGCAGGGCAAGCTGCCAAGGTCTGCAACAACATGATCCTGGGCGTGTCCATGATCGCCGTTGCCGAAGCATTCGTGCTCGGCGAGAAGCTCGGGCTCACGCACCAGGCATTATTCGACGTCGCCTCCAACGCGTCCGGCCAGTGCTGGGCACTAACCACCAACTGTCCTGTTCCCGGGCCGGTTCCCACAAGCCCCGCTAACCGCGACTATCAGCCTGGCTTTGCCGGCGCGTTGATGGCCAAGGACCTGCGCCTGGCTGTGAATGCGTTGGAAAGCACGGGCGTTGCAGCGGAAATGGGTCCTTTGGCCTCACGTATCTACGACGCCTTTGCCGCAGGTGAAGGCGCTGGAAGGGATTTCTCGGGCATCATCACGGAAATCCGCGACAAGTCCGTGTGAGAGGTTGGAACTGAACTTATGACGAGCTTGGCGGAGAGGGAGAGCATGACTGAGCAGTACCAGAACATTGTGGTTGAACGTCGGGGACGGGTTGGCTTGGTGACGCTGAACCGGCCGGAGGCGTTGAATGCGTTGAATACCGCCCTCATGAACGAACTCGTGGACGCAGTGACGGCCATGGACACTGATCCCGACGTTGGCGCCGTGGTGATCACGGGATCCGCCAAGGCCTTTGCTGCAGGTGCTGACATCAAGGAAATGTCCTCCAACAGCTATATGGAAATGTATGCGGCGGACTGGTTCCGGCGTTGGGAGGATCTCACGCGGCTGCGTATCCCGGTTGTTGCTGCCGTGTCCGGTTTTGCCTTGGGTGGTGGCTGCGAACTGGCCATGATGGCCGACTTCATCATCGCGGGGGACAACGCCAAGTTCGGCCAGCCTGAGATCAACCTCGGCGTTATCCCTGGAATGGGTGGCTCGCAGCGGTTGACCCGGGCCGTGGGCAAAGCCAAAGCCATGGACATGGTGCTGACTGGCCGGTTCATGGACGCTGACGAAGCCGAACGCTCCGGTCTGGTCTCGCGGGTGGTCCCTGCAGTCGAGGTGATCGACGAAGCACTCAAGGCTGCCGAAGTCATCGCGTCCAAGTCCAAGCCCGCAGCGATGGTGGCCAAGGAAGCCGTGAACGCAGCCTTCGAGATGGGTCTGGCGCAGGGTGTTCTGTTTGAGCGCCGCGTGTTCCACTCACTCTTCGCCACCGAGGACCAGAAGGAAGGCATGGCCGCGTTCAGCGAGAAGCGCCAACCGGAGTTCAAGCACAGGTAAGGCGGGAACGGGCTATACGGCAGCGAGTGGCTGCTGCTTGAGTCCGTCCAGCCGCATTTGAAGTTCCTCGGAGGTCGGAGGGTTGGCGCCGGGCCGACTAACGGTGATGGCTGCGGCCGCGGCTGCGGTCTGTCCGATGATCTCGAGGACTGCTGGTGCGAACGCCTTTTCGCCCCTGGTCAACAGTTCAGAGATGAGCGCTGTCATGTAGGAGTCGCCGGCGCCGATGGTGTCTGCAACGGCGGTCTTCACTGATGGGATGTTCAGGCGTGTCCCGGATGTGGCAAGTAGCGCGCCTTCAGCGCCTCGGGTGATAACGGCAAGCCGAGCCCCGAGTTTGAGTACTCGGGACGCTACTTCGTCCAGCGAGGATGAGGGATACAGCCAATGGGCATCTTCGTCGCTGAGTTTGACCACGTCCGTGAGGGGGATCAGGTCCTCGAAGATCTGCTTCGCTTCGGAGTGGCTGCCAAGGAGGGCCGGGCGGATGTTGGGGTCGTAAGTGACCAGGCAGGAGTCGTGGCTTTGTTCGAGGAGGGACCGAACAGTGGTGGCTCCCGGCGCCAGGAAAGTGGCGATGGATCCGGCATGGAGGACTTTCGGGATCATGGCCGGTGCTACGGGGGGAAGCTCCCACAGGATGTCGAACTCGTAGCTGGCCGAGCCGTCCGCTGCGAGTGTTGCGGTGGCGGTGGCGGTGCGCTGAAGGGACTTCGATCCGGGGAGTAACTGGACACCTGCGCTGTGAAGGTGGGTGGTGATGGCAGTGCCGTAGTGGTCGTCGCCGATTGCCGTGAGCAGCCCAGTGGTTACCCCGAGCCGACCCAGGCCGTAGGCGACATTTGCGGGAGAACCGCCAGGGTAGCTGATGCTTCCTTCCCGGGTGTTCACAATGTCCACCAAGGCTTCGCCAATGACGAGAACGTCCAGTGGGTTTTGGACGGAGCCGCCCGGGTAGGTGTTGTGCATTTCGGTTCTTTCGCTCGGATCATTGGTGGGACGGCGGAGGTATGGGTCCGTCCGCGGACCTGTTTGCAGGTCCGCGGACGGAGACATGGGTTCCGATTGGATGGAACGTGCGGCGTGCCGTTAGGCCTTGGCTGCACCTGTCATGATGGCGACTGCGTCAGTCATAGAATGGGATTGCGGGGTGATGGTCGCTGCGCATTTGCCCAGGCGCTGGATGTGGATGCGGTCTGCAACGTCAAACACGTGAGGCATGTTGTGACTGATCAGGATCACCGGCAGGCCTCGGTCGCGGAGGTCGCGGACGAGCTGGAGCACCTGGTTGGATTCGCGTACACCCAAAGCGGCTGTCGGCTCGTCAAGAACCACCACCTTGGACCCGAAGGCCGCTGCGCGGGCCACGGCTACGGCCTGACGCTGGCCACCGGAAAGGTTCTCCACCGGTACGGTCACATCCTGCAGGGTGGAGATTCCCAATCGGGTCAGTTCTTCCTTGGCTTTCCTGCGCATGCCCTTGGTGTCGAGCATCCGGAACAGGCTTCCCAAGGGGCCGGGGAGGCGCTCTTCCCGGCCGAGGAACAGGTTCGAGGCAACATCCAAGGCCGGGGAAACAGCCAGGTTCTGGTAGACGGTTTCGATGCCGTGGACGCGGGCGTCCTGCGGCCGTTTGAAGTGCACTTGCTGTCCGGAGACGAAGAGTTCGCCGGTATCGGGAATTTCGGCGCCGGTGAGGCATTTGATGAGGGTGGACTTACCGGCACCGTTGTCGCCGATGACGGCCAGTACTTCGCCGGGGTAGAGGTCCAGGCTGACGCCGTCCAGACCGACCACGCGGCCGAACGTCTTGACGAGGTTCCTGGCCTTGAGGATGGGCTCGCGGGTTTCGGCGCGGGAAGCTTCAAATTCTGTGGTGGTCATGACTTGACCTTTCGGATCCACTGATCGACGGATACGGCAATGATGATCAGGATGCCTACAGCGAGGGTCTGATAGAGGACGTCCAAGCCGGCGAGGGAGAGGCCGTTGCGGAAGACACCAACGATCAGCGCTCCGAGCAGCGAACCCCAGATCGAGCCGCGGCCGCCGAAGAGGCTGGTGCCGCCAATCACGACGGCGGTGATGGAGTCCAGGTTCAGATCGACGCCAGCGTTCGGGCTGGCGGCATTGGTACGGCCGATCTGGATCCATGCGCCGACGGCCAGGACTGCGCCGGCGGCAAGGTAGACGCTCATCAGGACGCGGTTGACGGGAATACCGGCCAGTCGGGCGGCTTCCTTGTCATCGCCCACAGCGTAGACGTGCCGTCCCCAGGCGGTCTTGCCCAGGATGAATGCCATGGCCACGTAGAGGAGAAGCATCATGACCACGCCAGTGGAGATCCGGACGGGCCCAATCGGGAAGGTGCTGCCGAGCCAGGTGAGCATGTCCGGCATAGCCGAGCCACGCACGGTGCTTCCACCGGAGTAGAGCAGCGTCAAAGCGATGAAGATGTTCAAAGTACCCAGCGTGACGATGAACGGTGGGAGGCGGAACCTTGTGACCAGGAAGCCGTTGAGAGCACCGGATCCCAGCCCGACGGCGAGGCCGGCAATCAGCGCAATTGGCCCTGGAATGCCGTTGCTGACCGCGAGCTGTGCGATCACCATTGAGGACAGGATCATTACTGCACCCACGGAGAGGTCAATACCGGCGGTCAGGATGATCAAGGTCTGGGCGATCGCCAGGGTGCCGACCACGGCCACCTGCTGAGTGATCAGGGACAGGTTCTCAACGCGGAGGAACCGGTCATTGAGGAGCCCAAAGACCACCACGGCGATCAGCAGAACAATGGCCGGGCTGAGGGCTGGGTAACGGTGGAGAATGTTGCGGATTCTGCTGAGGGGGGTCTGTCGGTCGAGGAATTCCTCGGCCAAATCAGCATGCCCCGCGCTCGGGGGGCCGGCGGTCTGTTGCTGGGTCACTTAGATTGCTCCTGAACTTCCATGTTCTGTAACTGCTGGTACGCGGGGAGATGCTGCTTGGTGCATCTCCCCGCGTCTGGAGTGGTTATTTGCCCCAGCAGACCTGGGATGCCTCGGTGGTGGTGATGCTCTTGACGCCGTCGGCCGGCTTGTCAGTGACGAGTTCAACGCCGGTGTTGAAGAAGTCCAGGCCCTCGGAGTTGGCCGGCTTCTTACCGGTCTTTGCCAGCTCAACGATGGCCTTCACGCCCATCTCGGCCATCTTGACCGGGTACTGCTGTGCGGTTGCGCCGATCACACCGGACTTGACGTTGTTCACACCGGTGCAGCCGCCGTCAACGGAAACGATCAAGACATCCTTTTCCTTGCCCGCGGACTTCAGGGCCTCGAAGGCACCTGCTGCAGCCGGCTCGTTGATCGTGTAGACAACGTTGACATTGGGGTTCTTAGCCAGCAGGGTTTCCATCGCGGTACGTCCACCGTCTTCGGCGCCCTGGGATGCCTGGCTACCGACGATTTCGTACTCGCCGCCCTTGCCTCCGGTGTACGTTCCTGTCTTGGCTTCGTCGCCGTTCTTCTTCTTATCCGCGGTGTCGATTCCGAGGCCGGTCAGGAAGCCCTGGTCGCGGTTGTAGTCCACCGAGACCACCTTGTCGTCAAAGAGGTCAATGAGGGCAATGACGGCCTTCTTGCCCGCCAGTTGCTGGGCGGTCCATTTGCCGATGAGCTCGCCGGCATTGAAGTTGTCCGTGGCGAAGGTGATGTCTGCGGCGTCGGCCGGGTCCGGGGGAGTGTCGAGGGCGATGACGAACAGGCCGGCGTCCTTGGCCTTCTTCAGGGCATCTACGACGGACGGGCCATTGGGGGTGATGAGAATTCCCTTGTCACCCTTGGAGATCGCATTCTCAATGGCCTGGATCTGGGTGTCCTCGTCGCCGTCGGCCTTGCCGGCAGCAAGCTTGAGATCGACGCCGTCGGCCTCTGCGGCCTTCTTCGCGCCGTCCTGCATGGAAACGAAGAACGGGTTGGAAGTGGTCTTGACGATCAGCGAGACGCCGATCTTCTCATCGGAGCCCCCGCTGGAGGAAGGGGAGGAGCTGCCGCCGCAGGCGGTCAGGCTAAGCGCGCCGAGCGTCAGGACTGCGCCTGCGGCAAGAAAACGGGTCCGGGCGGACCGGGTTACTTTGGAACTCAACATTGAAACTCCTGTTTTGTGGCTGTTGGCGGCGCATCTTCTGCGGCTGACAACGTTGTCAGGTAACATGTAAGCAAGCTCACACGATAGAGTCAAGTGTTAAATCAAGTGGAGGAGCAGTTAATTGACAACGGTGTCTAATCGTTACCAATCCGACTCCGGACGCAAGCGTCCGACGATGAAGAACGTGGCGGATCTTGCCGGGGTTGGAATCAAAACGGTCTCCCGGGTAGTGAACGACGAGCCGGGAGTCTCCGAGGCCACCCGCCAGCGCGTCATGCGGGCCACCGAACAGCTCCAGTACCAGCTGGACATCACAGCGGGCAGCCTGAAGCGTTCCGGACGCAAGACCCAGTCCATCGGCCTGCTGCTCCCGAGCGTGTCCAACCCGTTCAGTGGCGAGATCCACAGGGCCATGGAAGACGCTTTGGCCGTGCGCGGAATTGCCGTCTTCGCTGCCAGCCTGGATGACGATCCTGACCGGGAGAAGAAGCTCATTTCAGCTTTCCTGGGACGCCGGGTCGACGGGCTTGTGCTGACTACCATCGCCAAGAGCCAGGCGTACATGATCCCGGAGCACTCCCGCGATCTGCCGCTGGTATTCATTGACCGTGAGCCCGCGGGCATTGAGGCTGACGCGGTAGTCACTGACAATGAACTTGGCGCGGCAAAGGCGGCGGCCCATCTCATCCAGCATGGACATACCCGGCTGGCTTACCTTGGCGACCGAACGGATATTCAAACCGCGGGGAGGCGTCGGACAGGATTCCTGGACGCCGTCGGACGAGCAGGCATTTCCACCTCCGGCGTCGCCGTTCGTGAGAATCTGCATGATGAAGAAACCGCATTTCAGGCGGCTCACGAACTGCTCACCTCAGAGAACCCGCCGACGGCGATTTTCTCCAGTCAAAACTTGGTGACGTTTGGCGCCATGCGGGCGCTGAAAGCCCTTGGGCTGCACCACGAGGTTGCTCTCATCGGATTTGATGATTTCACCCTGGCCGACATGATGGACCCCGGGATCACTGTGATCGCCCAGCATCCTGAACGCATCGGCAAGCTTGCGGCTGAACGGATCCTCGCGAGGATCGACGGCGACGAGAGCCCCGCCCGAACATATGTCATCCCAACGGAACTGATACAGCGGGGTTCCGGTGAAATCCGACCCCAAGCTGACTCGGGCAAATAGCAGAACACTCCGAAATCAACCGAGCAAAGGACAGTCCATGACCAAAACACTGTATGCAGAGTTCACCGTTAAGGAAGGCAGTGAAGCCCGCGTTGCGGAAATGATGGCAACCCTTGCGGGACACGTCCGTAACGAACCGGGGAACGTGATGTTCTTGCCCTACACGCGTGAAACCAACCCGCGGGAGTACTTCGTCTTCGAGGTGTACCGGGACGAGCAAGCCTTCCAGGAGCACATCGGCGCCGACTACGGCCGGGAGTTCAACGCGGAACTTACCGAACACATCGAAGGTGAAGGATCAGTCCTGACCTGGCTGCAACCACTGATGTAGCTGTAAAGGCAAAGGAACGGCGGCTGGCGAAAGCCGGCCGCCGTTCCTGCTACGGGCGGTGTGTTACTTCTTTCCGGGAAGGAACATTGATCCTTCCATGGGGGTAACAGTGAGGGACTTCAGCTGCGCTGTCCCACCTTCCGCGAAGAGCGCCATCTTGTCCGCTCCGGCGTTGGGAAATACTTGATCCGTAATGGTCCGGAGACCGTCGCCGGAGAATACTTCCACCGAAGAGCGGTCTACATAAACCCGCAGGGTGACATTGCCCTTTTTGTCCAGGGTGACAGGGGCGTCCTCAATGGAGGCGAAGGTCGGGTGGAAAGTGGTGTTTCCCGAGTTTGTGCGATCAACGAACACCTTCCCGGTGGTGGAGTCGTAGCCGATCACGGTGGAGGAGGCTCCGTCACCCAGTACGGTGATTCCTGACTTTTTCGCCGTGCCTGGTGCGAAGGTGATGTCCACGCGCTGGACCTGGCCTGAAGCAGCCGCGGGCAGCGGGGTTGTTCCGGCCATGATGGCGCCGCCCTTCTTGTCCGCGTAGCTGGGCTTTGTCGCAAGCTTGTCCACCTGCTTGACCACATTTTGGGCAAGGCGTGGACCGTCGGGTGTTTGCGTCAACTGCACCTCTCGGGGCAGTGCCATGGCGCTGCGCCAAGGGTTGGTGGGGATGTTGTTGGCGTAGTCCCAGTTGTTCATCCAGCCGAGCATGACCCGCTTGTTATCAGGCATGTTCGAGAAGGAAACGGCTGCGTAGTAGTCACGTCCGTAGTCCAGCCAGTCATACGACTCGAGCCGGGACTTCGCAGCGGTGGAGCTGGCTGTGAACTCATCCGCGAGGATGTGGCCCCAGCCGAATCGGTTGTTATCCACAACCTTGATCTGCGCCTGCTGACCAACGAATTCCTTGACATCCCATGAAGCCCAATCCAAGGTTTCACTGTCGTTGCCGGTGGCGGTACGGACCACTTGTCCGTTGACGACCAGGTTCACCGTTTCTTCATCGGACCTGGGAACAGCGGCACTGTCAGTGAGCATGACGTGGTCAAGGGTCAAGTGGCCCCATCCGCCGGTTGCTTCGTCAACGATCCGCAGCTGTGCGTTCTGCCCCGCGAACTCCGAAACGTCCCAGCCCTTCCAGTTCAGCAGCCCCGCGTTATCGCCTGCCAGGGAGCGGACCACGTGGCCGTTGACGAGTAGCTGGACCGCCAGGGTCTGGCCGGAGTCCGCCGTACGGTAGCCGCCTCCAACCAGCATGGACATGAAGTCCTTTGTGATGGGGAATTCGGGGGAGGTCAGGGTGCCTTGGCGGTCATCTCCGGGCACGGTGCCGGTTTCGAATGTGTTGATTCGCTTAGCGCCAATGTAGTAGTCCCCGCCACTGGTGGCCGGCTGGAAACTGGGAGTGAGGTCGCCTGTCCCGGTCCAGCCGGCAGTGGCCAGCGTTGTGCCTTCGGGAAGCTCGAAACCATCAAACTTCAGTTCTCCCGGGGGCGGGGTGTTGTCCAGTTTGTCGGAGACGTGGGGGTGCTTGCCGCCGCCGATCAGGAAGTTCAGGTAATCGTCGGTCACGGTAAAGGTGGGTGACTGCATGGAACCCATCGGCCAGTCGCCGTCGTTGAATGAGTTGATCAGTCCTGTTCCGCCGAAGCCAGTCACCGGACTCTGGCCGGGGAGGGAACCTGAGGCGGGAGCGTCACCGAAAGGACCGTTCTTCCAGTTGCCTGGTTCGTTGTTTGTGGTCCACCCGTTGTAGGTTCCGTCGTTGAAGCCTGCCAGGACAGTGCCGGCAGGTGCCTCGGCCACTGGTTCGGTGGTCTCGGAGGTGAAGGTGGTGCCGTCGAAGTTGCCCACGAAGTACTGTCCAGCCGAGCCTCCCGCGACTCCGCCGGGATTGATATTGACCACCATGACCCACTTGATATTGTTCTGATCCCCATCCACGGCGAGCGGGAACAAATCAGGGCATTCCCACTGGCCGCCGGTCGCGTTGGCGGGCCCGAATTCGCTCAGGGAAGTCCAGTCCTTGAGATTGTCGGACTTGTAGAGGAGAACCTTGTGATCCTGTGATTCGACTGCGGTCATGACCCAGTAGCCACCGCCGGACGGGTTGTCGTGCCAGAAGACCTTTGGGTCCCGGAAATTGGCTGAATTGCGGTTCAGCACAGGATTTCCTGAGTACTTCGTCCAAGTCTGGCCATCATCCAGGCTGTAGGCCAGGGACTGGGCCTGCAGGCCCCGGTGCGGGGAGGGCTCCTTATATGCGCTGGTGTAGATGGCCACCAGCGCGGGGTTTTCCTTCGTCCCGAAGCCCGTGGTGTTGTCCTTATCAACCACGATGCTGCCGGAGAAGACATCTTCCTGCGCGTCGGTGGACAGGGCCAAGGGCTGCTCCTGCCAGTGCACCAAGTCCTTCGACGTCGCGTGTCCCCATGACATGTTCCCCCACGTGTTGCCGGAGGGATTGTGCTGATAGAACAGGTGATAGACGCCTTTATGGAAAACCATTCCGTTGGGGTCGTTCATCCAGTTCTTCGCTGGCGTGTAGTGGTAAGCAGGTCGAAAGTCCTCGCTTCCCACTTCCGGTGCCGCAGACGCTGGTGCCATGCCGGCCATGATGCCCGAAAGTGTCAGGCCCGCCAGCGTCAACGCAGACGTCGCTGTTCGCATCCTGCTCATAGTGGATTTAGTCATTGTTCTCCTCGTTCGCCCTTCATCGCGCGTGCCCATCCCCATCTAGACAACGTTGTCAATGAGGGAAAAGCTACGATAAGTCCAGCGGACAAGTCAACGGTTTTTAGAGCTATGTTCAGGTCTATCTAAAGACCCAACTACTCAGACACCGTTGTCAGATACAGTTTGGTCACCGATAAGGGAACCGCCAGGGGTTGTCGGCTTGTGCTTCGCGGCGTAGGCTCCTGCGGGCCATCATCGGATCGAGGAGTCGCTCATGGGACAGCTGATCGTCCAGGATTTCGTTACCGCCGACGGATACGCCGCCGACACCAACAACGAGTTCAAAGCCTACGAACTGCTGGAAGGTGGAACGGCCGAGTTTGACCGTGCCCAGCTCGAATGGCTCGGCAGTGTGGAGGCAATGGTTTTGGGCGCCAATACGTACAGGTACTTTGCTGAATACTGGCCTACCGACGCCTCCGAGGGCGAGATCATCGCTCCAGCCCTCAATGGCCTGCGACGCCACGTGTTTTCACGCCACCTGAAGGAGGCCCCTTGGGGCGACTTCCCGCCGTCGACCGTTGAATCCGGCGACGCGATCGAGGACATTCGTCGCATCAAACGCGAGTCCGCAAAGGACATCGTTCTCTGGGGAAGCTTGTCGCTCGGCCAGACGTTCTTCGCCGCCGGAGAAGTGGACGCAGTCCGGCTTGTGGTGATGCCGCTGGGCCAGGGCTCAGGCAGGGGCGTGTTCCCGGCCGGACATGATCCTGCCCTGTTGAAGCTCGTGGACGTGAACAGCTATGACCAAGGCCTGGTGGAGCTCAGCTACACGGTGCGGCAGCGGGGCTAAATCGCAGCCTCCGCCGGCATCAGCGCAGCGTCGAAGAACGCGCGCTCCAGCCGCACCGCTTCAGCGAAGGTGGCGGCTACGCGCTCGCGTGCAGCGGCGTCGGCAGGTTCGACGGCGTCGAACTCGTTGCGTAGCCAGGTCACCCATGCGTTGTACTCCGGGTTGTTGTGGAGGCGGATCCACTCGGCATGCTTTGCGTGGGCGGGCCATTCACTGGTGTCCCCGGCGCGGGCAGCCCAGTCTCCGTAGAGCCACTCCGCAACCAACAGCACTGCCAGGACTTCCGGGTAGGAGCGGGTAGCGAGGGCGCTGCGCATCAGGTTGTCGAAATCCCGGGTGGCAGATCCCAGCGCGGGTGCGGTTCGATCCGCCTCGGGGACGTCGAGTTCATTGAAGCAATCCTGGAAGTACGTGTTCTCGTCCGAAGCGAAAGCCCCGAGAACCCGGGCAAACACCAACCGCGAAGCCAGCGAAGGTGCCGATGCGACAGCTTGGCCCAGGAGGGCGGTGAAGGCATCGCAGAACTGGTAATCCTGGACGAGGTAGCGGCGCAGGTTCTCGTCCGAAAGAGACCCGTCGAGCAGCTGGTCCACGAATGGATGGTTGACGGCGGCGTCCCAGTCCCCGGCAGTCTGGTTCTTGAGTTCATTGGCAAAGCCCACGGTTTTTCCTCCTGAGGTGTCAGCATCGGAGCCTAGCAGCGTACCGCTCCGTGGAGGCCGGCGTTACGCTATGGTGCCGGTCCCTGTGCCAGCGTAGGCTCGGGCCATGACGAACGAGCGCGCATCGAAGACGATCGTGGTTGGCTATGACGGATCCGAAGAATCACACCGCGCCGTCCAATGGGCCGCCAAGCACGCGATCCTGCGGGACTGTTCCCTCCACGTTGTGCACTGTTCCTTGTGGATTCTCGTGTCCCACAACCTGGGTCCCGTTCCCGGTGTAGCCGATAGCGGTCTGGAAAGGGCGGCTCAAAAAGTCCTCGAAGAGGGGATGGCTCTCGCCAAAGAGACCGTCCCCGAGCTGGAAGTCCACAGCACTTTGCTTCATGGGATGCCACGCGATCATCTGGCCCACGTCTCGGTGGGTGCAGAGATGTTGGTACTCGGAAGCCGGGGACTTGGCGGGTTCATGGGCTTGCTGGTGGGCTCCGTGAGTTTGGAGATGGCAGCAACCGCAGAGTGCCCGGTGGCAGTGATCCGCGCAGATGACCACCCGGAGGGTCCGGTGCTGCTTGCAGTTGATGACTCGGGATCCCCGGCAGCCCTCGACGACGCTTGTCTTTTCGCGGCAGCAACGGGTGCCGACCTCATGATCGTCCACGTACTGCACGAACCGGAGGGGTACCGACGGTTGCGCGAGCCTGTGGAAGCTTACCCGGACGCTGAAGCGATGCTTGACGCTGTGCTGAGCCGGGCACGCCACAAAGCGCCCGGAGTCACCGTGGCCGGCGAGTTGCTGGTTGATGCTTCATTCTCCCGGGCCGTGGTCAAGGCTTCTCAAGGGGCACGCCTCACGGTGGTGGGGACCAAGGGCCATGGCCTGATCAAAGGCACCATAGGCTCCACGGCGCATGCCGTGCTTCACCATGCCCACAGTCCCGTGTTGGTTTCACGTCGCAAGGCCACGTCCGAGGCCACGTAGCCGCCATTTTTGGAGGTCCTCGCAGGGACTCCCTCCGGCGATGGACCGGATCTATGGTGGAGTCCATGGACAATCGGGCGGAAGTACGCGAATTTCTGATTTCCCGGCGGGCCCACGTGGCCCCGGAGCAGGTTGGGTTGCCCACGGGATCCAACCGGCGGGTCAAGGGGCTGCGTCGCAGCGAAGTGGCTACCCTTGTCGGGTTGAGCGTGGAGTATTACACCCGCTTGGAGCGGGGTGCCATCAGCGGAGCTTCCCCACAAGTACTGGAGAGCATCGCCAGGGCGCTGAACCTGGATGACGCTGAGCGGGCACATCTGTTCGATCTCGCCCACGCGGCCAGTCCTGTTGCCAGACCCCCGCGGCGCCGGAATTCGAAATCGTACGTTCCCCATGAGAGCCTGCAGTGGGCGCTGGATGCTGTTACGGCCGGACCCGCTTTTGTCCGGAATGGTCGCATGGACCTGTTGGCGGTGAACCCTTTGGCCCGGGCGTTTTATAAGGATTGCTACGACATGCCGGGGCAGGCGCCCAACATCGCCAGATTCACGTTTCTGGATGATCGCGCGCATGAGTTCTACCCGGATTGGGGCGCCTTTGCGGAGGTGACGGTTTCAATCCTTCGCACCGAGGCCGGACGCGACCCGCACAACAAGGAACTGCACGATCTTATTGGTGAACTGAGCACCCGCAGCGATGAGTTCCGCACACGCTGGGGTGCGCACAACGTCCGGCATCACGGAACGGGTTTCAAAACGTTCAATCATCCGATCGTGGGCGAGATGACACTCGCGTACGAGGGCTTGGAAATGGCCGCCGAACCCGGGCTGACCCTGACCATCTACGCGGCGGAACCCGGGTCGCCGTCGGCCGAGCGCCTTCAGTTGCTGTCCTCCTGGGCGGCCAGCGAATACGGACAGGGCGTCCAGCCTGCGTCCGAGAAGTCACGGACGGACAGCTGACTGCAGGACAGCTGACGACGGCGGTGCTGCCGCACGCTTTATCGTCGATGCCGGTCGGTCATGGGCTGACTTCCACACGAACCTCCTGGTCCTCGAAGCGCGCAAGCTCGTCCGGCGTCGCGTTATAGCGGCCCAAGTGGATGGTCTGGTCCGAGAAACCGATCCCCGAAGTGTTGTAGTAGAAACCGAGGTTTCCCCAGGGCACGAAGTAGATGAGGTCGCCGTCCTCAGGGTCCGACCCGGGAGACCCTTCATAGTGGAGGGGCCTGGGCAGGTCCGCGATCTTCTCCCGGCCGGCAAACTCTTCCATGGTGACGGTGAGTGGCAGCATGCTCAGAAAGTCCCGGGTAGTGGGGTTGTCTTCACCGATGGTCACGTCCAGAGATACCGAGCCGGCGCTGAAGCGGACTACGGTACCTACGACGCTGCCGGCAGCAGGGCTGGATGTCGCACTGGCCGAACTCGGGGTAGCTTCGCCGGTGGGAGACGGGCTGCAACTGACGACCGCCAACGCCAGCAACAGTACTCCGGCGGTGCGGCGCTTCATGGCCGGGCGCCTTCCTTACGATCCTTGAGCATCAACATTGTGAGCGGCGCGAAGTAGAGCGCGGCAATGCCTGTTCCCACCAGCACAGGTCCCGTGGCTCCAAGCGCGGACTCCAAGGCGTAACCGGCGACCCACGATCCCACGGCCGTACCGAGGTTGAACGCTGAGGTGCTGAGCGCCGACGCAAGGGTGGGCGCGTGGCCGGCATAACCAACGGCTTTGCCGATCAGAATCGGGTTGGTGGCCATCCCGAAGAGCCCTAGCAAGAAGATCAGGACCACTGTCATCACGGCGTAGTGGGAGAACAGGGAAAGGGCACCCAGCACCAGCAACGTCATACCCGCAGAGATGAACAGTGCCGGATAGGGGTGGTGTGCGCCGAAGTGACCTCCAAGATTGGAGCCGATGAACGCCCCCACACCGTAGGCCACCAAAACCAACGGAACCACGGAAGCGGCCAGACCCGTGTTCTCAGTAAGCAGCGGAGAGATGAAGCTGTAGGCAGCCAAGGACGATCCGCACACGATCGCGCAGCCCGCCAGGACAAGCCAGACCCTGGCGTCACGCATGCTGGCAAGCTCTGCCCGCACGGAGGGAGTGGGCCCGGTTTCGGGGCTTGCCGGGACCAGCCGGTACACCACCACGGCCGCCGCCAGAGCAAGAACAGCCAAAGCCCAGAATGGGCCACGCCAGCCAATTACCTGGCCTGCGAAGGCCCCCAGCGGCACACCGACCACGTTGGCGAGCATGCCACCCCCCAGGACAACGCCCAGCGCCCGGGACGCTGAAGCCGCACCTGCAGCTTTAGCACCCACGACGGCGGCTACCGCCCAGAAAGCGCCAGTCGCCAGTGCCGTGACGAAACGAGCCACCAGGATCAGCGTGAAGTCGGAAGTAAGGGCAACAACCACGTGGCCCACAGCGAAGACAACAAGCGCGAGGCTCAGCGTCAGACGCCGGGGCAGCTTCAGGGTCAGGATGGACATTGTGGGGGTGCCGACGATCATGCCCACCGCAAAGACCGTGATCATGAGGCCGGCACTTGCCACGGACACCCCAAGATCGCCCGCAATCTCAGGCAGTATGCCCGCAACGATGAACTCGGTGGTCCCCATGAGGAACACTCCGGCCGCCAGAACGTAGGTCACCAGTGGCAAACGACGGGTCTTGGTGGAGGAAATGGTTGTGGTCATGACTTCAGAACATCAGGTTTAGAGAGTGTTAGGGAGACCCGCTTGAGGGAGGTCCTCCGAGGGACTCCCTCGCTTGGCAAAAAGGTCATCGGGCCCCATTGGGAACACTGGCGTTATATTGTCGGTGGCTGCTGCCAGAGTTAGGGCATGGAGCGGATTGGGGATAGGCAGGCGGGCGCGATAGTGGCGCTTGGGCGCGCTCCCGTGGTTGCGGATGCTGTTCAGCGCGGCGCGGTTCCAGTCAGCACTGGCGCGGTTCAGTCCGGCTCTGTGAGTGGGGACTTGATTGAGCAGTTGCGGGTTTTGGAGGAGATGAAGTCGGCCATTACCGCTTTGCAGGCGCGGGTTGCTGTGGCTTTTGATCTTGCCCAGCGT